>NZ_LMGU01000001.1:3140410-3510616 GCF_001427525.1 Microbacterium sp. Root61 | reverse complement strand
CATTCTGTCGGATCGATCCCCCTCAACGCCCGAAAGTGCACAGGCGATGCGAAGGATTCGAGATCGACGTGCGCGATCGAATCCGGAGGCCACCCGCAGACGCGGGGCGGCGCAACTTCGCGTGTTAACGCGAAATGGCCACCCAGCGTTGGGTGGCCATTTCTCGAAAGAAGTCCGGCGGTGTCCTACTCTCCCACAGGGTCCCCCCTGCAGTACCATCGGCGCTGAGAGGCTTAGCTTCCGGGTTCGGAATGTGACCGGGCGTTTCCCTCTCGCTATGGCCGCCGAAACACTATTGATGTTTCATCGTTCATTAGCATGAGTGCCACACGCAAGTGTGGCGGTTGCTACATAGAGATGTAGCTCATGCGGTTCTCGACCGTACATCGAGAACCACTCAGTGGACGCAAGCACCAGAAACGGTGTGTTATCAAGTCATCGGCTTATTAGTACCAGTCAGCTGCACGTGTTACCACGCTTCCACATCTGGCCTATCAACCCAGTAATCTGGCTGGGAGCCTCTCGCCCGAAGGCATGGAAATCTCATCTTGAGGCCGGCTTCCCGCTTAGATGCTTTCAGCGGTTATCCATCCCGAACGTAGCTAATCAGCGGTGCTCCTGGCGGAACAACTGACACACCAGAGGTTCGTCCAACCCGGTCCTCTCGTACTAGGGTCAGATCCTCTCAAATTTCCTGCGCGCGCAGCGGATAGGGACCGAACTGTCTCACGACGTTCTAAACCCAGCTCGCGTACCGCTTTAATGGGCGAACAGCCCAACCCTTGGGACCTACTCCAGCCCCAGGATGCGACGAGCCGACATCGAGGTGCCAAACCATGCCGTCGATATGGACTCTTGGGCAAGATCAGCCTGTTATCCCCGAGGTACCTTTTATCCGTTGAGCGACAGCGCTTCCACAAGCCACTGCCGGATCACTAGTCCCGACTTTCGTCCCTGCTCGACCTGTCAGTCTCACAGTCAAGCTCCCTTGTGCACTTACACTCGACACCTGATTACCAACCAGGTTGAGGGAACCTTTGGGCGCCTCCGTTACTTTTTGGGAGGCAACCGCCCCAGTTAAACTACCCACCATGCACTGTTCCTGAACCGGATTACGGTTCGAAGTTAGATATCCAGAGTGACCAGAGTGGTATTTCAACAATGACTCCACCCGAACTAGCGTCCGAGCTTCACAGTCTCCCACCTATCCTACACAAGCCACACCGAACACCAATACAAAGCTATAGTAAAGGTCACGGGGTCTTTCCGTCCTGCTGCGCGTAACGAGCATCTTTACTCGTAATGCAATTTCGCCGAGTTCGCGGTTGAGACAGTTGGGAAGTCGTTACGCCATTCGTGCAGGTCGGAACTTACCCGACAAGGAATTTCGCTACCTTAGGATGGTTATAGTTACCACCGCCGTTTACTGGGGCTTAAATTCTCAGCTTCGCCTTGCGGCTAACCGGTCCTCTTAACCTTCCAGCACCGGGCAGGCGTCAGTCCGTATACATCGTCTTGCGACTTGGCACGGACCTGTGTTTTTAGTAAACAGTCGCTACCCACTAGTCTCTGCGGCCTCCAAACGCTTTCGGGAGTAAATCCCTATACGCCGAAGGCCCCCCTTCTCCCGAAGTTACGGGGGCATTTTGCCGAGTTCCTTAACCACGATTCTCTCGATCTCCTTGGTATTCTCTACCTGACCACCTGAGTCGGTTTGGGGTACGGGCGGCTTGAACCTCGCGTCGATGCTTTTCTTGGCAGCATAGGATCACCCACTTTTTATCCGCATCGTGTCTCAGCCTATGTGAGCGACGGATTTGCCTATCGCTCGGCCTACGCACTTGCACCAGGACTACCATCGCCTGGCTTGGGCTACCTTCCTGCGTCACACCTGTTAATACGCTAACCGCACCAGAATGGGGTCGTACGCTAGGCCCAGAGCGTCACCCCGAAGGGATCAGTCACTGGGATTCAGATACTTAGCACTACTGGATTAGCTTGGGCGGTTCTTCGCCGGTACGGGAATATCAACCCGTTGTCCATCGACTACGCCTGTCGGCCTCGCCTTAGGTCCCGACTTACCCAGGGAAGATTAGCTTGACCCTGGAACCCTTGGTCTTTCGGAGGACATGTTTCTCACATGTCTTTCGCTACTCATGCCTGCATTCTCACTCGTGTGGCCTCCACGGCTGGTTCACACCGCCGCTTCGCTGGCCACACGACGCTCTCCTACCCATCAATACGGCTGGACCACGAAGGCCTACCAATAATATCAATGCCACAACTTCGGTGGCGTGCTTGAGCCCCGTTACATTGTCGGCGCGGAATCACTTGACCAGTGAGCTATTACGCACTCTTTCAAGGGTGGCTGCTTCTAAGCCAACCTCCTGGTTGTCAAAGCAACTCCACATCCTTTCCCACTTAGCACGCGCTTAGGGACCTTAGATGGTGGTCTGGGTTGTTTCCCTCTCGACTATGAAGCTTATCCCCCACAGTCTCACTGCTGCGCTCTCACTTACCGGCATTCGGAGTTTGGCTGACGTCAGTAACCTTGTAGGGCCCATCGGCCATCCAGTAGCTCTACCTCCGGCAAGAAACACGCAACGCTGCACCTAAATGCATTTCGGAGAGAACCAGCTATCACGAAGTTTGATTGGCCTTTCACCCCTATCCACAGCTCATCCCCTCAGTTTTCAACCTAAGTGGGTTCGGTCCTCCACGACGTCTTACCGTCGCTTCAACCTGGCCATGGATAGATCACTTCGCTTCGGGTCTAGGACATGCGACTGAATCGCCCTATTCAGACTCGCTTTCGCTACGGCTACCCCACTCGGGTTAACCTCGCCACATATCGCTAACTCGCAGGCTCATTCTTCAAAAGGCACGCTGTCACCCCTACTAAGGAGGCTCCAACGGTTTGTAAGCAAACGGTTTCAGGTACTATTTCACTCCCCTCCCGGGGTACTTTTCACCTTTCCCTCACGGTACTTGTCCGCTATCGGTCATCTGGGAGTATTTAGGCTTATCAGGTGGTCCTGACAGATTCACACGGGATTTCTCGGGCCCCGTGCTACTTGGGATACTCTTCGCGTCAAGAGAGGCATTTCGACTACGGGGTTCGCACCCTCTATGACCGGCCATTCAAAGCCGTTCGTCTATACCTTCTTGTAACGCCGACAGATCGGCAGAACTGTCTGAAAAGTCCCACAACCCCGAATACGCAACTCCTGCCGGATATCACACGTACTCGGTTTAGCCTGTTCCGGTTTCGCTCGCCACTACTAACGGAATCGCGGTTGCTTTCTCTTCCTGTGGGTACTGAGATGTTTCACTTCCCCACGTTCCCTCTACCCGCCCTATATATTCAGGCGGGAGTCACTGGGTCGGCACGCCGCCCAGCGGGGTTTCCCCATTCGGACACCCTCGGATCAAAGTGTGCTTATCCACTCCCCGAGGCTTATCGCAGATTGCTACGTCCTTCTTCGGCTCCAGATGCCAAGGCATTCACCGTTTGCTCTTAAAGACTTGATTTCACATGAGTTTCATCAAAGAATCGGATCGGACAATAAAGTCCGTCTCGAAATTGATAATGATCTTTAAGATCATCTATTACGAGATGACCAAAAGGTCATCTCGAAGATGCTCGCGTCCACTGTGTAGTTCTCAAAGTACGGGCGGTACCCTCCCCCACCACCAGCACACGGCCGGCAACAGAAAAAGGTCCAGAGGTTCGTCTGTGCTCACCCCGTAGGGCAAGCGCATCCGGTCCCTCAGGACCCAACAGCGTGCATGTGCCACCAGTTCGAACAAGACTCTTCCAGCTGCAAGCAGCGTACTAAGCCCGGAACGTTCCAGACGGCACCTTGTCTAATGTTCCACCCATGAGCTACCAGTCGAGAACATACGTCTCGAATCTGGCGCCTGGACACTCCGAAGAGTGCCAGATGCTCCTTAGAAAGGAGGTGATCCAGCCGCACCTTCCGGTACGGCTACCTTGTTACGACTTAGTCCTAATTACCGATCCCACCTTCGACGGCTCCCTCCCACAAGGGGTTGGGCCACCGGCTTCAGGTGTTACCGACTTTCATGACTTGACGGGCGGTGTGTACAAGACCCGGGAACGTATTCACCGCAGCGTTGCTGATCTGCGATTACTAGCGACTCCGACTTCATGAGGTCGAGTTGCAGACCTCAATCCGAACTGGGACCGGCTTTTTGGGATTCGCTCCACCTTACGGTATTGCAGCCCTTTGTACCGGCCATTGTAGCATGCGTGAAGCCCAAGACATAAGGGGCATGATGATTTGACGTCATCCCCACCTTCCTCCGAGTTGACCCCGGCAGTATCCCATGAGTTCCCACCATTACGTGCTGGCAACATAGAACGAGGGTTGCGCTCGTTGCGGGACTTAACCCAACATCTCACGACACGAGCTGACGACAACCATGCACCACCTGTTTACGAGTGTCCAAAGAGTTGACTATTTCTAGCCCGTTCTCGTATATGTCAAGCCTTGGTAAGGTTCTTCGCGTTGCATCGAATTAATCCGCATGCTCCGCCGCTTGTGCGGGTCCCCGTCAATTCCTTTGAGTTTTAGCCTTGCGGCCGTACTCCCCAGGCGGGGAACTTAATGCGTTAGCTGCGTCACGGAGACCGTGGAATGGCCCCCACAACTAGTTCCCAACGTTTACGGGGTGGACTACCAGGGTATCTAAGCCTGTTTGCTCCCCACCCTTTCGCTCCTCAGCGTCAGTTACGGCCCAGAGATCTGCCTTCGCCATCGGTGTTCCTCCTGATATCTGCGCATTCCACCGCTACACCAGGAATTCCAATCTCCCCTACCGCACTCTAGTCTGCCCGTACCCACTGCAGGCCCGAGGTTGAGCCTCGGGGTTTCACAGCAGACGCGACAAACCGCCTACGAGCTCTTTACGCCCAATAATTCCGGATAACGCTTGCACCCTACGTATTACCGCGGCTGCTGGCACGTAGTTAGCCGGTGCTTTTTCTGCAGGTACCGTCACTTTCGCTTCTTCCCTGCTAAAAGAGGTTTACAACCCGAAGGCCGTCGTCCCTCACGCGGCGTTGCTGCATCAGGCTTGCGCCCATTGTGCAATATTCCCCACTGCTGCCTCCCGTAGGAGTCTGGGCCGTGTCTCAGTCCCAGTGTGGCCGGTCACCCTCTCAGGCCGGCTACCCGTCGACGCCTTGGTGAGCCATTACCTCACCAACAAGCTGATAGGCCGCGAGCTCATCCCTGACCGAAATTCTTTCCAACTGCCGACCATGCGGTCGCAGCTCATATCCGGTATTAGCAGCTGTTTCCAACTGTTATCCCAGAGTCAGGGGCAGATTGCTCACGTGTTACTCACCCGTTCGCCACTGATCCAGAAAGCAAGCTTTCCTTCACCGTTCGACTTGCATGTGTTAAGCACGCCGCCAGCGTTCATCCTGAGCCAGGATCAAACTCTCCGTGAAAGAATTTTGCTGCGAGAAGACCGGAATAGGTCAACCCGAGCGAGTTTGATCTGACGATCGGATGTCATTGCTGACATCTCGTTTAATCTCAAAGAAATCTCACCAGCCAACCGAAGCTGACTGCGAGGTTTTTTGGCATTTGACAAGTGCACGCTGTTGAGTTCTCAAGGATCGGATGCTCCTGCTGTTCGGCTTCTCAGCTCCACCCGCAGGGCAACTTCTCTATCTTAGCCCCNTTTTTGGCATTTGACAAGTGCACGCTGTTGAGTTCTCAAGGATCGGATGCTCCTGCTGTTCGGCTTCTCAGCTCCACCCGCAGGGCAACTTCTCTATCTTAGCCCCGCTGTCCGTGCCCGTCAAATCGACGAAACCCGAACCGAAACGCTCCAGACCGAAGTCCGGAACCGCTCCGAGGAGGCAGTCCTCCACCGCGACCCGAGGGCCGCAGACCTTCCGCGTCTCAGCCGAAGCTGCAGGACAGAAGAGGAGGTTGTTTTCCGCTTGAGGGGGGTGAGGCTCTCGGCCTCTCCGCATCCCTGTGGGGCGAACAAGTAAGAATTTACGTGGATCCCGACCACCTCGCAAATCGGATGCACACCCCGGGCGTGTCGCACCTCTCGCGCGGCCGCGGACCCCGCGCCAGGATGGGGATATGCCCTATGAGATTCCCGCTCCGATGCTCGCCAAGGCCGTGCCCGGCATCCCGGATCCTGCCAAGACTCCGGGGGGTCTGAGCTACGAACCGAAGTGGGACGGATTCCGCGGACTCGTCTCCTGGGACGGGCAGGACCTCGAGATCGGTAGCCGTGGAGCGAAGCCGCTGACGCGGTACTTCCCCGAGCTCGTCGAGGCGTTCCAGCGGCTGCTGCCCGAACCGTGCCTCATCGACGGCGAGATCGCGGTGCCACGCGGCGAACCGGGCGCCCAGCGCCTCGATTGGGAATCGCTGACGCAGCGCATCCACCCCGCGGCATCCCGTGTCGCCAAACTCGCCGTCGAAACGCCCGCGATGTTCATCGCATTCGACCTGCTCGCCCGCGGAGACCGCGACCTGCAGTCCGAACCGTTCGAGTTGCGCCGGGCCCAGCTGGTCGACCTGCTCTCGGCCCTCCCCCACCCCATCCACGTCACACGCACGACGACCGACCCCGATCTCGCGCGCCAGTGGCTGATCGAGTTCGAGGGTGCCGGCCTCGATGGGGTCGTGGCCAAACCCCTCGCCCAGCCCTATACGCCGAACAAGCGCACGATGTTCAAGATCAAGCACGCGCGGACGGCGGATGTCGTCGCGCTCGGGTACCGGATCCACAAGAGTGGCGCGGGTGTCGGCTCACTCCTGGTCGGGCTCTACAACTCCGAGGGACAGCTGCACAATGTCGGCGCGGTCTCCGCGTGGAGCGACGCGCGCCGGCTCGAGCTCGTCACCGAACTCGCGCCGCTCGTGCAGACGGACGAATCGGGCGAAGCGATGACCGGAGAAGGCGAGAAGTCGCGCTTCTCCGCGGCCGGGCGCGATTCGTCGTTCGTGAAGCTGCGCCCCGAGCGCGTTCTCGAGGTGCGCTACGACCAGCTCGAGGGGTACCGCTTCCGGCACACCGTGCAGTTCGAGCGCTGGCGCCCCGACCGGGAACCGTCGTCCTGCACCTACGACCAGCTCGAGACGGTGTCCGCGTTCGACGTCGGCGCCGTCCTGGTCTGAGCCGGACGCTGCGTCAGGCCCAGTTCTCGGGATTGATGCGGCTCGGCTGCACGCGGGGCGGCTCCCCCGGCATCTTCGGGAACTCGGGCGGGAACGGCAGTTCGCCGAGCCCGTTCGACACGTCGCGCTCCCACCACTGCAGGAGCGTGTCGATGCGTCCGGGCTTCTCGGCGAACGCGGCCCAGGGGTCGCCGATCTCGGCCAGACGCTCGGGCACCGTCCGGACGGTGAAGGCCGCCGGTTCCACCGCATCCAGTTCATCCCACGCGACCGGGGTCGCCACGGTCGCTGTCGGCAGCGCCCGCGGGCTGTAGGCGCCGGCCATCGTGCGATCGCGATTGGCCTGGTTGAAGTCGACGAAGATCCGCTCGCCGCGCTCTTCCTTCCACCAGTTCGTGGTCACGGCATCCGGCATCCGGCGTTCCAGCTCGCGCGCCGCCGCGATCACCGCATGCCGGACCTCGAGGAACTCGTGCGTCGGCTCGATCGGGCAGAAGACGTGGATGCCGCGGTTGCCGCTGGTCTTGACCCATGCCTCGAGCCCGGCCTCGCGCAGCACCGCCCGCAGCCCGTGCGCGGCCCGGATCGCGTCGCCGAAGTCGGTGCCCGGCTGCGGATCCAGGTCGATGCGCAGCTCGACCGGGTTGTCGGTGTTGCTCGCGAGCGAGGCCCACGGATGGAAAACGATCGTGTTCATCTGCGCGGCCCACACGATGGCGGCGGGCTCCGTGAGCACGAGCTGCGGATGCTTCCGCCCGCTGTTGTACGCGACGGTCACCGCTTCGACGTAGGCGGGAGTGCCTTTCGGCGGGTTCTTGGAGAAGAAGCTCTCGCCGCCGACGGCCTCCGGGAAGCGCTCCAGGGACACCGGCCGATTGCCGTTGGCCGCGAGGAACGGGGTCGCGACCGCGAGTAGATATTCGGCGAGCTCGTGCTTGGTGATGCCGAGCTCCGGCCACAGCACCCGGTTGGGGCTGGAGAGCCGCACCTCGCGATCGCCGTCGGGCCCGGGCACGGTCAGCATGATGAACTCGCTCGCCATGTTTCGACCCTAGGGGCGAGGTGCGACCCTCCGACACCCCCGGATCAGCGCAGGACCGGGAATCGCAGGTGCGTCACGCGCCGAGCCGGGATGACGGTCGTCGGATCGCCCAGACGCACGACCTCCGGCGCGATCCCGGCGAAGAACGGGTGCCCCTCGCCCATCACGATCGGCACGAGATCGATGGCCACCTCATCCAGCAGCCCCGCAGCGAGCGCCTGCCCGGCGATCGTTCCGGCGGCGACACCCACGATCGATTGCCCGGCGATCTCCTTCGCCAGGGCGATCGCATCGGCGATGCCTGTCGTCACGAAATGCGCGTTCCCGGTCGAGCCGTGCACCCAGTCCGTGGGTGCCTCGTGCGTCACGACGACGAAGGGAACGCCGAGCGGATGCTCGCCCTTCCAGCCGTCTGTGATGTCGAAGAGCAGTCGCCCGACCACGAGGCATCCGACCCCGTTCGTCCAGGATCGCCAGTAGTCCGCGCTCTCCGGTGTGAGGTGGAACGGCTCGAGATCGCCGGCGTTGATGATCTCGATATCGCCCGCCTGGTACCAGTCGAACAGCGCGCCGGGGTCGTTGTTCTCGTAGGCGACGAAGCCGTCGAGGGACATCGACGCCGCCGCGATGACCGGTCCGCTCATGATCCCGCGGCGAGCATCTCGTCGAGCTTCTCGTAGCCCTCGTTGATGCCGAACTCCATACCCTGCGCGACCATCTCCTCGAGTGCCTCTATGGAGCCGAACACCGCGTGGTCGACGATCCGGCAACGGCCACCGGGCAGCTCCTCGAAGCGCATCACGTCGAGGCTGATCTCATCCGGCGCGCCCTCGTACTCGAACGTCTGGATGATCAGCTCGTTCTCGCGCACCGTGTGGAAGACGCCGCGGAACGCGTAGCTGCCGTCTGTATCGCTCTGCTCGTAGCGGTAGCCGCCGCCGGTCCGGAAGTCCCACTGCGTGATGTTCGTCGCGAGGCCGCGCGGACCGATCCAGACGGCGAACAGCTCAGGATCGGCGTGCGCACGGAAGACGGCGGCGGGGGATGCCTCGAACTCGCGCGAGATGTCGGCGAAGGCCTGCCCGGGGGTCGCGTCGATGACGACGGGGTTGCTCATGATTCCTTCTCCTTCGATGTGTGCGTGGTCATACGGATGGTGGTGCTGCTGCCAGAACGGCGTCGAGTCGGCGGTACGCCGATTCGGCTTCGAGCCGGTAGCGGTCGATCCAGGAGGTGAGCGCCTCGAGCGCGGCCGCGTCCAGGTGGACCGGGCGACGCTGCGCATCGCGCGTCCTCCAGACCAGCCCCGCGTCTTCGAGCACGCGAATGTGCTTGGAGACGCCCTGCAGGCTGATCTCGAACGGCTCGGCGAGCTCGCTCAGCGTCGCCGGACCGCGGCTCAACCGGGCGATGATCGCACGACGGACCGGGTCGGCCAACGCGGCGAACGCGCGGTCGAGGTCGGCGTCGGGTGCGGCATCGGCGCTCACGTGTGTTCCTTTGTTCAGGCTCATGGTTTATAAACCAATAAGTTGACTAAAGGGTAGAACGGAGCACCGGCCGGGTCAACCCCCACCGGGTACGTCGCCCCGGACGCGTCAGCCGGCGAGGGCGATCACGGGCGCGAGGTCTGCGCGCGACAGCCGGATCCAGGGACCCGCCGGGTCCAGCAGCACACCGTCGAGGTCGGCATCGGAGTGCAGCGCCGCCGCAAGCTGCGCGACGGTGATCGGCACGGGCCGGTCGCCGCGACCCAGCGCGACGATCTCGAGCGGGTGCGTGAACAGCTCGAGGTACCGGGCGCCGTCCGGCGTCCGTGCCTCTGCGATGCCGAGCTGCTCCCCGTCGCCGGCGCGGTTGGCGGCGATCCACAGCGGCGCTTCGGGAATCGCAGCCACGATCCGGGCGGCGGTGTCGGCCGAACGGGTGGCGGCGAGCATCGCCTTGATAGACGGCCCCGTGGGAGCGTCATCCACCGCGCGCTGCAGCAGGTCGCGCGTGAGGGTGAGTCGTGCCGGCGGCGAGGTGTGGTCCAGGATGACGCCGGCGTAGGGCTGACTCAGTACGCGGCGCAGCACGGTGAGTGCCGGCTGGCCCATCGCGGTCGTGTCGGTGATCCCGTCGCTGAGGACGCTCGCCTGCAGCGCCGCACCCCCGCTGTAGATGAGCACGAACTGCTGGTCGCCCTGGGTGGCCACGGCGAGGGCGGGTTCCTTGCCCTCGGCGAGCACCGCGCGCACATCACCCTTGACCCGCAGGTACACCTGTCCCTGAAGCAACTGGCGGACGACGGTGAGGATCTCCTGCGGCACAGGCGGCTCCGACAGTCCGGCCAACGCGTCGCGCAGCAGCACGTTGTCGCGCAATCCCGGCACCGTCTCGGTGGGTGCGGGCGATTCCGCCGGCGGAGTCGGGGCGGGCGCGGCGGCGGGTGCCGGCGGTACCGCGGTGGCGCCGACGCCTCGGAAGGCCGAGACCGAGATCCCGACGGATGCCTCGGCTGCGGGCTGCGCCGGGTCCGGCGTCGCGGTGTCCACTTCATCCGGCGCGGCGACGGGCGCGGCAGCGGCCTTGTCCGGCGTCGTCACCGGCTCGGCGTCGCCGGGTGTCGTGGTCGGATCGGACCGTTTGCGGGAGAAGAGTGCCACCCCGCGAGCCTAATACCGGCGGGCGGAGGCCACGCCGCGGCAACCGCTTCGTCGGAGATAGCCACACAGTCGGATCAGATCGACTCCCGGCATCCGACACCGCGGCGAAATCCGACATCGTGAAGCCGGCGGCCCACGCCGCGGCAACCGCGGCGTCGGAGATAGCCACACAGTCGGATCAGATCGACTCCCGGCATCCGACCGTATGGTGAACGCCGACGTCGTGATGCCGATTCCCGGCCCGCGAGCTGCCGCTCGCCGGGTCAGATCTTCTCGATCGGAGCGATCTTGATGAGCAGCTTCTTGGCGCCGGCCTTGTCGAAGCGGACGTGCGCGACGCGCTTGGCACCCTCGCCGGTGACGGCGTCGACCTTGCCCTCGCCGAAGTCCTCATGACGGATGCGGTCGCCCGAGGCCAACACCATGTCGCCGTTGTCGCGGACCCGCGCAGGGATCCGGTTCGGGAAGCGGTCGAGCGAGGTCGACTTGGGCACGAGGGCGTCGCCGAAGCGACGGTTGCCTTCGATGGCGCGCGGACCGCCGCCCTGGCCGCCGGGGCGGCGCGCGTTCAACGCGCGGGACTGCGTTCCGCCGCGCGAATTGACGTCGCCGGGCGACTGTCGCCAGTCGATGAGCTCGGCCGGGATCTCCTGCAGGAAGCGGCTGGGCATCGCGACCGACACCTCGCCGAACTGCGCGCGCGTCATCGCCAGCGACAGGTAGAGCCGCTTGCGGGCGCGGGTGATGCCGACGTAGAACAGCCGGCGCTCCTCCTGCGGACCGCCCGGCTCCCCCGCCGAGATCCGGTGCGGAATCAGGTCCTCCTCGACACCGGTCAGGAACACCGCGTCGTACTCGAGGCCCTTCGCGGTGTGCAGGGTCATCAGCGACACCGAGCCCGAGGCATCCTCGAGGTCGTCCGCATCCGAGACCAGCGAGACCTCGGTGAGGAAGTCGATGACCGTGCCGTCCGGGTTGTTGCGGGCGAACTCGCGCGTGACGGCGATGAGCTCGTCGAGGTTCTCCAGCCGCGCTTCGTCCTGCGGGTCCTTGCTTCGTCGCAGCGCGGTCATGTAGCCGCTCTTCTGCAGCAACAGGGTCAAGCCCTCGGCCACCGAGGTCGGCGGCGGGATCTCACCGGAGGCGGGGAGCAGGATGTCGGTCGCCTCGGCGAGCACCGCATCCAGCTCGGCGATCGCGGCCTGGATCTTGGGGCCGACGCCGAGCGCCGAGGAGTTGGCGAGCGCGTCCCGGAACGTGATCTGCTCGTCGGCCGCATAGCGCGCGATCGCGGACTCGGTCACATCGCCGATCCCCCGCCGCGGCCGGTTGAGGATGCGGCGCACCGCCATCTCGTCGGCCGGGTTCACCACCGCGCTCAGGTACGCCATCGCGTCCTTGATCTCGGCGCGCTCGTAGAACTTCGTGCCGCCCATGATCTTGTACGGGATCGCGGAGCGGATGAAGATCTCTTCCAGCGCGCGGGACTGCGAGTTTGTGCGGTAGAACACGGCGATCTGCGAGTAGTCGACGCCGGCACGGCGCAGCACCTCGATCTCATCGGCGATGAACTGCGCCTCATCGTGCTGCGAGTACCCGGTGAAGCCGATGATCTTCTCGCCGGGACCGACGTCGGTCCACAGCTTCTTGTCTTTGCGGTCGAAGTTGTTGCCGATGACGGCGTTGGCCGCCGACAGGATGTTCTGCGACGAGCGGTAGTTCTGCTCGAGCAGCACCACCTTCGCGCCCGGATAGTCGCGCTCGAACTCGGTGATGTTGCGGATGTCTGCGCCGCGGAACGCGTAGATCGACTGATCGGAGTCGCCGACGACGGTGAGGGATGCCGCATCCCCCGGCTCGGGCTCGGCTTCGAAGATCATCATGCCGCCGGATGCCTCGAACGGCTTCGCGTCGGAACCCACCGGGCGCGTCAACTCGCGGATCAGGGCGTACTGGGCGTGGTTGGTGTCCTGATACTCGTCGACCAGGATGTGCTTGAAGCGGCGACGGTAGGCGTCGGCGACGTGCGGGAACGCACGGAACAGGAACACCGTCTGCCCGATGAGGTCGTCGAAGTCGAACGCGTTCGCCTTCTGCAGTGCGCGCTGGTAGTCGCCGAACACCTCGACGAAGACCCGTTCGGCCGGGTCTTCCATGTTCGCCGTGCGGGCGTAGGACTCGGCATCCGACAGCTCGTTCTTGAGCTTGGAGATCTTGCCCATCACGGCGCCGGGCGTCAGGCCGAAGGCATCCGCCTCGCGTTCCTTGACCAGGCGCTTGATGAGGGCCCGCGTGTCACCGGAGTCGTAGATCGTGAACGACTTGGTGAAGCCGAACTGATCGGCCTCGCGGCGCAGGATGCGGACGCACGCGGAGTGGAACGTGGAGATCCACATGCCCTGGGCGTGATCGCCGATCAGCTGGGTGACGCGCTCGCGCATCTCGCCGGCCGCCTTGTTGGTGAACGTGATGGCGAGGATCTGGCTCGGCCAGGCGTCTTTGGTGCGCAACAGACTGGCGACGCGGCGCGTGAGCACGCTCGTCTTTCCCGAGCCGGCGCCGGCGACGATCAACAGCGCTTGACCACGGTAGATCACGGCCTCGCGCTGGTGGGGGTTGAGCCCCTCGAGGAGGTCTTCGTCGGGGCGCGCGGAAGCTGCGGACGCGCCGACCTGCGGGCCACGGGCTCCGCTCACGATCAATGGTCTGGATGCGTCGGTCATGGCCTGTCAAGTCTAGGCGTCGGACCCGACACGGTCACGGACCGGGGCTCTCCCAGCGCGAGCCGACAGAATGGGCTCGTGCGCACCGTTCTCAACGTCATCTGGCTGATCCTCGCCGGCTTCTGGCTCTTCGTCGGCTACATGGCCGTGGGAGTCCTGCTCTGCATCCTGATCCTCACGATCCCGTGGGGAATCGCCTCGTTCCGGATCGGGCTCTATTCGCTCTGGCCGTTCGGCCGCACGATCGTCTCGAAGCCGACCGCCGGAGTCGGATCGTTCCTCGGCAACGTGGTCTGGGTGATCCTCGCGGGCTGGTGGCTGGCGCTCGCGCACATCGTCTCGGGCATCGCGCTGTGCATCACCATCATCGGGATCCCGCTCGGCATCGCCGACTTCAAGCTTGTGCCCATCTCGCTCATGCCCCTCGGCAAGGACATCGTCCCCACGACCGGCGCCGGGGCGTTCGGGACGGCCGCACCGCGGGTGTGAAGCCCGGCCGCCGCTGCGCTGACGCAGCGGCACCGGGCTCCGCGCCCGTCGGTCACCAGACGCGGGCGGCCTCCCACATCCGGGTGTACGCCTCGGCGCTGTTCATCAGCAGCTCCTTCAGCGCGGGCCCGTCGGCACCGGCCGCCAGCACGACATCGGCCGTCCAGTCGGCGAGCAGGCCGTAGTTGGCCATGCCATCGGTGTTCAGGTCGTACGTGCGCTGACCGACCATCTCCCGGTCGACGGTCGCGCCATTGAGAGCCGTGAACGGGTAGACCAGCGGCAATTCGGCCGAGTTGGAACGAGCCGCCGCCTGGTTTCCGAGGCCGTTGACGTCGGTGCCGAAACCGTAGCCGGTGACCGATCCCGGGCTCATCGCCGCGCTGTTGTCACGCCAGTCGTTGAGGAAGCCCCCGCGACCGGCCTGGGGTTCCGCCGAGTTGGCGTAGCTCGCGACGAATCCGCCCGCGTCGGCGATCCGCGCGATGATGCTCGTGTCCGACCAGGAGTGGGTCGTCGCGACGCCGGAGTAGCCGGCCGCCTCGGTCTGATCGAGCACCGCATCGGCCGTCTTGATGCCCATGTGGTCGATGTTGATGACCATGCCGCGATCCATCATCTGGTCGATCAGGTAGCCGCCGAGCTCGGTCAATCCGCGGATGTTGCACACGCCGCCCTGCGGGTAGACCGGCGCGACCGTGCCGTGCGGCAGGCCCGTGACGGTCTTCAGCAGCGCCGCGATCTCGTCGCTGCGCAGCGGCTGCTCGTTGTCGGTCGCGCCCTCGCAACTCTCGGCCTGCCAGAAGTGGCCCGTGCTGATCCGGTTGCCGATGTTCACCGCCGCGCCCTGCGCGCCCGAGTCGAATCGCGTGCCGCCGAAGGCGTTGTCGAACTTGTGCACGGGATACAGCCCGCTCACCCCGAACGACTGCAGTTCGTCGAGCCCGGCGTCGATGTCGGCGGTCGTGCACTGCGCGACGTCGTTGATCTCGCGGCATCCGAACAGCTCGGAGTTCTCCGCGCCGACGATCACGGCGAGCTTGCCCTGGGCGGCGATGGCCCGCACATCCTCGGGGGTGGCGGCGATGCGGAACCAGCCCATGCCCGGTCCGCCCGACTGCGCGTCGACGTAGTCCTGCATGTCGCGCAGGTACTGCGCCTGCAGCCGCAGCTGGTCCATCTCGTTGCAGCTGGTCACCCGGTCGGGGTAGATCTCGCAGATCACGCGGTTGGCGACGAGGAGCGCGTTGTGCACGCGCTCGCCCGATTCCCACGCCCGCTGGATGCCGCGGAAGTACGCCTGCTCGTGCAGCAGAGTGGTCGGGGTCGGCCAGTCCTCGAACGTCGGCCATCCCTTGGGATTCATGAACGGGTCGGTGCCCGCGATGAGCGCGCCGCCGTAGCCGCCGAGGCCGAGTGCGGAGTGCGAGAGGCAGCCGGCGAGGGCGACCTCGACGCCGCCTTCCGCGAACGGCGTGCCGCAGCGCAGCCCGCCGCCGAACGCCTTCGCGGCGGTGATGTGCGCGTGCGCGTCGATGAACCCGTTCAGTGTCCCGTCGGCGTTGACCGCGGGCTCAGGCGTTCCCGAGACGCCGGTCGCGACATCCGCCGCGTTCGCGCACCCGGTGGCGGGGGTCAGCGTGACCGAGCCGCTGCCGGCGACCCACCCGCCCAGGAGGCTGCGGGTGCCCTGCCCGGTGAGGGTCGAGGAGATGCTGTAGTTCGCGCCGGTCTTGGTGATGGTCCAATCCGCCCGCGTTCCGTAGCTGCTGCCCGGCATGACGGTGCCGAGCACGCTCATGTAGAGCTGGCCGCCGCGCGCGTCGATGAGCCGGTAGCGCCCGAGGTCGGTGGCTTCGAAGCGGATGGGGACGGCGGATGCCGCGCTCCCCCGCGTGCCGTAGCCGACGCTGCCGCGCGTGACGTGCGTGGAGGCGCCGCTTCCGGTGCGCAGGATGGCGCATGTACCGTCCAGGTCGTTCGCCGGTTCGGCGGCGACCGCGCCCGCGGGGAGCTGGGGAGCGATCACCAGCGCGACGGCCGTGGCGACGGCGAGAAAGCCGCCGATGACGCGCCATCGGCGCTGATGTGTGGTGCGGATGTGGATCTGGGGGTTCACTGCATCCTCCTCGTACGTCGTTGTCGAGATCGTCCGGAGGCTACTGCCAACCTGTGAGTCGGCTATGGAATCTTGTGGGAATATCACAAATCAGAACGGTCAACCGCCGTCCATCCATGCCTCATCGCGCATATCCGGGCCGGGTGGGCCCGTGGCTCACTCCGTGGCGGAGGGAACGGTCGCGCGGCGTCGCCGCGGCAGCGCGAGGAGCGTGCCGACGATGGCGAGCAGGGCGCCGAAGGCTGCCGCGTACCAGGCGGTGGACGCCGGGATGTCGAGGTACACCGTGATGCCGAGGATGCGCGCGAGACCCCACGGCAGCAGCCCGAGCTGGTCGTTCCAGGCGGTGAGCGCGGTCTCCAGTCCGATGGCGGCGACGACCGTGGCCGGCACCGCAAGCCCGGCGCCGACAGCCGCGAGCACTGCACCCGTCGCTCGACGAGCGCCGATCTGCGCGGCCATCGCCCATCCGGCGGCGACGAACACCCAGATGAAGAGGGCGAACGCGACGGCGATGTAGAGCGTGCGGCGGACCGGGTCGGTCCAGAACGCGAACCAGTACCCTCCGGGGCCGGTGAACGACAGGGCAGCGAGCACCAGGATGCAGCGCAGCATGACGACACCGCCGACCGCGGCGATGAGCGGCCACGGCGAACGCCCCCATGCGAAGAAGCGGGCGACGAGGGCGAACACGACCCAGGCGCTGAGGACGACGGCCAGCTGCACGGGCGCGAGGAAGGAGGTCTGCACGGCGCGCGTGATGACCAGCAGGCCCGCCGGAACGATCAGCAGCAGCCAGCGGTCCAGCAGCATCATGCCGAGCGTGGACTCCCGCGCGCGCCAGGGGCGCGTCGAGGCGAGCCACGACGCCCTGGCCGCGGCGGCGCCGGGGCGGCGCACCAGTCGCGTGCGGGCGGCGAGGATGCCGATGAAGACCCAGGCCAGCGCGAGCACGAGCAGCACGCGCGCGATCCAGGCCATCGCCAGGTCGCGGTCGGCACGCTGCACGCCGAGTTCGGCCGCGGTGAGATTCCACGCCGGGTAGTCGATGTTGCCCTGGTAGGTCTCCAGGTGGGCAGCCGCGAGCTTCTCGAACTCCGCGCGGTCGGACGCCCAGGCATCGTGCGCGGCGGTGGAGAGGGTGTCATGCCACTGCGCCTGGTGCAGCACCATGGCACGGTACGAGGAGAGCATGCGCAGCACGTCGACCTCGTAGTCCATGGTCTGGACGAACGCGTCGCGCATCTGCGGGTCGTGCCAGGCCGCGGCATCCGTCGAGGTGACGAGGTCCCGCATGCGCTCGGCGTCCGCGACGGCCTGCTCGCCACCGGCGATCGCCTCGTCCAGCCGGTCCCGCGCGATCGCGTAGATCACGTCGAGTGCGGCGGAGTCGCCGGTGAGGATGTCCCACTCGAAGATCCACATCATCGGCGGCGGCTCGAGACCGATCGCGGCCACCCGCTGGTCGGCGTACGGCTGGATGTAGAGCCCCTGCTCGATCGCCGAGCGCGACAGGGCCATCGCCTCGAGGATCGCCGACACCGTGGCCGGGTCATCCGAGAACCACTCCCGCGCCCAGTCGAGGGTGACCTGCTCGACGTCCGTGTCCGGGTTGCGGGCGAGGGATGCCGCGATCTGCGTGTCGAGTTCGTACAGCTGCCAGAACCCGGCCTTGAGGTACAGGGTCATGGGTCCGGCCCGCCATGGACCGCCGTCCTGGGTCCAGGTCCAGATGCCCTCGATCTTCGGGTTCGCCGCGAGCAGCTCCTGGATCGCCCACTTGTACTGCGACCCCAGGTCGTTCGGGAACGACCCGAACGCCTCGAACTCGCGCCGCGACTGGAATTCGACGATGCGGCGCTGGTCGCCCTGCTCCAGAGTGTCGTTCAGCGGCAGCCAGCTGTAGAAGTCGCCGAGCGTGTATTTGGTCGACACGATGAGCGCCGGAGAGTCGATGCCGCCGAGCACGGCCTCGTACGACGCGGCGCTGGTGTGCATGTCGCCGACCGCGCCGACGCCGACGCTCCACGTGCGGAAGATCACTTCGCGATCGGATGCCTCGGCCTGAGCCGTGAGCGTGGTGAGCATGGTCCGCACGGCATCGACGCTGGTGACGGCCAGCGCCGAGTAGTAGTCCCAGCCCTCGACGTCGTACACCCGGCCGGCCTCGCCGATGCGGATGAGCACGCCGTCGAGCGCGGGCTCCGCCGCGTAGAGCTCGTCCAGACCAGAGGCGTAGACATCCCAGAGCTCGGGGTTCTCTGTGTCGAGCGACCCGAACCGGTTCTCGAGGTACTGCTGGAGCGGGGTGGTCAGGGTGAGCATGTCGGTGCGCAGGAACACCTTCATGCCGAGCTCGTCGGCGCGGTCCCAGAACGGACCGAAGGCCTCGCGCAGGGCGAGTGCCTTGGCGGTGTGGTCGTCGCCTTCGGGGTACACCGGGCCGTCCGGCGCATCCGCGAACGTCGTGTACTCGACGAATCCGGGCCAGGCCAGGGCGTTGTACCCGTTCGCGAGGGAGTGCCGGACGAACTCGTCGAAGTCCGCATACGCGTCGGCGAGCGCGGCTTGATCGATGTACGGGGCTTCGGGCAGCAGGACGTCGGTGAACGCCTTCGACGCGTGCGAGTAGTCGGTACCGTCCTCCCACTCCGCCGGGTCGGGGTCCACGCCGACGGCGCCGAGGTCGACCATGCGGAACGGGAGACGCGAGGTGACCTCGGCGCCGAGCGACTCGGTGATCGAGCGACCGCCGCGCACAGCGGCGGCGAGGTCGTAGATGCCGCGCACGGCTCCGGCTTCGCCCGCGGCATCGATGCGCAGCGCGGTCGACGTGCCGGTCAAGGAATACGCCTCGTCCGCCGCGGCGCCCTCGCCGACGACGACGGTCAGGGATGCCTCGCCCGCACGCGCCGGGGCGGCGGCCGTGGCATCCATCAGCTCTTCGAGTGCCACGTCGTATCGCGGGCCCGTGGGCACCTCGACGGTGGTGAAGCGGGGCGGGGCGACGGCGGGCGCCACCGCGGGAACGACCGCCGCGGGTTCGCCCATCGTCTCGGCCGGTTCGGCGGTGATGCCGAGTGCATCGCTGACGACGACTCCGAGCCCGACGCTCAAGGCGATCAGCACGAGGGCGGTCGCGACGGCGAGAACTCCCCGCCGTGTCGCCGTCGCCATGGTGCAACGTTAGTGGAGCGCGCGGCCCGCCTCCGTCACACCTCAGGGCTCGGGGGTCGGTGTGGGCGTCGGCCCGAACAGCGTCCACTCGCCCGCGGTGCATTCGTAGAACTGCAGCAGCGTCGTGTCGATGTAGACATCGCCGTCCGATTGGCAGGTCTCCGACTCCGGCGCTCCGACGCCGAGGCTCAGCTGCGTGCCCGCCTCGCCCGGTGCACCTGAGGCACCCGGAGCACCCGACGCACCCGGAGCACCTGCGGCCCCGGCCTCACCGGTCGCCCCGGTGAGGTTGGCGGCCGCGGACTGGCGGATGTTGCCGGCGAGCACCCACTCGCTGTCCCGGAAGACGTACACGTCGCTCGTCGAGATGTCGATGTACACCTCTCCGGCGTAGCCCTTGCCCGCTTCAGGAACGCCCGAGCCCGCCCGCACCGCGGCCCCCGCCGGCAGGATCTCCTCCAGGGCGGCTTCGTAGTCGATCTCCGCCGAAGGCGTGGGCGTCGACGCGACGGACGCTACAGGTTCGGCCTCGTCCATGGACCGCGCCAGCGAGGCACCGAGGAAGGAGGCGACGAACGACAGCAGAACCACACCGACACCGGTCCAGATGATGGCCGCGAGACCGATGCCTTTGGACTTGGGCGGCTCGACCGGCGCGGTCTGGGGAGTCATCGGCTGCGTCTGGTCGTCGCTCATGGGGTGCCTCTCGTCTGCGCTCCGCCGATCGGCGTCGGGAGCGTCCTGACCGAAACCGTAGTGCGCGACTGGGCGGGACCCCTCACCCGGAGCGGATGATCTCGTCGGCCTCCGGATGCCCCTCGGCTACAGCAGCCGCCGCGCGGTGGCCCAGGCGGTGAGCTCGTGGCGGGAGGACAGCTGAAGCTTGCGCAGCACCGCCGACACGTGCGTCTCAACGGTCTTGATCGAGATGAAGAGATCGGCGGCCACCTCCTTGTAGGAGTATCCGCGGGCGATCAGCCGCATGACCTCCTGCTCGCGCGCCGACAGGCGGTCCAGCTCGTCGGTGGCGACGGCCGTCTCCCCCGCGACCGCGCCGAAGGCATCGAGCACGAAGCCCGCCAGCCGCGGCGAGAACACGGCATCGCCGCCGGCGACCGCGTGCACGGCGCGGCTCACGTCCGCACCAGAGGAGCCCTTCGTGATGTAGCCGCGCGCCCCGGCGCGGATGACGCGCACGACGTCTTCTGCGGCATCCGAGACGCTGAGCGCGAGGAAGCGGGTCTGCGGCGCGCGGGCTCCCGTGGCCCGGAGTACGGCCTCGCCTCCCGTGGGGGCGGCGCCCTCCGCACCCGGAAGATGCACATCCAGCAGCACGACGTCGGGCTGATGCTCCTCGATCATGCGGACGGCGGATGCCACGTCCTCCGCCTCCGCGACGACCTGCACCGACGCATCCAGGTCGGCGCGCAGGCCGGAGCGGAAGATGGAGTGATCGTCGACGATCACCACGCGCACCAGATCACCCATGTGCGCCGTCCGCTCGCTCGAATCGCAGGTGGACCTGCGTGCCGGCGCCGCCCACGCCGGGGCCGACCGTCGCCGACCCGCCGACCCGCCGCATCCGTCCGATGATCGACTGCCGCACCCCGAGTCGGTCGCCCGGCACCTCGGCGAGATCGAAGCCCGGACCCCGATCGCGCACGTATACATCGACCGTGGCACCGGCGCCTTCGATGTACACGGATACCTCGCCGCCGGCATGGCGGGAGGCGTTGAGCATCGCCTCGCGGGCGGCTGCGGCCACCTCGCCGCTCGCCCGCTCGGTGGAGGTGCCGGCCGAGACGACCTCGATGTGCACGGGATAGTCCAGCTCGAGGGCGGCCGCGTAGTCACGGAGGTCGGTGGCCAGGTCGCTGTCGGCGGGAGTGTCGCCGTCGAAGAGCCAGCTGCGCAGTTCGCGCTCCTGCGCGCGGGCGAGGCGGGCGACCTCGCTCGACGCCCCGGCACGGTTCTGGATGAGCGCGAGCGTCTGCAGCACGGAGTCGTGCAGATGGGCGGCCATCTCGCTGCGCTGCTCCTCGCGGATGCGGCGCACCCGCTCGCGCGACAGGTCGCGCAGCTTGTCGATCAAGGTGGAGGAGTAGACGGCCGCGATGCCGAGCAGGGTGAAGATGGCGGCGAAGAAGGCCAGCCAGGGGGCGCCGCGGAAGCTCGTCAACAGGGCCAGGAGGACCACCGCCAGGACGATGGTCACGACGACGCGGATCGCCCGCTCGTGCCGCAGCCCCCGCGAGGGATCACGCCGGTCGATGAGCGTGGCCCACAGGCCGGCGCCGACGGCGCACGAGACCGTGACGACGTTCGCGGCGAGCCACGACGGCGAATCGCCGCTGTCGATTCCGATCGCTCCGAACATGACCACGGCGCTGATCGCGGCGACCGTGGCGAGAATCCAGGCGACGGGCGCGCGATGGGTGGTCGGCTGGTCGACGGCGACGGTCGGGTCGGACTCGACGACCGGCATCAGCGCCCAGAACCAGAGGTAGAGCAGGACGCCCGCGCCCCAGAAGAAGCTCAGCACGACGAAGAGGGCGCGCACCGCGGGCCGCGACCAGCGCAGGTGCGCGGCCAGCCCCTCCGCCACGCCGGTGACGAGCACCGCACGCGGACGCCGCAGCGCGGGGCGCGGCATCCGCTCGGCATCGGGCGCGACGGCTACGGCGTCGGCGGTGGTCGTCATGCTCACATCCAATCACCCTCGCTCCCCCGACCAGGGGGGACGGGGCTCAGGATCAGGGACGGATCAGGGTTTCACCCCATAGCGACGCTCGAGCGGCGCCGCCAGGCTGGATCCATGACCGATACGACGTCCCCGTTTCTCACCGACCCCGGTCCGCCGCCCTCGGCGCCGGCGGGGATGCCGCACCCCGAGAACCGCTTCTTCGCGTGGATCCGGAGCCTGGGCATCCCCCGCACCCGCGGCTGGCTCGGCGGTGTGTGCAGCGGGATCGCCGCGCGCATCGGAATCGACCCCCTCATCGTGCGGGGCATCTTCGTGGTGGCGGCCCTCATCGGCTTCCCCGCACTGCTGATCTACGCGATCGCCTGGGCACTGCTGCCGGACCTGAACGGCCGGATCCCGCTGCAGCAGCTCGGCCGCGGCGTGTTCGAGCCGTCGCTCGTCGCGATCGCGATCATGGCCCTCGTCAGCTTCGTGCCGGTCGTGCCCTGGATGTGGGCGGTACTCGGATGGCCGTTCCAATACATGGGCGACGGTGCGTGGAGCACGATGGGATGGGCGGTGTCCGGGCCGATCGCGGTCCTCAACACCTTGTTCACGGTGCTGGCCGTGCTCGGCGCGATCGGCCTCGTCGTGTGGCTCGTGGTGCGCGCCGCCAAGACCCCCCGGGGCGGGACTGTGTTGGATCCGCAGACGGCTTCCGCGGACCCCGCCGCCCCGGGGCCGTTCCCCGACACCGAAGCGGGCCCCGCGGCTGCCTGGGTCGCCGAATCCGTGCCGGTCGCTGCACCGCTGCCGGTGGCCGAGCCGTCCGCGCCCGTGGCCGCTCCCACGGACGCCTCGGCCGACGAGCTCGCGGCCTGGCGGGTCCGGCACGAGGCATGGCGGGTGGAGCACGAGGCGTGGCGTCGCCAGCAGGCGGATGCGGATGCCGCGGCACGCGAGCAGTCCCGCCGTGAACGCGAGACAGCCAGCGCCGCCTTCGCCGCGGAGTCGGCCGAGCGCCGTCGCGTACGACGCGCGACCAAACCGCGGGCCAGTGCTGTGGCCGTCCTCGCCATCGTCGGAACAGCACTGATCACGGGCGCCCTGACGACGCTCGTCGTGGCGGAGCCCGCCGGGGTCGTGAGCGCCGCGACGGCCGGGCTCCTGGCCGCGGCGATCGTCTGCGCAACCGGGATGGTCGTGGTCGGCCTGCTCCGTCGGCGCAGCGGCTTCCTCGCGTTCGTCACCATCCTCTTCCTCGGCGTGGGTGTGATCACCGGCGTGACGACGACGACCAGCACGCTGCTGTGGCCCGGCGCATCCCTGTCGACGGTGAGCACGGCGGACCAGCGATTCATCCAGCCGTTCGGCGACACGTCGATCTCGATCTCACCCCTGAGCGATGAGAACATCACGACGGGAGCCATCGTGCTGCGCAAGGGCACCGGGCCGACCACGATCGAGGTCTGGCCCGGCACCGAGCTCGACCTGGATGCGAGGCTCGCCAACAGCGGGACCGTCTCGTTCACGCGTGTCGACTTCAACGACGGCGCAGCGATCAGCGACGGCGACGTCGCCCCCGATCGACTCGAGGACGGGCTGCGCAGCTACAGCTGGCAGATGCCGAATCGGCGCGGCGACGAATCGCTGACGACGGTGCCGATCACCATCGAGCAGGCCGGCAACGTGCACGTCATCATCTACGAGCAGTGAGGCACGACATGGACACCCCCGACACGTTCGACACCACCCCTACACTCGAGATCCCGGATGCCGCGACCACATGGTCGACGGCACCGGTAGTACCCGAGCCGCTCCCCCGCCCCCGGATCCGGTGGGCCGCCGTCATCTGGGGCATCGTCCTGGGCGCGATCGCGGCCGGCGCGTTCTGGATCGTCATCGATCCCGACCGCGGCGCGGCGGTCGGCGATTGGCTGACGAGCCTGACCGCGCTCTCGACGGTCTCCTACTCGATCCTCGCGATCGGCGGACTGGCCCTGGTCACCGGGCTGGTCGGACTCGCCCGACGCGCGCAGCGCCATGCCGAGGCATCCGCTCGCTGACAGGCAGGCCTTCGGGTCAGCCGCCGCCGAGCGAGCCGCGCACGATCCCTGCCGCGGCGAGCGCCTCGGCAGCGAGCTTGCGCTTCAACTCGATCGACTCGCCGATCTCGCGGGCGAGCAGCGGGCGTGCGCGCACGAGGGCGTCAATCGTCTCCAACGGCACGATGAGCACGGTCGTGACCGTCGCGGCGACCGCCACGGTGAGCGTCGGCTCACGCGTCAGGGCCGTCTGACCGATGTAGTCGCCCACCTCCGCGACGCCGAAGTCGATCCGGCCACCGCCGGCCTCGACCGCGACGCGGACCGATCCTTCGGCGATGAACAGGATCTCGGAGGGCACCACACCGGACCGCAGGACGACCTCGCCCATCCCGAACCGCTCGAGGCGCGCGGTCGCGAGCACTGCCTCCCGCTCGCCGTCGCCGAGATGGAGGGTCGGCCCGACCACATCGACGGCACGTTCGAGGCGCCCCGGCTCGGCGATCGGGTCGGTCGAGTCTCCGTCGAGCGCGAGCCCGCGCCGGCGTGCGGCGTACCAGAGCCACGCGAGATACAGGCTCATCGCCTGTTGCACCACGGCCGGGCCCTGCACGGGCAGGGTCACCGAGTACGCGCCGGCGCCCAGGTAGTCCGCGGACGCGCGCTCACCCCTCGCCCGCATCGGCAGCGAATCGGCGACCTCGATCAGGAGCGCGATGACCTCGTGCGGCGGATCGTCGGTCGTGAACTTGAGCGACGTCGACGTGAAGAAGGGACCGTCGGGCTGACTCATGTTGGTGAAGGATGCGCCGGACAGCGTCGAGTTCGGGACGATCTGGATGCCCGACCCCGTGTCGATGTGCACAGCGCGCCAGTTCACCTCGATCACGCGCCCCTGCACGCTGCCGATATCCAGCCAGTCGCCGATCTTGAACGGCTGCTCGAACAGGAGGAGCAGACCGGAGATCACGCCACCGACCGCGTTCTGCAGGGCGAGGCCGATCACGATCGATGTGACGCCCAGCGCAGCGATCAGGCCACCGACATCCGCCTCCCACACCCAGCTGAACAGCAGCGCCAGGCCGACGACCACCAGGACGAGTCGGGCGATCTCCACGAAGATCGAAGGAATCCGCTTGCGCCACGATCCCTCCTTCGCGTTGGCGAAGAGTGCCACATTGAAGGCGCTGAGCAGCAGCAGGATGACGAGGAACCCGAGGATCGTCGCCACGACGCGGGGCCAGACGTTGTCGGCGTCCGAGCGGAGGGCGAAGGCGAGCAGCGCGAAGAGCGCGGCGAACGGGATCACCCAGTTGCGCAGCAGCCGCAGTGGCCCGGCCGCGGGATTGCCCCGCCGGGTCATCGCGCCGATCAGCTCAGTCAGAACGACGAGGAGGATCGGAACCCCGATGGCGATCGCGAGCGCCCACCAGAGCCACGCTTCGGACAGGATCTCCATGGCTACTCGACCCGCCACACCGTCTGGGTCTTGCCCTGCAGCTCGACCGTGCCGGCTTCGGCGAACACGACCGAGTCCTGCATACGGTCACGCACCGACTGGCTCACGAAGATGCCCGGCTGGCCGGTCACCGAGCGGACCCGGTAGGCGAGGCTCACGGCATCCCCCCACAGGTCGTAGGCGAGACTCGTCCGCGCGACCAGGCCGCTCGTCACCGTGCCGGTGTCGACGCCGGCGCGAAGGTCGAGCGATGTGCCGTTCTGCGAGTTGAAGCGCTGCACGACCGCGCGCATCTCGCGGGCGAAATCGACCGCGCGCCGCACGTTGTCCACCCGCGGCACGATGAGTCCGGAGCTGGCGAGGTAGCCGCCGCGGAGGCTGCGGACCTTCTCCACCCCGGTCTTGGTCGCGGCCTCGTCGAACCCGCGCATCAGGATGTTGAGCTGCGCGATCTCCTGGTCGCTGGTCAGCGCATCGGCGAACTCGTCGAACCCGACAAGCTCGGCGAAGACGACCGACACGTTCTGGTGGTCTTCGGCGATGGTCTCCTCGCCTTGCCGATACCGCTCCGCAACGGTTTCCGGCATGAGGGTGTGCATCAGCTTCTCGTTCTCGACGCGTTGATCGTCGATGAGGTCCTGTTTCAGGCGCAGGCTGGCGGCCATGTCGTTGAAGGCCACGCCCAGGTCGCCGAACTCGTCCCGTGAGCCCTGCGGCACCTGCACCGCGAGGTCGCCCCCGGCGACGCGCCGCACCGCATCCACGAGCTGTTTGACCGGCCGCGTGAACACCTGCGCCAGCACGAGGGAGAGCAGGCTCACGCCGAGGAGGATGGCGACCATCGAGAGCACGAGGTTGCGCGTGAAGTCGGTCACCGGGGCGAATGCCTCGCCTGATTCGATGCGGGCGACGGCCACCCAATCCAGGCCGTCGATCTGGAGCGGCGTGTAGGCCGTGATGCTCTCACCGCCGATGTAGTCCTGCGAGATCGACGTTCCGGTCTTGCCGAGGATCGCCTGCTGCGCCGAGTACTTGTCCACGGGCTGCAGCAGGACGGTGCCGTTCACCTCCATGATCCGCTCGGCGGTGGTGGGCGAGGTCCCGTCGGCGACGACCTTCTTCGCGTAGGTGTCCGGATGCTGGATGAGCTCGCGGGAGCTGCTGCGCATCAGTCCGTCGCGACCGGCGAGATACACCTCACCCGTGTTGCCGAGGCCCTGCTGCTTCCACTGATCCGAACCGGTCATCGTGTTGTTGATAGCGGCGATCGGGATCTGCGCGGCCATGACGCCGGTGATGCCGGAGTCATTGCCGACCGGCGACACGACCCAGAGCGTCGGCATCCCGAGCGACGGTGTCCACCGTTCGAAGTCGGTGGTCTGAAGGGAGTTAACCGAGTTGGTCGCGATCGTCGCGCGATACGCGTCGGCGAGGAGGCTGTCACGGTACGGTCCCGTGTTGAGGTTCGTGCCGAGGTCCACGCCCTTGTACGCGGAGTAGACGACGTCGCCGTCGAGATTCATCATCAACAGGTCTTCATAGCCCACGGTCTGCACGAGACGGGTGAGGTAGTCGCCGTACTGCTCCGCAGCCGCCGAGTACGGCGTGCCGTCGTTTCCGTCGTTGGTCACGAGCGCCGTATCGAAGTCCGACATCTGCGCGGTGAAGTGGTACTGCGCCCAGCGGCCGGCGTTGGACTCGGGGATGAAGGCCGTGTCGCCGTACTCGTCGCCGGTGCGCGCCTCGAGATCAGGAATGAAGGTGTCGACGTAGTACGACTCGAGCTCCGCTGCCTGGTCGGGAGTCAGCTCCCGCGTCTGCAGTTCGTCCCAGCCGGCGTTGAGCGCCTTGGAAGCGGTCTGCGCGCTCAAGTTGCGCGAATCGAGCGTGACGCCACGCTGCATCCCGGCCATCACGCTTTCGATCTCATACGCTCGCAGCTCGCGGATCGTCGTGAGCTGATCGATAGCCGCCGCCTGCAGCGATTGGCGACCGCTCACGAAGCCGATGGCTCCGACGATCAGCGAGGAGACCAGACTCACACCCAGCAGCATGATGAGCAGCTTCGATTGGATGCTGAGCCCGGCGCGGCGAGGTCGTTTCGGAGGCGAGGATACGAGCGCAGGCTCGATCGTCGTCGTGTCTGCGTCTGGCACTAACTGCCCCTTTGGTCGACTCGTTCGTCACTCTAGCCACAACTGCACCGGGAGCGCTGCCCCCCAAATGGCTGTCTTCCTGGGGTATTCCTCCGGGATCCGGGATCGCGCCCGCCGATCGCGGACATGAACGGTCCTGATATCACGCCAGAATCGACACATGTCCGACACCACGACGCGTGCGCTCTCGCTCCTGAACCTGCTGCAGACGCACCGTCACTGGCCCGGCTCGGAGCTCGCCGTCCGACTCGGGGTCACCGAGCGCACGGTGCGCCGCGACGTCGAGCGGCTGCGCGAGCTGGGCTACCGCATCGAGTCCGCACCCGGGGTCGCGGGAGGGTATCGACTCGAAGCGGGCACCGCTGTGCCTCCGCTGCTGTTGACCGATGAGGAAGCCGTCGCGATGGCGATCGGGCTGCGTGCCGCGGCGACCCAGCGGCTCGTGGGCGGCCCCGAGACGACGCTGACTGCGTTGGCGAAGCTCGAACAGGTACTCCCCGCGGATTTGCGACGACGCGTCGCCGCGCTGGCCGAAGTGGTTCAGCCGATCGGCGTCGGGCGCGGCAGCGCGGTGTCCCCCGACATCCTCGGCGACCTCGCCCTGGCGATCCGCGATCACGAGCGCATCCGTTTCACGTACACCTCGGGAGCGGATGCCACGACCACACGCCGGGTCGAACCTCACACTCTCGCGCCCGCCGACCGGCACTGGTATCTGCTGTGCTGGGACCTCGACCGGGAGGACTGGCGTACGTTCCGTGTCGATCGGCTGACCGAGGTGTTCCACACCCGCGTGCTCTTCGAGCCCCGCGCGTTGACCCCTGAAGAGGTGGACGAGCTCTTCCTGGGGGTGGCTTCGTGGACCCCTCGGGCGGTCGCGACCGATGTCGTGATGGAGCTGCCGATCGCCGCCATGCGCGAGCACTTCGGCGAGTGGTCGCAGGGCTCCGAAGCCGAGGACGCCGATCGCACCCGATGGCCGATCGGCGGTCGCGACATCCGCGAGACGATGTACGGGCTGTCGTACATCCCGGAGGGCGTCGAGTTCACGACCGACCTCGCCGATCCGGACCGCACCGAACTGCGCGAGATCCTGTCGCGCATGGTGCGAGCACTGGATGCCCCGCCTCCGCCGGACCGCCGGTCCGCCTGATTCCGAACCGCCCGTGCGGAGGGGGCATCCAGGATCCAAGATGGTCCCCATGGACGAGCAGACTGCCGAAGAGCTCCGGGCGCTGCGTGCCAGGGCTTACGGCCCCGAGGCGGATATCGCCGACGACCGCGATGCGCTGCGCCGGCTGCAGGAGCTGGAGGCGGCCTCGCAGCCTGCGGTGCTGGACGTCGAGGAAGTACCGGCGGCTGTTGCTCCGGTCGGCGTCGATTCAGGAGAGCCGGATGCTGTCGAGCCAGAGGCGTCGCAGCCCGGGCTTGCGGAGGAGGAGCCTGCCCCCGCAGACGCGACTCCCTCCGACGATACGCGCTCGACGTGGTGGAGCCCGCGCCGGGTGGCCGCCGCGTGGATCGCCTCCCTGGTGGTCGCGATCGTGGTGGCCTCGTTGGTCTCGTGGGCCGTGACGCGGCGAGTGCAGGCCGACCCGTTGGAGGTGGCGGTGCTCGGAGCCATCCCGGGCAAGGCGCTGCCGGGGTTCATCGGCGGCCAGCAGGATGTCGAGGGCAGCGTGCATGCCGACTTCTACGGCCTCACTCCCGTGTCGATCACCGGAGCGAGCTGGATGCCGGCCTCCGCCAACGATTCCTGCCTCTACGTCGTGCCCACCCCCGCGATCGACTCCGACTCGGACGCCATCTCCGGTCCGATGTACGTCGGGTGCGGCGCCGGCCCCTTCCCGGCGAGCGCCGAGTTCATCGTGACCGCCGACTCACCGGCTGAGCTCCGCGAGGTCTTCCCGATCGGGACGGCGTTCCAGTTCGTGCTCGAGGAGCACGACGTCGTCGTCCTCCGCGCCGAGGTGGCGCCGTCGTCATGAACCGTCGCATCACGAAACGTTCGGCAACTCGTTGTGCGGATGTCACCGCCCCCGGTTAGCGTCGAGTCATCGCGGCGATCCGGGTGGTCCCGGGCTCCGGTTCATACCCGGCAGTTGTGTGGGTTCGACTCCCGCCGTCGCGTCTATGTTGAAGGGGCCGCGATCCCAGTGTTTTCAATGGGGTCGACGGCGGCTTTCCCCCGGAACAGCATGGGACTGCAGTCCTGACGATAGGGCCTGGCGGCTCTCTTCGATGCTGGCCGAGTCGATCGGATGCGTGGCCAGCTTCGCTACCCCGTGCCCGCGCAAGGAGGCGCATCGTCAGCGCTGTGCGGCCGCGATCTCCTCGCGAACGATGTCCGCGCCCGCACTGAGCGCGCTCAGCTTCCCGAGTGCGACGTCACGAGGCAGCGGCGCCATGCCGCAGTTCGTGCTCGGGATGAGCTTGTCCGCGTCGACGAACCTGAGCGCGTTGCGGAGGGTGTCGGCGACCTCCGCCGGGGTCTCGATCGTCTCGCTCGCCACGTCGATCGCCCCGAGCATGACCTTCTTGCCACGAATGAGCTCGATGAGGTCCATCGGAACATGGGAGTGCTGAGACTCCAGCGAGACGGTGTCGATGATGGAGCGCTGCAGAAGCGGGAACGTCTGCTCGTACTGCCGCCACTCCGCCCCGAGGGTTGCCTTCCAGTCGGTGTTCGCCTTGATCCCGTAGCCGTAGCAGATGTGCACGACGGTTTCCGCGCGCAGTCCCTCTGCCGCTCTTTCCAGGGTCGCCACCCCCCAGTCCTGCACCTCATCGAAGAAGACGTTGAACGAGGGCTCGTCGAACTGGATGATGTCGACTCCCGCAGCCTCGAGCTCCTTCGCCTCCTCATTGAGGATCGTCGCGAACTCCCACGCCAGCTTCTCGCGGCTCTTGTAGTGCCGGTCGTAAAGCGTGTCGATCATCGTCATCGGACCCGGGAGTGCCCACTTGATCGGCTGATCGGTCTGCTGGCGGAGGAATTTCGCGTCCTCGACGAACACGGACTGCTCGCGGCTCACGGCACCGACGACGGTCGGCACGCTCGCGTCATACCGGTTGCGGATTCGAACCGTCTCGCGCTGCTCGAAGTCGACGCCGCTGAGGTGCTCGATGAACGTCGTGACGAAGTGCTGGCGGGTCTGCTCCCCGTCACTGATGATGTCGATGCCGCGCCGGCGCTGCTCTTGGACTGCGATGCGGAGCGCATCCTGCTTTCCCTCGACCAACGCATCACCCTCCAGCTTCCACGGAGACCAGAGGGTCTCCGGCTCGGCGAGCCACGACGGCTTCGGCAGACTGCCGACGATGGAGGTGGGCAGGAGCGAGTTCATGATCGACGATTCTCCGCTGGTCATCGGACGGGCGTGGGGTAGGTGGCGGCCCACTGCTCCAGGACCTTCTTGTGGGGCTTCATGAAGTGTTCCTCCGTGTACTTCCCCTGCTTCGTCGCCAGCTGATTGCGCTCGACGCGGTCGTAGGCGATCTGCGTGCGCGAGTAGTCCTGCTGCTCCAGGCTCGGTCGGTAGACACTCGGTGCGGCCGAGTTCGCGTTGTAGATCTCCGGGCGGTAGATCTTCTGGAACGTCTCCATCGTGCTGATCGTCCCGCTGAGCTGCAGATCGGAGTAGTCGCCCAGCAGATCACCGCGGAAGTAGAACGCGAGCGGCGCGACGCCGCCGGGTGGCATGAAGTATCGCACCTGCAGCCCCATCCGCCCGAAGTACTCGTCGGTCAGGGAGTAGTCATCCTGCTGATACTCGACACCGAGGACCGGGTGGCGGGTCTCGGTGCGGGTGTAGGTCTTGCTCGTCGAAACACTGATGCAGATCACGGGCGACGTCAGGAACCGCTCCTGGTACGCCGGAGAATCGAGGAAGTGCTGGAACAGCTTGCCGTGCAGATCGCCGAAGTCATCGGGAACGGTGAACTTCCCCGCCGCCTCGGTGGCGGCCGGTAGCAGCACGCTGAAGTCGAAATCGCGGACATACGACGAGAAGTTGTTCCCTACGATCCCGTGGCTGCGTTCGCCGGTCCGCCTGTCGACGATCTGAATGTCGAGCACCTCGAGAAGCGGGAACTCCTGATCCTCGCCTCCCGCGGTGAACTCCAGTTCGACCGAGACGATTTCGAGCTCCACGCCGTAGCGGTCCCTGTTCGGGTTGTCTCCGTGCGCAAGCTCGTTGAATCGGCGGTCGATCATCGCCAGGGCGTTGCGGAGGTTCTGCTGACGGTGCTCGCCTCGGGCCAGATTCGCGAAGTTCGTGGTGATCCGAGAGCTGTCAGACGGTGCGTAGTCCTCGTCGAAGCGGGTAGTGGTGATGTTGAACGTGAACTCGTTCGCCATGAGTGGCCAATCTGGTGGCTGATCGGCCGGGCTCGGCCTTGCGGAAGTCTGTACAGCCATCGTGCAGGCGCAGTGCGACTATCGGGTAACTCGACCTGACTATGCCTTGATATAGGCTCTGCCTATGGCTCGGGGATCAGGCGGGATCACACTGCAACAGCTCCACTACTTCATCGAGGTCGCCGCGGAGGGGTCGATCAGCGCCGCGGCAGACCTGCTCTATGTCTCCCAGCCGACCATGTCGGCAGCGATGAAGGACCTCGAGACCCGGGTGGGCCACGCCCTCCTCCTCCGCTCGGCACGCGGGGTGACGCTCACCGCCGACGGTGCAGAGTTTCTGGGGTATGCGCGGCAGGTCACCGAGCAGGTGGCGCTCCTAGAGCAGCGCTATCTCGGCCGGCCGCCGTCGCGACGCCTGCTCGGAGTGTCGGCGCAGCACTACTCGTTCGTCGTCGACGCGTTCGTCCGGATGGTGAAGAGCAGTGGCGCGGCCGAATACGAGTTCTCGCTGCGTGAGACGCGGACATGGGACATCATCGAGGATGTCCGGACGCTCCGCAGCGAGCTCGGCATCCTTTATCGCAATGACTTCAACCGGAACGTCATCGACAAACTGCTCCGCGACTCCGGGCTCACGTTCCGCCCGCTCTTCCTCGCTGAGCCGCACATCTTCATCTCCCGGAAGAACCCACTCGCCTCTCGAGATCGTGTCACCCTCGCCGATCTCGCCGACGTGCCGCGGCTGACCTTCGATCAGGGGGCGAACAACTCGTTCTATTTCGCCGAGGAGATCCTCTCCACCCTCTCGAGCCCGCAGGAGATCCGGGTTTCCGACCGCGCTACCATCTTCAACCTCATGATCGGACTCGACGGCTACACGATCTCGACGGGCATCATCAGCGACGACCTCGATCCCGCGATCGTCGCCATCCCGCTCGACGTCGACGAACGCATCGAGATCGGTTGGATCGGCCATTCCGTGATCCCACTCACCGAGCAGGCGCAGCGTTACCTCACTGAACTGCGTGCTGTCGTGGCCGGTTTCGGTGTGGCGCTGCTCGGCTAGCCCCCAACGCACGGATCGCCTCCCACAGAGGTATCAGCATCCCTCCCCTGCTGCTCCTCCCTTCCGAACAGCCGACCACTATGCCGGCTCAAGGGACGGAGAGTGTCATGTCGGCGATCACAGGAATCCTCGTGCAGATCATCACGGGGGACGTCGAGAACGCGGGTACCGACGGCAGGGTCTATCTGGGCTTGGGTGGTAGGGAGTTCCGGCTTGACAGCGAAGCCGACGACTACGAGCGCGGCTCATGGCGCGAGTATGTGCTCGGGCGCGGTCCGAAGGAGCCTGACCTGCCGAGTCCGCAGGTGCGCGTCGAATGGCCAGAGTTCAACGACCCACGGGTGGGATTCGCGATCGACACCGTGAACATCATGAAGAGCCCCGTCTATCTTCGGTTCGAACCCGAGGGAGACAGTCCAAACTGGAACGTGAAGACCGTGTTCGCGCTCGTCTACATCGGCAAGAGCACCTTCTACATGTACTTCACCACGCCGCCAGGTTTCGACAACCTCTGGATGGGCGACCCGATGGGCAAGATCGTCTATCTGACCGACTTCTGGCGCCCGGAGCGCAAGCGGGAGCTGCCCGACAGCATCGGCGCGCACATCCCTTCCGCCCAGCCTGCGGGGCAGTGAACCGGGATCGAGATCACTACAGCGCGGGCATCTCGCTACTCGATGGTGCCGCCTACGAGCGTGACCACGATCGGTCCCGCCACGAGAGCTGCGTTGATCACGATCACTCCGAGGCCTAGACCGAGCACCGTCCGGCGTGCGCGGACGGGGACCGTTTCCTCCTGCGTCACGGCAATCGCCACGACCGCGAGCACTGCGGCGAACACGCTGGCCAGCACGCTCATGAACCAGGCCGAGAACGTCGCCATCCCCTCGATCGGGTTGCTGAGCGCAATCACCACCGCAAACCACAGCAGGAGGCCCGCTACCGCAGTCGGCAGAGCAGAGACCGCGAGCAGGACAATCCCCGGAACAAGGCGCCCCCTGTTTCCTCTACTCCCAGCGGACGTCTGGGAAACGGAATCAGACGCATAGCCGTGCGATCCGTAGACGTGGTCGGACCAAGCTCGACCATCCCACCAACGCAGGTCGAAGCGCCCGGTCGGATCGGGAAACCACCCAGCAACAAGGACCGCGGCCAATGCATCGGGCTGAGACACAAGATCACGCTACCGAGCTTCGACCGCGGCGGAGCAACGATTGAGTATCCTTGCGAGCCTTCCTGAATCTTCCTCGGCCTAGGTAAGACGTTCCCACAGAGTGATCAGTGCTTCATTCGTTCCTGGCGCACCCAAGCCGCCCAGCGATACCGCATTCAGGAGGACCGCCCCAAGGGCGCCATTCGGACGCCTATGGGCGGGGCATGGTTCTTGGATGGCGAGCCGGCTGCGACTCCCCCAGAGGATCTGCCACGGATAGTGTTGGCATCCAGTCGTCCACGGAGCGACGTACTGGCGAGACCGCTGCGGGGAGGGGAAAGATGCAGACGGGGAGCCTGGTTGTTGCTGCCGCCGTGGGTCTGCTGACGGCGCTCATCTTCTCGGCTCTCCACCTACGAGCTCGTCGATGGAGGCGGACGTTGTGGTTGGCGATGACCGCACAAGGCTCTCGCGACACCGCCGCGGTCGGGCTGCTCACGGAAGGCTCGTTCGCCGCACCGGGCCTCCTTGCTCAGCGACGGTTCCCTCATGAAGGGCCACTCTCCTGGGTGGGAGTTGTCGTTCGTGACGGGTGTGTGGAGATCTGGGAGCTGCAGCGTCCATTCGGCGGCCGCCCACTGAAAGTCGAAGCGACGCCGACGCGCATATTCAGTCTTGGTGCCGACAACGCAGTCGCCGCCGATGTTCGCGCTGACACCGACCGACTGTTTCCGCGGCTATGGATCAGATGGATGGCACGGGAGCAGCTGGCTTGCGCTGGATTCGTTCCTGTGCGCGAGAACGCGCTCGTTCGGCGCCCTCTGGAAGAATCGAGGTTCTCCAGCCTTGCAACGGCCCTGACCGAGGTGCTGCCCACGCGCCTCAGTGAGACGAGACCGTAGATCGCCTCGACCGAGTTGACGCGGGTTCTCTGTGAGTGAGCCCGTACCGATGGCCCCGCTTCCTGCCGAACCCGTCCTCGACGAGAAGGACTATGCGACGGCCGGGTTGGCGGTCGGAGTGGTCGTGACGGGTCGTTCGTCGGCGCCCTTGATGACCCAGTAGACGACGGCGAGCGCGAGGATTCCGACAACGGGCCCGAGGATCGATCCGAGTGCGGCCGAGACGGGTGCGTGCCCGACGGCGAATACGGAGACGTCCCAGAGGCCGTGCAGCAACATCGCCCAGACCAAGGATCCAGTGACGCGGCGCACGATGTAGAACGCGGTACCGGATGCGAATGCGAGACCGGCCTGCGCGAGTGACGCGAGCAACGGTGCGCCGAGAACGGCGTTCGCCAGGTGCATGAGACCGAACAAGAGGCTGGAAAGGAACCACGCCCATCCTTCGGCGAACCGTGCGCGGAAGGAGGTGAGCACGAGGCCGCGCGCCATCAGCTCCTCGCTGAATCCGACCAGCACTCCTAGTGCGAGGAGTGAGAGGAGGAAGGATGCATCGAACTGCGCCCAGTCCGTATTGAAGATGTTCATGATGGCCGCGATGAACATGATGATCGGCACGAAGATCGGCCACTTGTGGTGGGCCCGCGTGCGCTCGAACAGGGCTGGACGCCACCACCCGAGCACGGTTGCGAGGATCGCCAGAAGGGCCCCGCCGACGGCGAGATCCAAGACGGCACCCCGCCACGTTGATTCTGCGGATGTGCCGATGTCTGGGTACGGGACACCGCTGAGCAGAGTGACGCTGATGATGACAAGGACGTAGCCGGCCCAGATCGCGAAGCCGATCCAAGCCCGGGGTGTCACGCGCATGCTGAGCCTTCCGTGGTGGAGTGGTCGTTCAACCCTAGGGTTCCGCTCGCGCGAATGGACGTGATCGTGTCCGTGATGAACAAACGGTGCGGGACGACTTTCCGCCCAGCGCACGCAAGCAGATGCTGTGGCAGATCGTCAGTGCCGCTCGAGACGCCACACGCGCTGCTCGCATCGCCCAGATCGTTGACGAGGCGGCCGGCGGTCGCCGCGCTCACGGCTGAGGGGGCATACCGCACTACTTCGTGGTGAACGTCACGTGGGGGTACCGGTACGGATTGGCGTCGTAGCCGAACGGCTCGTCGACGTCGCCCCCTTCCTCGCTCACGAGGATGATCCCACCGCGGAGGCCGTAGGAACGCACCTTCTCCGTACCCTCGCAGTTGGGCGAGAGGGAAGTCCCGACATCCAGCACGACACACGTCATCTGTCCGTCGTTGGTCGTGCCGGCCCACACCGTCGAGGAGTTCACGGCCCCCAGAAGGCGGAGGGAACCGTCATCCCACTCTGCCTGCGTCGCGGCCCGCTGCTGGGCTTCCTGCAGCTGATCCGGCATCGCGTCGACATCCGCAGCCTCGATCAGGTCATCGGCATTCGCCGCCGTCAACAGCGCACCGGCTCCGAAGCCGATCGCTGCGGCGACGACGGTGCACGCCCCAGCGATCAGCAGCGTGCGGCCACGGCGTCGCGGCGGTACGGCGATCGGATCAGGCGGTGACGGTGCGGGTGCGTCATCCACCACCCTCTCGTCCTCCGCTTCCCCGACGCCCTCCTCGACAAGCACCGGCGAACCATCGGGCGCACCCTCGAGCTCCTGCAGTCGCGACAACTCGGCGGGCGTGATGCCGCCGCCCGGTCCATACGCACGTTCCCGCAGAGTGGCCAATTCTCCAGACTCGTCGATCGGGGTCACACGTCGCATCCTGACAGTCGGGTCGGTACCGCGGCAAGCCGCCCCGGGTCGCCACCGACTCCCGGGGCGGCTCGCGTCCGCCTTACTTCAGGCCCGACCGGACGAAGGCATCCACGACGTAGCGCTGCAGGAAGATGTAGATCAGCAGCACCGGGATGCAGGCCATGCCCGCCGCCGCCATCGTCGCACCCCAGTTGTTGCCCTCGGCCGAGAGAAAGCTGCGCACGCCGACCTGCACGAGCGCGTCGCCCTGGCGCATGATCAGCGTCGGCCAGAGGTACTCGTTCCAGGCCGAGATGAAGGCCATGATCCCGAGGGCGGCGAGCGCCGGCTTCATGTTGGGCACGACCACCGTCCACAGCGTCGACCAGCTGGATCGGCCGTCGAGCTGCGCCGCTTCGAGCAGCTCCCGCGGGAACGCCCGCATGTGCTGCACCATCAGCAGAACCGCGAACGCACCCGCCAGCTGCGGCACGACGACGCCGCCGATCGTGCCGAGCAGGCCCATCTGCGACACCAGGATGTAGTTCGGGATCATCGTGACCTGGAACGGCACGAGCCACGATCCGATGAACAGGAACATCAGCAGCTTGCTGCCGACGAAGTCCCAGACCGCGAACCCGTAGGCGGCGAGGATGGCGATGAAGAGCTGCGCGCCCGCGAGGATCAGCGACATCACGAATGTGTTGAGCAGCATGTTGCCCATCGGGATCGTGTCCCACACGTAGGCGAAGTTCTCGAAGCTGATCGGCCACGGCAGCAGGGTCTGGTCGAGCGCGTTCTCCGGCGCCCGCAGCGCGGTGGCGAACATCCAGTACACGGGGAAGACGCTGAACAGCGCGAGCGCGATCAGGATGACGTGGCCGACGATCACGCCGCTGCGGGTGCGCGAGGCCACCGCGAGATCCTCGGCCTTGGACTGCACGCGGTTGAGCGTGCCGGATGCGACGGCCGGTGCCGTGACGGTGACGAATGCCATGATCCGATTCCTAGTTGTCGTAGAAGCTGAGGCGGTCCTGCAGCTCCAGGAAGATGAACGCGATCAGCCCGAAGCCGAGGAAGAAGATGACGCCCGCCGCCGAAGAGATGCCGGCATCGAAGTTCTGGAAGCCGAACTGGTAGAGCAGGTAGTAGATGTTGGTCGTCGAGTTCGTGGGTCCGCCCTGGGTGAGCAGGTCGATGATCGGATACGTCCACTGCGCCGCGAGCAGGATCGTCATCAGGGCGAGGAACACGATCGTCGGCGACAGCAGTGGCAGCGTGATCTTGCGCGTGATGGTGCCTGTTCCGGCCCCGTCGAGCGAGGCCGCCTGACCGTACTCCGGACTGATTCCGGCGAAGCCCGCCGCGACGACGAGCACGCCGAACCCGAGCATCTGCCAGCCCACGATCACGATCACCGCCCAGATGGCGAGGTCCGCATCCCGGAAGACGTTGGGCATGTCGATGCCCATGCCCCCGAGCACAGTGGCGATCGCGCCCTGCTCGGCGAAGAGCCAACGCCACACGGCGCTGGTCGCGACCGGGGTGATCAGGAACGGCACGAAGATGAGCGCCTGGTAGAAGGTGCGCAAGCGTCCGCGCGCCTGTCGCGCCATCAGCGCGATGGCGATCGGCAGCACCAGGGAGAACACGAAGAACGCCGCGATGTAGATGACGGTGTTGAGGATGGCGGTGTGCATCTCGGGCAGCGCGATCACCTCGCCGTAGTTCTGCAGACCGACGAAGGTCTTGGGGCTCGTGGGCAGCAGGTTCCAGTCGTAGAACGAGAGACCGAAGGTCTGCGCGAGCGGGCTGTAGGTCCAGGTGATGAGGAGCACGACGCCCGGCAGCACGTAGAGATACGGGACGAGGTCCTGGCCCCGGAACCGACGCCGCTTGCGAGGCGTCGGATCCGGGGTCGCAGGCGCCGTCTGCCCCGCGGCAGCGGTTGATCGCGTGGGTGGGGGTGTGACGGCGACGAACATCGGGCTGACCTACTCCTGGACGGACGCGTTGACGGCGGCGAGCTGCTCATCGGCGCTCATCGCCATGAACTTCTCGAGCATCTCGGGCGTCATCTCGTAGACGGTCGGGAAGCTGCCGATCGGAACGACCGAGTGCAGCACGCGGTCGCCGTACACGTGCACGAGGTTGTACGACTGCGCGCCATCCTGACCACGCGCACCCGGGTACTGGACCGTCAGGTCCTGCGTGTAGCAGGTGGCCGACGCGACCGACACGGGGATGCCGGCGAACATGCTGTGCGTCGAGTAGTGCAGGTGTCCACCGAGGATGCCGCGGACATCGGTCCCCTCGATCACCTGAGCGAAGCGGTCCTGGTCCTTCAGCTCGACCAGCGACATCAGACCGAGCGGGCTCGGCACCGGCGGGTGGTGCAGCGCGATGAGCGTGCCATCCGGTGCGGGCACCTCGAGCTCGCGGGCGAGCCACTCCAGCTGAGCCTCGGTGAGTTCGCCGTGGTGGTGGCCGGGAACCGTTGAGTCCAGCGCGATGATGCGCAAGCCGTTGATGTCGAACACGCGATCGACGGGCTCGGACTGGTCGCGCTCCTCGTCCAGCAGGCCGCGGCGGAACGCGACCCGCTCGTCGTGGTTGCCCATGACCCAGATGACCTCGGCGCCGAGCCGCGCGGCGGCCGGCTCCACGATCGCCCGGAGGCGCTCGTAGGCGTCCGGACGCCCGGTGTCGGCGAGGTCGCCGGTGAAGATGATCGCCTCGGGCTTCGCGTTCGAGTTCTCGAATCCGGCGAACAGCTCGGCGAGGTTCTTGTCGGAGTCGATGCTGTCGTGCAGGAGGTCGCCGTCGCCCACGAAGTGGGTGTCGGAGAGGTGCAGGATGAAGTGCTCGGGGGCCGAGTACTGTCCGGGAATCTGGTTCATTTTCTTTCCTTGTCGTGTCGGTGTGTCAGTCGACGAGTGCGGCGGTGAGCAGGTCGAGCTCCGCGGGAGTCAGCCCCTGGGCGAGCAGGTACGCGCGCATCGAGCCGTACTCGAGATCGATGCGCTGGAGCAGGTCGTCCATGACGGCCGCGGGGCTCGCGGTGACGAGTTCGACGATCTCCGGGCTCAGCTCGTGCCCGCTCGCCTCGAATCCGCGCAGCATCCCGTCGGCCCATTCGCCGCGCAGGTTCTCCTCGGTCGCGGCGTAGTCGGCCACGATCTCGTCCCGATCGACACCGGCGGCACGCAGCGCGAATGCCACGACCAGGCCGGTGCGGTCCTTGCCTGCCGTGCAGTGCACGAGGACGGCTTCGTCATCCGCCGCCGTCGCGATCACCCGGATGGCGGCGGCGAGGTGGGCGCCGCGCTCGTCGACGATGTGGTCGTAGACGGGCACCAGACCGATGTTGCCTCCGGCCTGGGTGACCGGTGCCGCATCGTCGAAGACGGGGAGATGATGCACGGTGGCGCCGACGTTGTCGAGTCGGCTGGGCGCGCCCCGACGCTCATCGGTGCCGCGCAGGTCGACGACGTGGGCGATGCCCAGCTCGACCAGTCGCGCCTGTCCGGCCTCGTCGATCTTGTGCAGGGCGTCGGAGCGGAACAGTCTCCCCCACCGGGAGGCGCCATCCGCTGCGGCATAGCCACCGGTGTCGCGGAGGTTGTAGAGCCCGGGCAGTTCGTGCCGCCGGACCGGGGTCGCGGCATCCGTCAGGTCGATGCTCATTCGATGAGTCCCTGCGCGCGCTCGGCCGCGGCCGTCATGGTCGCCGAGACATCGGCGCCGTAGAAGACCGACTCCTCGATCGCCGTGGCCAGCACCTGGTCGACCTGCGCGTAGCTGTCGCCCGGGTAGGAGACCCACGGCTGCAGCGCGTCGAGCTGGGTGAGGTTCGGCACCACGAGCGGGTTCTGCGCCACCCATTCGGCGAGCGGGCCGTCACCCTCGGTCATCGTGGTGCGCAGCGGCAGGTAGCCGATCTGCGTCGAGATGACCTCGTACGCGCGGGGGCTCGTCATCCACTGCATGAGCGCCCAGGATGCCGCCTGCTTGGCGGGGTCCGTGGCGAACATCGCGAGCATCGAGCCCGAGTTGGTCGGGACGACGGGCTTGTCGCCGAAGGCGGGCAGCGTGCGGGCGTCGAGCGTCCAGCCGCCGGCCTGCGCACCGCCCATGAACGCGCCCTGCAGCGCCGAGGTGTTGATGTGGATCGCCGTCTTGCCCTGGGCGAATGCCTCGTACTGCGTCGTGGTGTCCTCGTTGGTGAGGATGCCGCCGTCGAACATGTCGCGGAACGTCTGCACGGTGTCGACCGCGGCGTCCGAGCCGAACCCGATGGTGCTGCGGTCTTCGCTCAGCACCTGCGCGCCGTTGGAGAGGAACAGCCCCTGCATGCACCAGTTGCCGCCGGTGTTGACGCAGGAGACACTCATCGACGGCGTGCCGCTGCTCGCCGTGATCGTCTCCGCGGCAGCGGCCACGGCATCCCACGTCGACAGATCGACCGTCGCCGGGTCGAGACCGGCAGCTTCGAACAGGTCCTCGTTGATCCACAGGATCGGCGTCGAGAACACGTACGGCAGGCCGTAGGTCGCGCCCTCCCAGTCGGAGAGCACCTTCGCACGCTCGTGGACGGGGTACTCGCCGCCGAACTGCTCGGCGAGGCCCTCCTCGCCGATGAGGGTCGTGAGGTTCTGCGCGCCGAGGGTGGTGGCGGCGAAGTCGAGCTCGTTGAAGGTCAGCTGTGCGACGTCGGGAGCCGCGCCGGCGAGGACCTGCTGCTGCACGCTGGCCGCGGTGCTGGCCGACGCGCTGGGCTGGCCGACGACCGTGATGTTCGGGTTCTCCTCCATGAACTCGTCGAGGAGGGCGTTGATGGCGTCGGACCACGTGCCGACGTTCGCGAGGTTGTACGACTCGAAGACGATCTCGACCTTCTGGTCGTCGGCGAGCTCGGTGAGCGAACCGGCGGCGCCGGGGCTCGCGGTGGCGCTCGCGCAGCCGGCGAGGGCGACGCCGAGGATCGCGAGGGAGGCGATCCCGGCGCGACGAATACGGGTGTTCATGTGCGGTGTTCTCCAGGTGTGTTGAGGGTGGGAGATGTCAGGCGGAAACGAGGAGGTCGTGGGGCGCGACGGCGGGGACGTCGTCGGGCACCCATTCGAGGCGGCGACCGGAGCTGCGGTCGAAGAGGTGCACGTGCTCGGGCAGCGCGTGCAGCGAGATCTCGTCGCCCGCCGCCACGCGGATTTCGCGCGAGGTCCGCACGTGCACACGCCCGATGCCCGTCGCGCAGGTGACGATCTGCTCGCCTCCCAGGTTCTCGACGATCTCGACGCGGCCGATGAGCGTCACGCCGAGGCCGGTGCGCGAGGCATCCGTGATCTCGAGATGCTCGGGACGGATGCCGAGAACGACGTCGATCTCACGGGTCGTGCCCGTCCAGAGATCGCCCGCGATGCCGTCGGCGGTGACGGCGACCATGCCGCCGAGGTCGATGACCCGTGCGTCGAGGAGGTTCATGGCCGGCGAGCCGAGGAAGCCGGCGACGAACACCGACTCGGGCCGGTCGTAGACCTGCTCGGGGGTGCCGTACTGCTCGATGCTGCCGGCGTTGAGCACGACGATCTTCGTGGCCATCGTCATCGCCTCGACCTGGTCGTGGGTGACGTAGACGAAGGTCGCGCCGAGGCGACGGTGCAGGGCGGTCAGCTCGTGCCGTGTCTGCGTGCGCAGCTTCGCGTCGAGGTTCGAGAGCGGTTCGTCCATGAGGAACGCCTTCGGTGCCCGCACGAGCGCGCGTCCGACCGCGACGCGCTGCCGCTGACCGCCGGAGAGCTCCTTCGGCTTCCGGTCGAGCAGGTGCCCGATCTCGAGCGAATCGGCGACCTCCTGCACGCGACGCTGGACCTCCTCCTTCGGCAGCTTCTGCACACGCAGCGGGAAGCCGAGGTTCTTGCCGACGCTGAGGTGCGGGTAGAGCGCGTAGCTCTGGAACACCATCGCGAGGTCGCGCTTCTTGGACGGCAGGTCGGTGATGTCCTCACCGTCGAGCAGGATGCGGCCGGTCGTGGGCTCGAGGAGCCCGGCGATCATCCGGAGCAGTGTGGTCTTGCCGCAGCCCGAGGGGCCCAGCAGGACGACGAACTCGCCATCCTCGATCGTCAGATCGATATCGCGGGCGGCAACGGTGCTCTTGAAGCTGCGACCGATGCCGGTGAGCTGGATCGTGCCCATGAGTCGCTTTCCGCAAGCGACTTACTTAGCGGGGCGATCCCGTGAAATCCGCTTGCGAAGCGATTCAACGATGTGGAAGTGAATTGCAAGGAAACTGCGCCTCAACGGAACGCGGTTGCCAGGGAAACGTCGTCACCGACCCCCGGCACGGTCCTCCGCGACCAGTCCGACGACCTCGTCGCGGACTGCGGCCTGCGCGTGCTCCGCGGCATCCTTCATCCGCTCCGCGACCGCCATCTGCAGGGCCGAGAGCAGCAGATGCTGCACCAGCACGCTGCCCGCCATCCCCCGGTCCCACGCCTGGAAGCGCGCGCCGGCGATCAGGAGGTGGGTCGCATGCTCGGCCAGCGGGGCCCGCGCGAAGCTCGTGACGCCGATCACGGTGGCCCCGGCCTCCGCGGCGGCGGCGGCCACCGCGAGGGTCACCCCGTTGCCGCCGCTCGAGCTGACGACCAGGCAGACGTCGTTCGGGCCGAGGACGCGCGCGGTGAGCTGCTGGACGACGCCGTCGCTGGGCGCCTCGCACGGGCGGCCGTTCATCACGAAGCCGAACGCGGCGGCCTGAGCCGCCGGAGCGGAGCCGCCGGTGCCGGCGACGAGCACGCGGGATGCCGCGGCGATCGCGTCTGCGGCGGCATCGAACACCGCCGGATCCACCGACGCGAGAGAGGTCTGCAGGACGCCGGCGGCGCCGTCGGCCAGGGTGTGCAGCCAGCCCTCGGTCCCGCCCGCCGGGTTCGCCTCACGCCGGGCCGCAGCACCCAGATCCCGCACGAGCAGGAGACGCAGGTGCTGGAAGCTGCGGAACCCGAGCGCCTGGCTCATGCGGCTCACGGATGCGGCGGAGGTTCCGGCCGCTTCGGCGAGGTCCGCCCCCGACATGTCGACGACGTCCTCCGGTCGCTCGGCGCAGATGCGCGCCGCCCGCTGCGCGCTGGGCACCAGCGACGGCAGCACCGAGAGGATGTGATCGATCGTTCCACCGACGGGCGGCTCGGCGATTCGTTCTTTCATGGCTCGGGTCTACCACGTGTCCGGGAGCGGAAGGTGAACGGGGTGGTGGCGCTCCCCTAGATCGGCTCGAACTCGTTGAGCCGCCACGTCTGATCGAACCACGCCTCGAGTGGCCCATAGGCGCGGAACATCGGGAACCATGCCTTGCCGGGCACGGTCTCGACCCAGTTCGCTTCTTTCCCTTCGGGCGCCGTGGGACCGAAGTAGAGATCGTAGGATCCGTCGTCGTTCGCCTGGACCGCGCCGTCGTTGCTCGCCACCGCGGGCGAGGGCCTGGAGGGCACGACGATGAGCGAGCGCGTCTGCGTGTCGTACACGTCGACCGCCCAGAAGTTCTTCGCCGGCGGATTCGGGTCGACGTGGAACCGATAGTTCCTCGCGCCGTCCAGGATGTCGCCGTTCGCATCCCGCACCGTGTAGGCGTATGCAGATCCGGCGCCGATCTGGGCATGCGCCATGGCCGGCGTGATCACCGTCGCGATGTAGTGGAACTGTGTGCGCGCGTCCAGCAGGCGTGCGCCGTTGCGGAGGAACTCGTAGTCGCCGCCCACGAACGCGTTCAGCCACGACCCGTACAACGAAGCTTCCGGATCCCGAGGGGCATAGGCGAGCACGCGCGCGATCCCGGCCCCGATGAAGGCGGCCTGCTCGAGGATCCGCCGGAGTCGGTCATCGGGGGCGAACGGCTGCCCGGCCACGATGCCGATCGCGGCGAGCTGGCCGGCGCGTTCGGCATCGAGTGCGTCCGTCGGCTCTTCCTCGACGAGGTCGGCGACCTCTTCGAAGAACGTGAAGTCGTTGGCGTGGACAGTGTTCACCACGCGCTCGGCCAGATTCACGAACGTGTTCGGCTCGGGTGCGGATGCTTCGGCCAGCGGATAGATCCTGGTGGTCTTCATCGCCGGCACGCCTCCCAGCGCCCGGAGCACGACGAAGTTCGTGAACGTGGGCGAACGGAAGACGAAGTAGCCCTCGGGGATCTCGCCGTCGTATCCGGGCGGGAGGAACAGGTACTTTCCGCCGGCGCCGCGGTCGGGCCCCGCAATGCCCATGTCTGCCACGTATCGGAACCAGAAGTCATCCACCACGCACAACGACTCCGGCGGCGCTTCGATGACGGTCGGGCCCCATGCCCGCAGATCCAGCATGGTCGTGCCGTAGGTGGTCTCCGTGTTCGGGGTCAGAGCGAGAGATCCCGAGTTCGCGCGCGGATCGGTGATTCCGATGACCCTCGGCGAGTCGACTCCGGCATCCCGCAGGCCTCGTCGAAACGCGACCAACGATGCGCCCGGCACCGAGTTGAGGAACACCTCGATCCCACGCATCAGATCGAGCGCGTCGTACGCCGACGCCACCGTCTCCGGCAGTGGCACCCCGTCGAAGAAACGCAGCTCTCCGAAGGGAGACGCGACCGCATCCGGGGAGCTCAGCGACGCGACCGCCGCGGAGAAGCCTTCTGGAGACAGTCCTGACTTACCGACTTCCGACACGTAGACCTCCGACTGGGCAAACACCGATTGAATCACTGTGCCAGGAACGCCGCCCGTCAGCCAAACGTCAGTCGGCCAGCATCCGGTCGGAGTTGTCGGCAACCCACTCGACGAGCGGCAGCATCCGTTCCATGAGGTCGCGACCCAGCGGAGTGAGGCTGTACTCGACGTGCGGCGGCACCGTCGGGAACGACTCGCGATGCACGAGACCGTCCGCCGTGAGCGTGCGCAGGGTCGACGCGAGCATCTTCTCGCTGATGCCGTCGATTTCGCGGCGCAGCTCGCCCCAGCGCCGCGTGCCGTCGGACAGCGAGGCGAGGACGAGCACGCCCCACTTGCTCATGATGTGGTCGAGGACGACCCGGGTGGGGCATCCCTCGGTGAAGGCGCCTGTCGACGATGCCTTGATCTGCGCAAAACTCACCTTCATGTGGGTACCTTACGACAAAGTGGGTATCGCCGGTTGGGAAGGTTTATGAGCCGACCGGAGGTTGTGTGGAGTGATCCGTCCAGGAAAGGACTCCTCATGACCACTCTCGTCACCGGTGCCACCGGTCAGCTCGGCCGCCTCGTCATCGACAGCCTCCTCGCGCGCGGCGCCGAGCCGCAGTCCATCGTGGCCGGTGCCCGCGATGTGCCGAAGGCCGCCGACCTCGCCGATCGCGGCATCCGCGTCGTCGCGCTCGACTACAACGACCCCGCGACGATCGCCGCCGCTGTCGAGGGCGTCGACGCCGTCCTCCTCGTCTCCGGCTCCGAGGTCGGCCGTCGCGCCGCGCAGCACCAGGCCGTGATCGACGCCGCCAAAGCCGCAGGCGTGGCCAAGTTCGTCTACACCAGCGCCCCGAAGGCGACGACCAGCGATCTCGTACTCGCGCCCGAGCACAAGGCCACCGAGGAGGCCATCGCCGCCGCGGGCCTTCCCGCCGTGATCCTGCGCAACAACTGGTACACCGAGAACTACGCCGCAGACGTCGCCCGCGCGGCCGAGACGGGCACCGTCGCCGCCAGCGTCGGCGCGGGTCGCGTCGCGTCGGCCAACCGCGCCGACTTCGCCGAAGCGGCGGCCGTGGTCCTCCTCGAGGACGGCCACATCGGGCAGGTCTATGAGCTCGGCGGCGACGTCGCCTGGGCATACGACGACCTCGCGGTCGCGCTCACCGAGGTCACCGGTCGCCCGGTGGAGTATGTCGCGCTCTCCTCTGAGGAGCACGGGGCAGCGCTGGAAGCGGCGGGCCTGGATGCCGGGACCGCCGGGTTCGTGACGGCGCTGGATGCCGGCATCCGCGGCGGCGCCCTGGCCGACACCGACGGCACGCTGGCGCGACTGATCGGCCGCCCGACCACGCCGCTCGTCGACGGACTGCGCGCGATCGCCTGACCCGACACCCCGCTTCTGCACCGGGAATCGGCGTCGCGCGCGAGAATCACGTGATTCTCAGACGCGGCGCCGATTCTCAGTTCGGCGAGACTCGGGGCTCCCCGCCTCCTCCGACGGGACCTGCGCGGATCGGTGATGTCGGCATGAACGTCGCCGAGCAGTCTCAGCCGGTGGCTAGGGTCGAGCTGTGGACGACGCCCTCACCGCTCAGACCCGCGACGCGTACGACGTGGTCGCCGCGAAATACGCGCAGCTGCTGCCCGACACCCGGTACGAAGCCGACCTCGATCTCGCGATGATCGGCCACTTCGTGCAACAGCTCGGCGGCCCGGCGGCGGTCCTGGATGCGGGGTGCGGCACCGGCCGGATGATCGGGCATCTGCATTCCCTGGGTGGCGACCTCACGGTCACCGGCGTCGACCTCTCCCCCGCGATGCTCGACCGGGCGCGCGCCGCGCATCCGGATACCGTCCTCCTGGAGGGCGAACTCGCGCGGCTCCCTGTGGATGACGCACAGTTCGATGGCGTCCTCGCCTGGTACTCGATCATCCACACGCCCCCGCACGACCTCGACGCCGCGTTCTCCGAGTTCTTCCGGGTCCTCCGTCCGGTGGGCTCGTGCTGCTGGGCTACCAGGTGGGCATCGGTGGCCGCATCCCCTCGCGTCCTTACGGGCACGACGTGGAACTGCGCGCGTTCCTGCACCACACGCCGTACGTCGCCGCTGCGCTCACCTCGTCCGGGTTCGCCGTCGACACCCGCCTCGATCGCGCCGCGCGGTCAGATGAGCAGCATGCCCAGGGATTCGTGCTCGCACGCCGGGCATGACGCCGGTCGCGTGAACTTCAGCGGAACGCGCGGCTGATCCCGGCAGCCGTCTGAAACAGTGTGACCCAGGTGAGGAATCGCTGGATCGGGCGGAGCGGCCACAGGGCGATCGTTCGCCATCCGCCCCGTCGCGTCCAGGAGTCGACCAGCTGCAGTTGTGTCCCGCCGACGGTCGGGACGAGTTCGATCTCCAGGAGGTGGGCATTCGCCCGCTTCGCGTCCGGGAAGGTTGTGCGCCAGGCGATACGACGCGACTGCTCGACTGTGACGAGCGTCACGAGGCGCCTCCGGTACTGCTCCTTGACGCGCAGCTCCTTGCCGTCCGGGCGGTGAGTGCGGACGAAAGCCCACCAGGTGGGTCCGTAGGTTGATTCCAGCCCGTCACCGTTCGCACGTGCGGCGACCGACCCCACGGCGGGGTTCCATTCCGGCATACGAGCGGGATCGGCAAGCAGCGCCCACACCTCTTCGATGTCCGCGGGGACGAAGGCTTCCGCACGACTGACGACCGCGCCGCGCGACCACCGAGGGTCCGGTTTCGAAGGCGCCTCGGGACGGTCTTGGTCGGCGAGAGCGGCCGACACCTCGGCCCTCGACGTGCCGAGCCGCTGCAGCAGGTCGTCGACGAGGCCGCTCGGCTCGATCAGCAGCTCCCGGAGCACGTCCGACGCGTCCCCTCCGCGCTTCCGACCCGCGCGCTGCAGAACCTTCATGGCGCGAGGAGTCCACTCATACCCACTGGTCTCGTGGAACACGATGGGGCCGGCAAGAGGTTCTCCCGGGGCGATACCGATGCTCTCCAGCTGCGCCGCGTGCAGCGCCTCGACGGCGTCGCGTGCCCGATCGAGGGTGATTCCGGCCGAGCGGAGCGCCTGGCCGGCGGCCCGATCGCTGATGACGAGGGCGAGGAACAGGTGCTCCAGATCGGCATCGCGTTGACCGCGCCGCGAGGCCTCCTCCATCGCGGCAAGCGACAGAGTCTGCATCGTCGCTGCGGCTGTCAGGAAGGAAGTCATGGCGTTCTCCTGGGGACGGGGATCGTGGGATCGATGCGTTTGGCGTACTTCTTGTGGACGGCCTGACGCGTCACGCCGAGCGCATCCGCGATCTCGAGCCAGCTCATTCCTGCGCGCAGCGCGGCCTCGACCTGCCGGAGCTCCAGGGCGTCGGCGAGGGCACGCAGCGAGACGATCGCACGCAGGCCCACTCGCGGATCGTCCGTGTTCGCCGCCACCGCGGCGAGATTCGGACCGGTCATACAAGCAACCTACGTTGCTTGGCCCGCGTGAGCAACTTCGGTTGCTAGCGCGTGCCTCCACAGGGCTGAACACCTCGCGGGTCGGCGCGGTGTTAGCGTGAATCGTCCACAGGGAATGAGGTGGTGCGTGTGCTCGAGTCAGCCGGCACACTCCTGCGCCTTCTCCCGAGCGTTCTCGGCGCCACCACCGCGACCGAATCGACGGCACTGGCGTTGGCCGCCGCTGCACTCGCCACCGTCGCCCTCCTCGCCCTCGCGCTCTGCGCCGTCGAACTGCCGGCGTCGGCGATCGGATCATCGCCGCACCCGCGGCGGGCGATCGACGTCTCCACGCTGCTCGCGCAGAGTGATCCGGATGCCCCGGGCCACCCGCGTCCACGCGCTCCCGGTCTCGCGGCTTCAGCCGCGTAGCCCGGTGACACCTGCCCCGCTGTAGCGGGGCGCTCCTTCGTGTCCCTCGGTGTCGTCGCGGCTGCCTGCCGCCACCGACATCGACGAATGGACACCCATGGACCTGTACGCCTTTCCCCCGATCGCCGCGATCCTCAACGCGGCCTACTCCTTCCTCATGTGGCTCGCCACCCTGCTCGAACCTTTGGCCGGCGCCTCTGCGGCCGCGGCATCCGTCGTTCTGCTCACGATCATCGTGCGCAGCGCGCTCATACCCGTCGGGATCGCACAGGCGAAAGCCGAGCAGACGCGCAGCCGCCTGGCCCCGCAGCTGCGGGCGCTGCAGCAGCGGCACAAGGGCGACCCTGAGCGGTTGCAGCGCGAAACGATGAGGCTCTACGCGAACGAGAACGCGTCGCCCCTCGCCGGCTGCCTGCCGCTGCTGATCCAAGCCCCGGTCGTGGGCGTCGTCTATGCCCTGTTCTTGCATCCGATCATCGGCGGAACGGCCAATACGCTCCTCGGCGAGCAGCTCTTCGGCGTGACGCTGGGGACCAGCCTGGTCGGCGCGGTGGCCGGCGGCACCGTCACACTCGCCACCGTGGCCGTTTTCGGTGTGCTGCTGGTCGCCATCGCGGTGGTCGCCGAAGTGACGCGACGGGCCTTCCGTCCTCCTGTCTTGGCCGTGGATGCCGCAGGCCTGACCGGAATCGCCACCACGAGGCTCGTCGGCGCACTCCAGTTCTCCACGGCGGTCTTCGCGATGTTCGTGCCCCTCGCGGCCACGCTTTATCTCACCGTGACCGTCGCCTGGACGCTGGTACAGCGCGTGATCCTGAGGCGGAGGCATCCCTTGCTCTGAGCGATCCTCGCGCCAGCACGGGAGACATCATCCATCGACCGATGCCGCCCCCTCCCTGGCGCGGTGGCGTGCTTCGGGTGTAGACCAGGCACCAAATCGGCGGTGGGGTGCCATGAGAGAAGGGCGAGGTTCATGAAAACAACGATGCGGCTCAGGGTCCTGGGAACTCTTGCCGTCGCGGGAGCATTGGTGCTCTCGGGAGGATCGGCGATGGCTGCCGTGTCCAGCGGCGCGGCACCGAAGGCGTACACGTGCAGCGGAGGTGACATTCCTTCGGGCACCTACGCCAGCGTGGCCGTCAACGGCCCATGCACGGTATCGACCGATGCCGTGATCACCGTGCTCGGCAGCGTGAACGTCGCCGCCGGGGCGATGCTCGATGCGCAAAGCGCGCCGTCGACCGTCACCATCAGCGGCAACGTCAACGGCGCGCGGGGATCCTTCCTCGGTCTGGGATGCCAGCCACCGTCGTACACGGGCAACTCCGCACACGAGTGCGCCCAGCAGCCGGAGGGGCACTCCACGATCAGCGTCATGGGAAACGTCTCGGTGACCGGCGCCGTCGCTGTGATGCTCAACGGAGTCACCATCCGCGGCAACGTCACCCTGTCCGGCGGAGGCTCCGACATCCCGTGGTCTATCAAGAACAACACGCTCACCGGCAACCTCACGATCAGCGGGCAGCGCACGGAGTGGCTGGGCGCTCTCTTCAACACCATTGGCGGGAACGCGAAGCTGACGGACATCGCGCTGAGTGACTCTCACCCTGGTGCCCCCGGCGTCTACATCGTTCGCAACACGGTCCGAGGGAATCTGATCTGCACCGGGCTGACGCCCGGCGTATCGGGAGGCTTCGTGCCCGGCAGCGTCAACGTGGTCGGCGGCAACGCCACCGGACAGTGCGCGGCGCTGATCTGACCGCTCACCCTGTTCCGCCGGCGCCGCCCGCGCATAGCGGCGTTTGAGGACGGCGGTTGTCGACGCGCCAGGACCATTCCGTCGTCGCCGGCGCGACGAATCGGGTCCTCCGGGCCCTGTCCTGTCAAAGGACACGGCCCGGAGGGCAGGCGGCGCGGAGGCCGACGCGCTGGCCGAGAACCTGACGGCTCGCACCGGTGTACCCTCGGACCGACCGGGCGACGTCGGCCCCGATCACCCACGCTTCGCGAGGTGCGCATGGCTCGGTGGACAGTGAATCGAATGGCGCGGATCGGTGCCAAGTCTGCGTCGGGGCGATTCATCTTGCGCGTGGCCCGCGAACTCGGCAGCCTTCAGCTCATCGATCGAGGCATGACCCTTGCTGCGCATGTCTTCACATCGGTCCTGCCGATCCTGATCGTCGCGGGCGCCTTGCGCGCAGAGCTGGACCCGCAATCCGGTCCGATCATCGCCGAGCATCTCGGCCTGGACGTCCCGTCCGCCGAAATCCTCGACAAGTCCCTTCCTGGCGGAGCCCAGGAGCTGCGCGCGACAGGCGTGTTCGGCGTTGTGCTCCTCATCATCGCCGCCACGTCGTTCGCCCGCGCCCTCGAACGAAGCCTCCGCACGATCTGGCGCACGCCGACGACCCGAATCAGGTTTGCGTGGCGGTGGGTGGCGGCGCTCGTCGCGGTGATCGTAGGGCTCGCCTTGGTTGTCACGACGCGCATCGCCCTTCGAGGTGACGGCCCGGTGGTGGTGCTCGAGTTCATCGCTGAAGTCGCGGCATGGGGCGCCCTGTGGTGGATCGCCGGGTGGATCGTGATGAACCGACGCATCAGCCTGCGAGAGCTCCTGCCCGGTGCGGTGCTCGCCGGGATCGGGTTCGCCGTCGCGGGGGTGTTCGGCCGCCTTTTCCTCCCGCCGCTGCTCGCAGACGCAGCGAACCGGTTCGGCGTGCTCGGCATGGCGTTCACCTACATCGGGTGGTTGCTGGTGCTGGCGTGCGTCCTCCTCGTCGCCTTGACAGCCGGTCGAGTCGTGTACCTCACCCGTACGGGTCGGGTCTGGCAGCGGTCCGCCGCAACCCACTCGTCACCACGTTCACCCTGACGAAGACTCGAGCTCACGCCGAAGGCCGATCAGCGCGGTTCGACAACCCTCAGCCCCCAGGTTCCGCGCCATGTCGCACCCGGAGGCAGCTCGATCAGGTCCAGGCCGCTGCGAAAGGCATCGGGTGGGCAGGTCATCGGTTCGACTGCAAGCGCGGTGCGGCGGCGTTCGGCCCGCGTCACCGCGTCGGCGGTATAGACCATGAGGTAGCGATACCCCTCGTCGACCCAGAGCTCGAGCGCGTGCCCGCTCTCCGGAGCGCGGATGCGCGCTACGGCGCGACCATCGCCGTGACGCGTCAGTCCGCCGAATGCCGTATCCAGCCGTTGCGACCCGATCCGCTCGGCCCGAGTGAAGTCACGCGGGGTACCCGCCACCGGCACCATGTTCGGCGTCGCAGCCGGTGTATCCGGATCGAGGAATGTCGTCACGGGCAGGGTGAGCTCCAGCTCGTCGACCCTGGTGCCGAGCGTGAGATACGGATGAAACCCCGCACCGAACGGGGCCGGCTCGCGGTCCGCATTGACGGCACTCAGGGTCACCGTCAGGCCCTCGTGGTTCAGCATGTAGGTGAGCTGCAGATCCAGCTGCCATTCGTATCCGGGCTGCGGGCGCAAGGCACAAGCCAACGTGACCCGATCCGGCCCCTGAGCGACCGGAGTCCAATCCAACCAGCGCACGAGCCCGTGGATGGCCGTGTGCCTGCTCGGCTCGTTCAGCGCAGCCTGGCACTCGTGCCCGCCGTAGCGGTATCGGCCGTCGGTGAGGCGGTTCGGCCAGGGCGCCAGCACCTGCCCTCTCCCGTCTGTCGCTCGTTCATCCGCCGCGAAACCGTCGATCACATCGACGCCGCCCGCCGTGAGAGCACGCAGGGTCGCTCCCACTTGGCTGACCTGCGCCTGCCAGCTCCCCCAGGCGATGCCGTACTGCGCTCCTGACGGGAACCGCGGCGCTCTCGAGGGCTCTGCCATCTCAACCGAGCCGCGCCAGCAGATGGTCACCCACGCGCAGCGCGTTCGCCATCGCCGTGAGGGCGGGATTCACCGCGCCGATGCTGGGGAAGAAGCTGGTGTCGACCACATACAGGTTGTCCACCTCGTGCGCCTTGCACGAGGCATCCAGCACGGATGTCGCCGGGTCATTCCCGAAACGCACCGTGCCCGCCTGGTGGGCGCAGCCCGCGATGGGAATGTCGTTCTTCATGTACGCATCCCGCGGGATCAGGTGGTGAGGATGCATGCCCAGGTGGCTGAGGTGCTTCTTCACTCGCCGGTACAGCTGCTCGAGGGGCTCCCGGTTGTTGGGCGCGTAGCTGAGCACGACGTTGCCGTCCGTGCCCAGCGTGACACGATTGTCCGGGTCGGGCAGGTCCTCCGTCGACAACCAGAAGTCGACTGCGTGCTCCGCCATCTCCTCGAGCGTGAAGAGGGGGGCGAGCTTGGCGATGTGCTGTTCGCCCCGGTACATCGGCGGGGACGACTTCCCCACCATCTGCACGTTGCCCATCGGGTAGTCGAAGTCCTCGTCGCCCAGATACCAGTCGTTCAGGCCCAGGGTCTTCTGGAAACGGGTTTCGTTCTTCTCCAGCGAGAGTGCGAGGAACGCCCGGCTGTTGTGGAAGAGGTAGTTGCGTCCCACCTGGTCCGAACCGTTCGCGAGACCGCCGGGATGCCTGTCGTTGGCGCTCGCGAGCAGAAGCTTCGCCGAATTCGCCGCGCCGGCCGAGACCACGACGATCGCACCGGAGAACCTCTGCTCGTCACCGTCGACGTCTGCGATCACTGCCGTGATGGTGCGGCCGGCGGGATCGGTCTCAAGCTTGCGGACGTTCGCGTTGCGCACGAGCGTGACGTTCTGGTGAGCTATTGCAGGCCGGACAGCGATCACGTCGGCATCGGATTTCGCATGCAGGAGGCACGGAAATCCGTCGCACGTGGCCGAGCGGATGCAGGGGCTGAACGCGGGATCCTTCTCGTCGAGCATGATTCCGTTCGGCGAATGGAACGGGTGCAGTCCCGCGCGTGCGAGATCGTCGAACAGCTCTTGGATCCGGGGCTCGTGCGACACCGGTGGATATGGGTAGGGCGCGCCCGGCGGGTCTGTCGGATCCTCTCCTCGGATGCCGTGCACCTGATACAGCGCCTCGGCCTGGTCGTAATAGGGCCCGAACTCGTCGTAGCCGATCGGCCACGCCGGTGATACCCCGCCATGATGGGCGAGCTCGCCGAAGTCCTGCTCTCGCAACCGGTACAGCGCAGCGCCGTAGAACTTGGTGGCTCCCCCCACGAAATAGTGGACCTGAGGTTGGAACCGTTTGCCGTCTTTGTCGCTCCACGTGTCCTTCGAGACGTAACGGTTCTCGACGAACACTGCGGTGGCATCCCAGTTCTCGATCTCCCGGGTCAGCCAATCCCCCCGTTCGAGGATCAGCACCCGTTTCCCCGAGGGTGCCAGCCGATGCGCCAGGGTTCCTCCCCCGGCGCCGGATCCCACGATGATGACGTCGTATTCGTCGTTCATGAGTGTCTCCTCAAGGGTCGGCGGCAGGCGCCGCTACAGCGACAGCTCTTCGAGTCGGTCGGCCAGGATGATCCGGGCCGAGGCCTCGATGAGCGCGAGGTGGGAAAAGGCCTGCGGGAAGTTCCCGAGGTGACGCGAGCGGTCGACCTCGAACTCCTCGGCGTAGAGGCCGAGCGGCGAGGCGATCCGCAGCAATCGCTCGAGCAGATCGGTGGCCCGCTTGCGCTCCCCGACGATCGAGAGCGCAGAGACCAGCCAGAAGGAGCAGATCAGGAACGTGCCCTCCTTGCCCGAGAGCCCGTCATCCGTCTCTCCCGTCACGTACCGCAGCACGAAGCCGTGCTCGGTGAGCTCGGCCGAGATCGCTTCGACCGTGTTCTTCATCCGTTCGTCGCTGCCGGGCAGGAACCCGAAGATCGCGGCGAGGAGGGTCGAGGCATCCAGCGCGTCCGTGTCGTAGTGCTGACGCAGCACACCGCGATCGCTGACGCCGTGGGCGAGGATGTCCGCACGAATCTCGTCCGCAGCGTCCGCCCAGGTCTTCTCCAGCACCTCGTCTCCACGGATCCCGGCGATCTTCGCAGCGCGATCCAGTGCCACCCAGCCCATGAGCTTGGACGACACGTAGTGCTGCGGTGCGCCACGGGCCTCCCAGATGCCCTGGTCCGGTTCGCGCCAGGACGCCAGCGCGTTCTCGGCCTGGGACTTGACGAGCGGCCACAGCCGTCGAGGGAGGTGCTGGTTGCGGCGCGTGTGCAGCAGGAGCGAGTCGAGCACCGCGCCGTACACATCGTTCTGCCGCTGGTCGAACGCTCCGTTTCCGATGCGGACGGGCTGGGCGCCTTCGTAGCCGGAGAGCTCATCGCGGGTCGATTCGGTCAGGTCGCGGCGTCCGTCGATTCCGTACATGATCTGCAGTCCGCCGTCCTCATTGGGCTCGAGGTCGGCGACGAACTGCATGAACTCGTCCGCCTCCCAGTCCAGGTTGAGGAAATGCAGCGCCTGCAGGGTGAACGTGGTGTCGCGCATCCACGTGTAGCGGTAGTCCCAGTTGCGTTCGCCGCCGGGTGTCTCAGGAAGCGAGGTGGTCAACGCAGCGACCGTGGCGCCGGTCGGCATGTAGGTCAGACCTTTGATCGTGAGTGCGGAGCGCTCGAGCGGATGCCGCAGCGAATGATCGGGGATGCGTGCGCGCGCGAGCCATCTGCGCCAGAACCGGACCGTCCGCGCGATCCGCTCGGACGCGTCATCGACATCCGCAGGGGAGACGAGGCCCTCCGCCCAGGAGAGTGCGCAGAACGCCTTCTCCCCCGCTGACAGTGTGTGACGCGCTCGCGCCGAGCTGCCCTCGACCCCGATCGACATGCTGGTGCTCAGCCGGACGGTCTGGCCTGCACCTGTGGCGTCGGCCGCGTGCCAGTCCTCATCGACCAACGACCACTTGGCCGGCTCTCTTCCGTAGTCGAACGCCGGCTCGCACACCAGTTCGACCTCGACCGTGCCTTCGAGGCACTCCACGAGTCGCACAAGGACATGGTCGGCGTCGTCGTCGGCGGGCGGCCTCGTGTGCGGCGTGACGCGGTCGGGTCCCGTGCGCGGTCCCATCGTGAGGGCATCGTGCACCAGCAGCCAGCCCCCCGGGGTGTGCCACGTGGTGGTGAGGACGTTGGTACCCGGAACGTAGGACCGCTGGGTGGGGACGTTGATGCCGTACGGACCGAACCGGAACGATCCCGCCCCTCGGTCCAGCAGATTGCCGAACGTGCTGGGCGAGTCGAACGCGGGCACGCAGAGCCAGTCGACCGAGCCATCGGGCGCGACCAGGGCGCCGGTATGACAGTTGGACAGGAACGCATAGTCGGCGATCGGTGGGAAGGGGGACCTCTGCAGACTCACGGCACGACCTCCGTCGGGGGCTCGACGATCCACGGACCCTGCCAGCCGCCGTGGCCGGCGACAAGGGTCGCCGCGATCGCCGGACCCCACGTGCCCTGCGCATACGGGTGCACGGGCGGAGGGTCATCGATCAGCGGCTGCACGATGCGCCAGTTCTCCTCCACCACGTCCTGGCGCTTGAAGCGACCCGAATCGCCGACGATCGCGGCGTGCAGGAGCACTTCATACGGGGTGGCACCCTCACCGCCCTCATCGGCGAACTCCGCGTCGAGGGTGACGGCCCGCGGGCCCTTGCCGTCAGCGCGGTGGGCGTCGACGACGAGCCGTGCTCCCGTGGACGGGTCGAGCTTGACCACGAACTCGTCGCGCACGGGTCGCCGATCCTCGCCGCTGCCCAGCCCGAGGTGGACGGGCGGCGGTTCCCGAAACACGACGCGCAGTTCGGTCTGAGTGGCCGGAAGCCGCTTGCCCGTCCTGATGTAGAACGGCACGCCCTGCCAGCGCCAGTTGTCGATCTCCAGCCTGAGCGCCGCGTACGTCTCCGTGGTCGAACCCGCGGCGACACCCGGGATGTCCTGGTAGCCGTCGTACTGACCTCGAACGTAGTGGGCGGGGTCGGCCGTCTTCACCGCTCGGAACAATGTGACCGCCGCGTCGCGAAGCGCCTCCTGCCCGTGCGCCGACGGCGGCTCCATCGCCGCCGCCGCCACAATCTGCATGAGGTGATTCACCACCACGTCCCGCAGGGCGCCGACGGGGTCGTAGAAGTGACCGCGATCCTCGACGCCGAAGTCCTCCGCCATCGTGATCTCCACGCACTCCACGTAAGTGCGGTTCCACAGCGGCTCCAGGACCGTGTTCGCGAAACGGAGATAGAGGATCTCCTCGTAGCCCATCTTTCCGAGGTAGTGATCGATGCGGTACAGCTGCGCTTCATCGAGATACTCGTGCAGTTCCGCGGCGAGCGCCTTCGCAGACGCGAGATCGTGCCCGAACGGCTTCTCGACGACGACGCGGCCCGCGGCGGTGAGCCCGGCCTCCGACAGCCCCTGGGCGACCCTTCCGAAGAGGAACGGCGGAATCTCGAGATAGAACACGGGATGCTGCGCCCCGCTGATCGCCTCGCCCACGCGCTGGTACGTCGCCGCGTCACCGAAATCCCCCTGCACATACGCGAGGCGCCCGACGAAGCGTCCGAAGACCTCCTCGTCCAGGGGTTCGCCCGTGGCGACGATCGAGTCCCTCGCTCGCTGCACGAGTCGCTCAAGAGTCCAGTCATCGACGGCGACGCCGACAATGGGGCATTCCAGGAGTCCACGCGACTCCAACCGGTACAGCGAGCGGAACGTCATCACCCTGGCAAGGTCGCCCGTGATGCCGAACACCACAAGGACGTCGGCCGCGGCGGACCACTTGTCGGTGTCCTGCGGCGTTGCGGATGCGGTCGATGCGGTCATTGGGGCCTCCATGTTCGATCGAGATTGGGCTCGTCCATCGACTTCGGCCCATGGTCTGAGGGCGCCGAGGCGGACGCGCCGCCGACGCGTCTGCGAAGGACGACATACGTGTACCCCTGATAGAGCAGCACCACGGGGAAGAAGACGGCCGCGACAACGGACATCACGGTGAGCGCGTATACGCTCGACGCGCTACCCGCAACGGTCAGGCTGTTCGCGCTGCTCGTGCTCGAGACCAGCACATCGGGGAAGAGACTCGCGAACAACGAACCCACCGTCGCCGCGATGGCGACCGCGGTCGCGACGAATGCGCCCTTCTCGCTGCCTCGCCGCGCCGCGTACAGCGACGCCGCGACCGCGAGCAGCGCGACGGCGAGCAGCAGATAGGACAGCCAACCGGGCTGAGCGATCAGAACGGTCCACACCGCGAAAACCGCGACCATCACGAGCGCGACGATGCCGAGTGTCCGTCCCCATTGCTGCGAGCGGGCGCGGAGATCACCGGTCGTTCGCACCGCGAGGAACGTCGCGCCGTGCATCAAGCACAGCGCGACCAGGGTGAGTCCGGTCCATACTCCGAACCCGGTGAACAGGCTCCACACGCGACCGGTGAACGCGCCATGCTCGTCGATGGGCAGCCCGGCGAGGAGGTCGCCGAGGGCGACCCCCAGCACCAGGGGCGCGAGAATGCTCCCGGTCGCGAGCGCAGCGGTCCACGCACCGCGCCAAGAGTGTCCTTCGCCTTTGCCTCGCCACTCCAGCGCCACCCCGCGCAGCATGAGCGCGAGCAGCAGCAGCACGATCCCGAGGTAGAGCGCCGAGAACCAGGTCGCAAACCAGGCGGGGAATGCAGCGAAGATCGCCGCCGTGCCGACCACCAGCCACACCTCGTTCCCGTCCCAGAACGGTGCGATCGTGCCGATCGCGTGTCTGCGCTCCGTCTCGGATCTCCCGATCAGCGCATGGAGCGCGCCCACTCCGAAGTCGAATCCCTCGAGCACGAAGAAGCCCGTCCAGAACACCGCGACGATGACGAACCAGACGGTGGCCAGATCCATGGTTCCTCCTCAGCTGGTCTTCAGTAGGTCAGCGCTGGGGCGCCGCGGTCTTGGCTCGCCGGCTCGGGGGCGTCCAGATCGCGCCGCGCGAATCGCATGATGAGGGTCGCGTCGAGGACGATCAGTAGCAGGTAGATCGCGGTGAACGCGCTGATACTCAGCAGGATCTCGGTGGACGAGACAGTCGCCGAGACACCGTCTGCGGTCTTCATGAGCCCTTGCACGATCCACGGCTGCCGCCCGCTCTCGGTGAGCATCCACCCCGCAGTGTTCATCACGAACAGCAGGGGAACGGCCCACGTCGCGACGAAGAGGAAGGTGCGGGCCGACGGCAGCTTTCGTCGTACGGCCAGCCACACGCCCCATGCCGAGAAGAGGAAGAAGAGGGTGCCGAGATAGGCCATCACCCGCATCGACCAGTACTGGATGGCGACATCGGGCACGTAGTCCCCCTCTCCGAATTGCGCCTCGTCTTGCGCCTGCAGCTCGTTGAGGCCGACCACCTCGCCGTCCCACGTGCCGGTCGCCAGCAGTGACAGCAGATGCGGGACCTGCAGGATCTTCACCGGCTCCTCGTCCGAACTCGTGAAACCGCCGATCTGGATGAGCGAGAACGAGCAGGGCTGACACGTCTCCCACTGGCCTTCAGCGGCGGCGATCTTCATGGGCTGGTAGGTCGTCTCAAGGACGCCGAGGTGGCTCCCGACGCCGAGCGCCAGCGCCGAGGCCGGGAGCAGGACGACGAGCGACAGCACGGCCGAGGTCTTGAACGCACCCTTTCCCCTCCGGAGCTGCCACGCCGATACGGCGAGCATCACGACGGCACCGGTCACCAGGGAGGCGAGGATCACATGGATGTACCCCCAGACGAACACCGGATTCGTGAACAAGTCGCCGATCGAGGTCAGCACCGCGCGCCCCGTCACGGCATCCGTCGTGTAGCCGACCGGATGCTGCATCCACGAGTTCGCGGCCATGATGAACGCGGCCGACAGCATGGCCCCTGCCGCCACGAGCCATGCCGACAGGAGATGGATGCCTCGGGGCAGCACCTTCCACCCGAACACCCAGAGGCCGAGGAAGGTGGACTCGAGGAAGAACGCGGCGAGGCCCTCCATAGCCAGCGGCGCGCCGAAGACGTCGCCGACGAAGACGGAGTAGGCGGACCAGTTCATCCCGAACTGGAACTCCTGCACCAACCCGGTGACGACACCGACCGCGACATTGATCAGGAGCAGCGTGCCGAAGAATCGTGTGAGCCGCTCGTACCTGATCTCTTTCGAGCGGTACCACTGGGTATGGACGATCGCGATGAGCAGGGCCAGGCCGATCGTGACGGGCACGAAGAGGAAGTGGTAGATGCTCGTCGACGCGAACTGAAGTCGAGCGAGGTCAGTTGCATCCACGTCACGCCCCTCACGCAGCGGCCGTAAGGGCACCGCTTTCCTGAGCGCGGTCGATCCGACCGACCCACGCAGTCTGTGAAACCCGGAGCTGCAGACAACGCGGTGTTCAGTGTCCTCCTGGGCGCGGGGTGACACAAGAGGGGTTCTTGCAGCCTCTTTGAGGTGAAGTCCGCGGCTGTCAGCCCCGGAAGAACGCGACCCCGAGGTCGGGGTGGTCGACGAACACACCGTCGACCCCGGCATCCCGGATCACCGTCCACTCGGACTCGTAGTCGCCGAATGCGGCCGGTCCGCCTTTGCCGCGGAACTGCCCGATGAGGAACTTGTTCTCGGGCCGGCACGTCCAGGTGAACACCCGCAGCCCGCGCTCGTGGGCGTCATCGACCACTGTCGACGGCCCGGTGAGGCGCCCCAGCTTGTCGGGCGCGAGGATCATCCGTTTGTCGACGCTGATGCCGTCCACGACTCCGGTGAGCGCGTCGAGCCCGGCGGGCGCCGCCGTCTGCCGGTACGTGAGCGCCGCCTTGCCGTGAGCCGAGGCGAGGTCGAACGGGCGCCCCGCCGCCTCCAGCAGATAGATGTACGAACCGCGGATGCCGCGTTCCTTCAGCTGTCGCAGCACCGTCGACTCGAACGCCTCGATCGTGAGCGGCAGCTCGCCGTTCGCCCATCCTGCAGCGCGAAGCTCGGTGTCCACCAGTGCCGCGACATCCCACCCCAGGGTCTGGAAGTACGTCGCGTGCTTGATCTCGAGCACCACGCCGAGCTCGCGCCCCCGCTCCAGCGAGGCGGCGCGGACCAGGTCCAGCACATCGCGCAGCCGCAGGACGGGCTGCTCGTCGTCGAAGGTCGCACTGGAAGCACGCAGCGCGGGCACCCGTTCGCGGCACCGGAGCGTCGACAGCTCCGGCCACGTGAAGTCCTCGGTGAACCATCCGGTGATCTGCGTGCCGTCGACCGTCTTGGTCGCGCGACGGTCCGCGAATTCGGGGCGATCGGCGACATCGGTGGTGCCGGAGATCTCGTTCTCGTGTCGCACGACGAGCACGCCGTCACGGGAGACGACGATGTCGGGCTCGACCGCATCGGCGCCCATCTCCAGCGCGAGGTCGTACGACGACCGGGAGTGCTCCGGACGGTAGCCGGGCGCACCGCGGTGTCCGATGACGAGGGGGTGCGGGCGAGGCATCGTCTCAGGCTACCCGCGACCGACAGTGAGGCTCTAAGACCTCTCCCAGGCGCCGCCTGCAATCGCGCGGGTCTGGTCGGCTATCGTTGATATACAGCACCAGGCTGTCGACCCTATTGGAGTGTGAGAGCAGTGGCCCTCAACAACCCCGCATTCAACAACCCGGCGTTCCAGGACCCGAAGGCCGGTCAGGCCTATCCGACGAACACGCCGCCCCCCGCATTCGGCACGCAGACGCAGGTCGCCGCCGCACAGCAGCAGGGCGTGGACGCCGCCGCCAACGCACAGCTCGAGGGCGCGTTCGCCGCTCCTCCCGCCGGTGCGATCGAAACCGGCCGCATGACGGTCGAGGACACCGTCTGGAAGACCGTCGGACTGTTCGCGATCATGCTGGTGACCGCGGTCGTCGGCTGGATCTGGACGCTGGCGCCGGTGACCCCGACCAACCTGAACCCGTCGATTGCCCCGTGGCTCATCGGCGGACTGGGCGGCTTCGTCCTTGCGATGGTCGTCATCTTCACCTCGCGCAAGAAGGTCCGCGCCGCGCCGATCTTCGCGTACGCCGCGTTCCAGGGTCTGTTCGTCGGCGGAATCTCCGCCTTCTTCGAGTTCATCTACCCCGGCATCGTCATGCAGGCGACCCTCGCGACCCTCGCCGTCGTCGGCGTCACCCTCGCCCTGTTCGCCAGCGGCAAGGTGCGCGCGTCGAAGAAGGCGACCAAGATCTTCATGATCGCGATGATCGGCTACCTGGTCTTCTCGCTGCTCAACCTGATCCTCATGTGGACCAACGTGATCCCGGCCGACCTGGCCTTCGGTCTGCACAGCCAGAAGATCTTCGGCATCCCGCTGGGACTCATCATCGGTGTGCTCGTGGTCATCATGGCCGCGTACTCCCTCGTGCTCGACTTCGACAACGTGCAGCAGGGCGTGCGCAACGGCGCACCGCGTCAGTTCGCGTGGCTCGGCGCCTTCGGCATCATGGTCACGGTGATCTGGCTGTACGTCGAGATCCTGCGCATCCTCGCGATCGCGCGCAGTAACTAGCAGTCTGGTTTTCGAAGGGCCGTCTCGTTTTCGAGGCGGCCCTTCGTCGTCGACGGATGCCGCGACCCTGGCCGCGGCATCCGCTCGTCGCTAGCGTGGGTCCATGGCCGCGCGCAAGGACACCACCATCGAGGTCGACGGCGTCGAGGTGCGGGTCTCGAGCCCGGACAAGATCGTGTTCCCGGAGCCGGGGCTCACGAAGCTGGACGTCGTGCAGTACTACCTCGCGGTGGCCGCGGGCGCGCTGCGCGGGGCCGCGGGACGCCCGATGGTGCTCAAGCGGTTCGTGAAGGGCATCGACCAGGAGGCCTTCTTCCAGAAGCGCGTGCCCGAGAACCACCCCGACTACATCGACACCGCTACCCTGCATTACGCCCGCGGAACCTCTGCCGAAGAAGCGGTGATCCGGAATGCTGCGGGGCTCGCCTGGGTCGTCAACCTCGGATGCCTCGACCTCAACCCGCACCCGGTGCGGGCCGAAGACCTCGACCATCCCGACGAGCTGCGCGTCGATCTCGATCCGATGCCGGGCGTGGAATGGTCGCAGATCGTCGACGTCGCGATGGTCGCCCGCGAGGTGCTGGATGACCACGGCCTGGTCGGCTGGCCCAAAACCAGCGGGTCGCGGGGGCTGCACATCCTGGTGCGGATCGCGCCGGAGTGGGACTTTCACCAGGTGCGGCTGGCGGCCGAGGCCCTGGCGCGCGAGGTCGAGAACCGCGCCCCCGGACTCGCGACGGCGCGGTGGTGGAAGGAAGAGCGCGGCGAGAGCGTGTTCGTCGACTTCAACCAGAACGCGAAGGACCGCACCGTGGCATCCGCGTATTCGATCCGGCCGCTCGCCGATGCCCGCGTCTCGACCCCGCTGGAGTGGGACGAAGTTCGGGTGCGTCGACCGGAGGAGTTCACTGTCCTGACGGTGCCCGCGCGGTTCGCCGACCGCGGCGATCCGCACGCCGGGATCGACGACGCCGTCGGCTCGCTCGATGGGCTGCTCGCCCTGGCGGAACAGCTCGGGCCCTCCGGGATGCCACCGCGCGCGGGTGACGGGTCCGGGCGACGGGCCTCGACGATGCCGCTCATCGAGGTGGCCCGCACCAAGACCAAGCCGGAGGCCGTCGAGGCGCTCGAGATGTGGAAGGCGCAGCATCCGGAGGTCGTGGAGCTGCTGCATCCCGCCGATGTGCTCGTCGACGGGATGCGCGGGTCGAGCTCGCTCTGGTACCGCGTACGCGTGAATCTGCAGCACGTCCCGGAGGCGCAGCGCCCGGAACAGGGCGACCTGGTCGCCGACTACGATCCTTGGGCCGGCAAGGAGTGGCCCGGGCGGGAGTGAACGGGCGCGGCTCAGCCTGACCGGTCGCGACGGGGCCGTTCTGCCGTGAGCGGAAGTACTGGGATGCCGCGACATCACGGCCTTATCGTGAAGCATGGCCGAGATCATCCCGCTTCCCGCTCGCTCCGACCGGACCCGGGTGCGACCCTCTTCGCGCGGTCCCGAGCCACTGTGGAGAGACCTGCTGGGGGATCAGCTCCGCCGCCGCCGCCACGATCGCGGCGAGACCCTCACCGAGACGGCCGAGCGCGCCGGCGTCTCGCCTCAGTACTTGTCGGAAATCGAACGAGGACTGAAAGAGCCGTCGAGTGAAATGATCGCCGCTGTCGCCGGCGCACTTGAGGCGACGCTCATCGAGCTCGCGTCCGGTGTCGCCGAAGAGCTGCGCTCCGCCGCCGCGATCCCCGCGCGTACCGCGACGAACCGCGCAAGCCTGGCCCTCGCCGCCTGACCGCGCTCAGCGCGTCTCCCCCGCCCTCGGCCCGACTCACCCGCGCGCGGCTTCACGCACATCCAGGACCGAGTCGATGAGGCCGTACTCGCGGGCGGCCGTCGCGGTGAAGACCCGGTCACGATCGGTGTCGGCGCGGAGGCGTGCAGCATCCTGACCCGTATGCCGCGTGAGGATCTCTTCGATGTCAGACCGCACGCGCACCACCTCGTCGGCGGCAAGGATCAGGTCGGGAATCGCGCCGCGAGTCTGCGCCGCGGGCTGATGCAGCACGATCCGGGCATGAGGCAACGCAGCGCGGGCACCGTCTGCCCCGGCTGTCAGCAACACGGCGCCGACCCCGATCGCCTGCCCGACACACGTCGTCGCGACCCGCGGCCTGATGAAACGCATCGTGTCGTAGATCGCGAGCGCGGCACTCGGATCGCCGCCGTCGCAGTTGATGTACAGCTGCACATCACGATCGGGGTTGTCGGATTCCAGATGCAGCAGCTGGGCGATGAGCGCATTCGCGACCCCCGCATCGATGCCCGTGCCGAGGTAGACGACGCGCTCTGACAGCAGCTGCGAGTAGACGTCCATGACCCGCTCGCCCCGCGGATGCTGCGCGATGACATTGGGAATCGTGTACGAGCTCATGCCGCCACCTCCCCGACGCCCAATCCGAATCGCGCACGACGCGGCGGACGGACCTCGTCGAAGTGCGCCACGACTCCGTCGATGAAGCCGTAGTCGATCGCTTCACGAGCGGTGTACCAGCGGTCGTGCAGTGAATCCTCGAAGACGCGATCGACAGGCTGCCCGGTGTCATCCGCGATCAACCCCATGACGGTGTCGCGCAGATGGCGCAGATCGTCGGCCTGCGCCTCGATCTCGACGGCCGAGCCGCCGATGCCCGCCGACCCCTGGTGCATCAGCACGCGCGCGTGCGGCAGTGCGCGCCGTTTGCCCTTCGTGCCCGCCGACAGCAGGAACTGCCCGGCGCTGTAGGCGATGCCCAGAACGAGGGTCGAGACGTCGTTGGGGATCAGGCGCATCACGTCGCGGATCGCGAGCATCGCCGGCACGGAACCACCCGGCGAATGGATCCATAGCGCGATGTCGGATGCCTCGTCCTCTGCCGCCAGTGCGAGCAGCTGCGTTGCGAGCAGCGTGCCGTTGTCATCATTGAGCGGCCCGTCGAGCACGAGCACCCGCTGGTGGAAGAGTTCCTTGCGCGCGGTGGCGCCGAACATCGGCGCCTGGGCTTCTTGTGTCATGTCTTCAGCGTGCCGTGGCGCCCGCCGGTCGGCGCGCGGATCTGCCTTCGGCGGATCCGCCCTGAGCAGGGCTGAGCGCCCGCGCGGCGCGTGACCCGCCAGGCGGGCGGCTTCACATGCACGCCCGGTTAGGCTGGAAGCGGCCGCGCGGCCCGCCCGTCGATCGGCTCAGGTGGGCGAGAGCCGGCGCGATGCGCGCCCCTCACCCGAACTGGAGAACTCCGTGAGCTTGATCCGCGTGAACGACGTCACGATGGAGTTCGAGGGACGCCCCGTGGTGCGCGAGGCCTTCCTCAAGCTCCGCCAGGGCGACCGCATCGGTCTCATCGGCAAGAACGGCACAGGCAAGTCCACGCTGCTCGAGCTGATCCTGCAGCGGCAGGAGCCGACATCCGGCACCGTCGAGGTCACCCTCGGCACGACGATCGGCTACTTCTCGCAGTTCTCCGAGCTCGACGGCGAGCAGAGCATCTCCGAGATCCTCGCCGCGCACTTCGCCGACGTGCACCAGACCCAGGCCCGCCTCGACGAGATCGGCCTCCTGTTCGCCGAGCCGATGGACGACAAGGCGATGACGCGCCTGCTCGCCGAACAGGGCGACCTGCTCGAGCGGATGGACCGGCTCGGCGCGTGGACGTACGAGAACACCATCGACACCGTCCTCACCCGCCTCGGCTTCGACGACGACCGACGCGCTCTCCCGGTCGGGCGGCTGTCCGGCGGCTGGCGCAACCGTGCAGCGCTCGCGCAGCTCCTGATCCAGCAGCCCGACGTCCTGCTGCTGGACGAGCCGACCAACTTCCTCGACCTCGACGGCGTCAAGTGGATCGAGGGCTGGCTGCAGAACTTCACCGGCGCCGTGCTCGTCGTCTCGCACGACCGGCAGTTCCTCGACGGCGTCGTCAGCCGCATCGTCGAGATCGAGAACTACCGCCTGCAGGACTACGAGGGCAACTACTCCGACTACGTGCAGGCCAAGCAGTCGCGCCTGAAGATGCTCGAGCGTCAGTTCGCGCACGAAGAGGAGCTGCTCGCCTACGAGCAGGCCGCGAGCACCGCCCGCCGCGAGGCCGCGCGCAACCCGTCGAACGCCGTCGCCCGCCGCCTCGCCGACATCAAGAAGAAGCAGGCGCCGCGCCCGATCGACCAGATCATCACCGGCATCTACGAAGGGCTTCGCGTGAGCAACGACCTCCTCACCGTCGAGGGTCTGGGCAAGGGGTTCGGCGGCGCACCACTGTTCGAGAACCTGACCTTCAGCCTGCACCGCGGCGACCGGGTCGCCGTGCTCGGCTCCAACGGCTCGGGCAAGTCCACGCTGCTGGACATCCTCACCGGTGACACCGACGCGGATGCCGGGATCGTGCGCTGGGCGAAGGGCGTGCGGTTCATCTCGTACAACCAGGTCTACGCCGAGCTGGACCTGAACGACACCGTCGGCCACGCCGTCAACGCCTACCCCGACTCGCTCGCGTTCACCGCCACGAAGAAGAGCGTGGGCCGATTCCTCGCGATGCTGCAGTTCAGCGAGGACGACCTCCGCCAGCGCATCGGCACCCTCTCCGGAGGTCAGCGCGCCCGCGTCGCCATCGCCCAGTGCCTGCTGTCGGGCGCCGGCGTGATCATCCTCGATGAGCCGACCAACCACCTCGACATCACCAGCACCCAGGTCATGGAGCGCGCGCTCACGCACTTCCCCGGCGCGGTCGTCGTGGTCAGCCACGACCGGTTCTTCGTCGACAAGCTCGCCGACCGGCTGCTCGTGTTCGACGGCACCACGACGGTCCGCGAGACCGCGGCCACCGGCGCGCTGTAGCCCGGATTCAGCGCCGGGTGGGCCGGGCGAGCGCGTCGCTCACCGCGGCGGCCAAGGCATCCATCACCCGCACGGGATCGAGTCGCTGCGCCGACGCGGATGCCGCGACCGCGAGTCGCTCGTGCTCCTCCGGGTCGCTCAGCACGCGGACGAGCGCCGCGGTCAGGGCCGCCTCGTCTCCGTCGGGCACGAGCACTCCCCCGCCGCCGGCCAGGGCTTCTCGGGGACCGTATCGCACGTCGTAAGACACCACCGGGCAGCCGTGCGCGAGCGCTTCGGCGATGGACAGCCCCTGTCCCTCGTACGCGGAGGTGGACAGGAAGACGGATGCCTCATCCAGCACCGCGCCGGGCTGATGCGTCGCTCCGGGCAGCGTCACGTGCTCGGCGAGTCCGCTGTCGTCGATGAGCTCCTGCAGCGCGGGGCGCAGGGCTCCCTCGCCGTAGATGTCGAGGGTGGCCTCGGGCACGGCCTCGACTACGCCGGCGAAGGCGCGGATCGCCTGGTCGATGCGCTTGCCGGGGGCGAGCCGGTTGAGCATCACGACGCGGCCCCTCGCGCGACGGCGCGCCGGCACGACGGATGCCGGGGCGGTGACCGCCTGCGGCACCACGACGTGCACGTCCGAGCCGCCGAAGCGCTGCCGCACGTCGTCGCGCTGCGCGGCGGTCGGCCACAGCACGGCGTCGAACCGGTCTGCGACGGAGAACCAGCGGTCCCACAGCGCGTTGACCGGGGCATCCGGCGTGTACGGCGCCTCGAGGTGGATCGTGTGGATGGCGTGCACGAGCCGCGCATGCGCGTCGTCCCAGCCGACGAACAGCTCTCCGAGCTGGCGTGACTCGCACAGCACCACGACCTGCCGGGTGGGCTGCCCGTTGCGCAGACCCGCGACGACGTGGTCCAGCCAGGCGCGGTAGAGCGCGCCGAAGCCGTCCAGGATGCCGATGCTCGAGCCGTCTGCCGCGTGCACGACCACGGGCGCCATGCTGATGTGCCAGTCGGGGTCGTTCGCGATCACCGGCAGCGAAACGAACGGCCGCCCCGCGGCATCCGCGATCTCCCGGTACTGCAGCGCCGGATCCGGTTCGCCCGGGCTCGCCGCAGCACGCAGCCAGGCGGCCGCCCCGCCATGCGGGTCGGCCGCCTCGTCGAACAGGTTGCGCATGCGGGTCGGGTCCACGACGAGCTCGCGCTCGGCGAAGACGGCGCGGTGCTGCGCGTGGTCGGCGGCCGAGCCGGGATCGACGGTGAGCAGCAGGGGGCCGCGCCCGTCCGCGACGCCGGCCGCGGCCATCTGTCGCGCGCGTGCGAGCGTGGCGAAGGTATAGCCGCCGTCCAGATCCGGGATGAGGCGGCTGGAGAGGATGACGTACTCGGCGTCGGGGAACGCGGTCATGTCGTGATGATCCGGAACACCGGGAAGTCCGGGGCGATCTCGCGCAGCCGCTCGTCGGGCGAGTCCTTGTCGACGTTCTCGAAGAACCGGCCGACCTCCCACGCCCAGGCCTTCAGGTAGGCGCGCAGGATCGGGGGCTTTTGGCCGTCGGCGACCTCTTCGACGCGGAACTCCTCGACCCGCCGCCCGCTGGCGAGCCTTCCAGCGCCGGACACCCGGATGTTGCGCACCCATTGCGTGTGCCCGCGCGGCGAGACGAGGTACCGCTCGCCGCCGATCCGGATCGGATTGACCGGCGTGGAGCGCCATTCACCGCTCGTTCGTCCCTGCACCGACAGCACCCGGCTGCCCGCGAGCGGGAGGCCGAGCTTCGTGAACCATCCGACGGCGCCGTTGAACACGGCATCCATCCCGGTCGGTTTGACGTATCGCGCTGTCACGCTTCCATCCTGCCCGACCGCGCTCGGCCATGGAACGACAGACCGGTGAACGACGAAGGCCTCGGACAATCGTCCGAGGCCTTCCTCAACTCACTCCCACTCGATGGTCCCCGGCGGCTTGGACGTGACATCCAGCACGACGCGGTTCACATCGCGGACCTCGTTGGTGATGCGGTTGGAGATGCGGGCCAGCACGTCGTAAGGCAGACGGGTCCAGTCCGCGGTCATCGCGTCTTCGCTCGAAACAGGGCGGAGCACGATCGGGTGACCGTAGGTGCGGCCGTCGCCCTGCACGCCGACCGAGCGGACATCGGCCAGCAGCACGACCGGGCACTGCCAGATCTCGTTGTCGAGGCCGGCCTTGGTCAGCTCTTCGCGGGCGATCGCGTCGGCGTCACGCAGAATCTCGAGACGGTCAGCGGTGATCTCACCGACGATCCGGATGCCGAGGCCGGGCCCCGGAAACGGCTGCCGGCCGACGATGACTTCGGGCAGACCGAGCTCGCGACCGATCGCGCGGACCTCATCCTTGAACAGGGTGCGCAGTGGCTCGACGAGGTCGAACTGCAGGTCTTCGGGGAGGCCGCCGACGTTGTGGTGCGACTTGATGTTCGCGGTGCCGGTGCCGCCACCGGACTCGACGACGTCGGGGTACAGCGTGCCCTGCACGAGGAAGCGGATCGGCTCACCGTCGGCCGCAGCCTCGGCCACGAGCGCCTTCTCGGCCGCCTCGAACGAGCGGATGAATTCGCGCCCGATGATCTTGCGCTTCTGCTCGGGGTCGCTGACACCGGCCAAGGCCGTGAGGAACTGCTCGCGGGCGTCGACCGTGACCAGGCGCACACCGGTCGAGGCGACGTAGTCCTGCTCGACCTGCTCGCGCTCGTTCTTGCGCAGCAGTCCGTGGTCGACGAAGATGCAGACCAGCTGGTCGCCGACCGCCTTGTGCACGATCGCCGCGGCGACCGCGGAGTCCACGCCGCCGGACAGACCGCAGATGACGCGACCGGTGCCGACCTGGGCCCGGATCTTCGCGACCTGCTCGGCGATGACGTTGCCCGAGTTCCAGTCGGCGGGCAGGCCCGCGGCCTTGTGCAGGAAGTTCTCGATGACGCGCTGGCCGTGGTCGGAGTGCTTGACCTCGGGGTGCCACTGCACCCCGTAGAAGCGGCGCTCGTCGTTGCCGAACGCGGCGACGGGGGTGGCGCTCGTGGAGGCGAGGACGGTGAAGCCCTCAGGCGCCTTGGCGACCTGGTCGCCGTGGCTCATCCACACGTTCTGCTCGTCGGGCTGGCCGCCCAGCAGCACGCCGCCGTCGCCGGTGAGCGCGGCATCCGTCGCGCCGTACTCGCGCAGGCCGGTGTTGGCGACCTCGCCGCCAAGCTGCTGCGCCATGACCTGGAAGCCGTAGCAGATGCCCAGGGTCGGGACGCCGAGACCGAGCACACCGGGGTCGAGCGCGGGCGCGCCCGGCTCGTACACCGAGGACGGACCACCGGAGAGGATGATGCCGACCGGGTTCTTCGCCGCGATCTCGGCGGCGGTGGCCGTGTGCGGCACGATCTCGCTGTACACGCCCGCTTCGCGGACGCGGCGGGCGATCAGCTGTGCGTACTGGGCGCCGAAGTCGACGACGAGGACGGGGCGCTGCGCTGTTTCGGGCGTATCTGTCACCGGGAGGTCTCCGTCGGGATCGCGTCGGTCGGGGTGGAAGTATCAGCGATGGCAGCCAGTTCGGATGCCTCGCGGTCGGCGAGGTAGCGCTTCACATCACGCGCGACCACCGCCTCCATGAAGAAGGAGAGGAGCGGGACGATGCCACCGGCCGCGAGCATCAGGAACCGCCAGAACGGCCAGCGCATCATGCTCCAGATGCGGAAGCACGCGAACAGGTACACGACGTAGAACCAGCCGTGGATGACCAGGATCGCCAGCGACAGGTTGACGCCGTCCCCGGTGGAGACAAGGCCGTCGGCGCCCTCGACGACCGGAGCGAACCAGAGGAAGCCGCCGGAGCCGCCCAGGAAGAGCTCGAGCCGGAGCGGCGTGTACTTGAGGATCATCTCGGCGCACAGCAGCAGAAGCCCGACGCCGGTGATGACCGAGCAGATCTGGTAGAACTTCAGCGCGCCGCGGATCGCCGGAAAAGTGGCGAGCTTGGGTGCGGGCATGCGTCCAGTCTACCCGCGGGTTTTCGCGGCAAACCCCACCCGCGGAGCCCGAAGGCCCTGCGGGTGGGGTGCGCGCGTCACTCGGTGGGGAGCTGGACTTTGATCAGTGCCGTCGGGTACCGATCGCGGGCCGAGACGTACAGCAGGTGCCGCTGCGGGTCGAGCGAGACGCCGTAGACCTTGTCGCCGTAGCGGTACTCCTCGAGACGCTCGATCAGGGTGAGATCGGATGCCGCGAACAGGGAGACTCCCGACTTGTCGAAGTCCGACGTCTGGTGCCCGACCACGACCACCCCGGCCTCGCCGTCCACCGCGATGGAGCGGAAGTCCGCGTTCGCGAGCTCCAGCCGCTTCACGAGGGCGTAGTCGCTGCCCTGGTAGACGCGCACGCCCTCGGTCGATCCGGCCGCATCGCTGTTGCTGATGTAGACGAGATCGTTCGCCGAGTCGTACGCGACACCGTGCGTGCGCCAGGGCGTCGAGTCCGCCGGACCGGCCACCGTCTGCACCAGCTCGCCCGTCGTGGCATCGGCCACGTCGAACCCGCCGCCGCGGACGGCCCCGAACACCCGACCGCCCTCCGCGTCGATGTCGAGCCCGCGGACGCCGCCGCTGAAGGCGTAGGGCCCGCGCACGAGTGCACCGGTCCCGGCATCCATCACCAGCCAGTTGTTGCCGTAGCCCACATAGAGGTGGTCGTTCGCCGCGTCGTAGGCGATGTCGCGGATCCCGTCCTGAACCGGATCGGCGGTCGGCACCGAGAGGACCTTGACGACCTTGTCGGTCGCCGGGTCCACCTCGTGGATGCGCGCAGGCCGCATCTCGTCTCCGACGAACAGGTGGCCGTTCGCCGGATCGACGGCGGTGCCGACGGGCCGGATCTCCGGCTCGAGCGCCGTCTCGGCCGACGGGATCGCGGTGAGAGGCGACGCGACGTAGTCGTGCGGCACTTCGCCCGGCTCACCCGGACCCTCGCCCGGCTCACCCGGACCCTCACCCGGCTCCTCGCCGTCTCCGAGCCTGGTGCTGATGGTGACCGCGGCCGCCGTCAGCTCCTGCCCCGGAGGGTTCAGCCGGAAGTCGCGGTTGGCGACGAAGACGCGCTGCGCCTCCTCGTCGACCGCGATGCCGTAGCCGTCCTTGCCGAACTGCGGCCCCACCATGTCGTTGTACATCTTGCCTGTGGCGAGGTCATGGATCGAGAACCCACCGCTCGTGGCCGATGTGCCGGTATAGCCGATGTAGACCAGCCCGCGCTCGCTGTCGATGTCGAGCTGGCGAGCGCCCGGACGGACCGCGCGCTCCCAGACCTTGGCGAAGCCGGCCTTCGGATCGAACGCCTGGATGCCGATGGCACCCTCCACCGTGAAGAACTTGGTGGTGACGATCATCCCCGTGGCCGGGTCGGCCGCGACGTAGTACGCGTCGGCGGTGCCGTTGATGACACCGAGCGACTCGCCGGTCGACGCGCGGAACACCTCGACGCCACGTGCCGGGACGGCGACGTAGACGTAGTCGTTCACGGGGTCGACATCCAGTGACCGGTTGGACTCGATGATCGGGTACGAGCCGCGCACGACCTGCCCGAACGTGTCGTCCGCGATGGAGACCACGACCCAGTTGCGGTTCTGCTGGCCGACGTAGAGCAACTCGCGCTCTTCATCGATGCCCAGGTCGCGGATGTTCTCCGGCAGGGTCATGCTCCGCAGCACCGTGTCGTTGTCGGGGTCCATCTCGAAGATCGTGCGGCTGTTCTGGTCACCCAGATAGAGCACGTCGCGCGCCTCGTGGTAGGCCACGCCGGCCGGGAGTGACGCGTTGCTGCGGTTCACCGAGGCGAGGTCCTTCGTCGGCTCATACGTGTACGCGGGGTCGGGCACCTCTTCGCCGGGATCGATCGGATCGGGGTCCGGGTTCGGCGTGCAGCCGAGGCAGGGCGACGGCGTGCCCGGGTCGATCTCCTGCGGCTCGACACCGTCGACGACGAGCTTCTGCCCGCCGCTCTTGGTGATCGTGAACCCGTCGAGGAACGCGCCATCCGCGGTCCGCGACTCGAAGCGCAGCGTGCCGGAGGCGACGTCGACGACCTGATAGGTCTGCATGCCCGTCACGAGCCGGCGCAGGTGCGCGCCGTTCTCGTTCCAGTGGCGCGGACCGGCGTCGTAGAACTTCGAGCCCACGCTGGAGGTGACGTACACCGGACCCGTGTGGCTGAGCTCGGGGTCGGCGCCCGCGGGCAGGTTCTCCTCGTTCGAGGACAGGTTGCCGCGACCGTAGGCGTGGTCGTGCCCGGTCAGGACGAGGTCGACGTTGTGCTCCTCGAGGATGGGTCCCCACGACTGACGGATGCCGAGGTTGTTGCGGCCCTCGTCGAGCGAGAAGACGGGGTGGTGGAAGTACACCACCGTCCACTCCTGCGGGTTGTCGGTGAGTACGCCGTCGAGCCACTCGGCCTGCACGCGCAGGCCCTCGGTGTCCACGACGTTGCTGTTGAGCGAGATGAAGCGCACGCCCTGGTGGTCGGTGTAGTAGACCGTGCCGTCGAGCTCGTCGTACACGCCGCCCTCGCCCTGCGGACCGGAGTCGGGGTAGCGGAACTGCCCCTGCCACTGGTCGGACAGGACTCCCTCGTACTCGTGGTTGCCCGGGGTCGTCAGGATGTTCTGCGTGCCCAGCGTGTAGGAGAACGCGTCGTACAGCTCGCCCCACTGCTGGTCGGAGTTCGCGTCGTTGACGAGATCGCCGATCTGCAGCACGAGGTCGGCGTTCGGCCGATCCCGGAAGGCATTGCGGATGACGCGCGAGGCGTCGCTGAGAATGCCGTTCTGGATGTCGCCGAGGTAGACGAACGAGAAGCGGTCGTTGCCCGCGGCCGCGGTCTCGAAGTCCTGCCACTCGCTGAAGTTGGTGCCGTCGCCGACCCGGTACATGTAGGCGACATCGGGCTGGAGGCCCGTGAGGGTCGCCGTGTGCACCGCCTGCGTGTACCCCAGGTCGGTCGTCTGTTCGGCACGCTCCTGCGCGATCGTGCGCAGCACTCCGCCCGGGTAGGGCTCGGCGGTCAGGGTGCGGTACTCGACGACTGCCTCGGTGACGACCGTCGAGCTGCGCCACGACACGACCTGCTGCGTGGTCGGGTCGGTGCCGGGAGTGAGCGTGATGCGGTCGGGCAGCCGCGTGGGCGCATAGCGCTCCGCGGCCGGGACGGATGCGGCCTGTGCGGGAGCCGCCGTGGCGACCACTCCCCCGGAGACCAGGACGCCGAGGGCGACACCCGCCGCCACCAGGCGTCGGGGTGTGCGATGACGCGACATGTCAGGATGCCTTTCGATTGCGCAGGAACGTGCGGGTGAGCAGGATGCCGCCGCCCGCCGCGAGAGTCGCACCGATGGCCATGAGGCCGATCGGCAGGTCGGATCCGGTGGCCGGCAGCGTTCCGCTGCTCGGCGCCCGGGTGATGATGAGGCCCGCACTCGCGCTGAGCTCGGACTCGAGGCCGGTCACGACGAGCGTGTGCTCGCCGGGCTCGACATCGTGCGGGATGGTGACGGTGGCCGCGATCGCGCCCGTGTCGGATGCGGTGACCAGAGCCAGCGTCACGGGCGTGGAATGCAGCACGATCGACACGCGCTCGTCCGGGAGGAATCCGGCGCCCGTGAGCGTCAGCGACCCGCCGGCACTCACGGTGCTGTCACCCAGTGAGAGCGAGGGCTTGTCCTCGCCCGGCTCACCGGTGCCCGGCTCCCCCGTTCCCGGCTCACCGGTGCCCGGCTCACCCGGGCCCGTACCCGGCTTGGTCGGCGGCGCGACGCCGTCGCGGCTGGAACCGGGGCCACCGGCCCACAGCACGTCATCCGTCACGAGCTTGTTGCCCGCGTCATCCTTCGTGATGGTGAACGCGTCGTACTTCGCCCCGTCCACGGTGCGCGCCTCCACGTGCATACGGCCGTCCTCGGTCACATCGACCGTCTGGAAGAGCTGGATGTCGCGGCCGACGACCCGCAGGTTCGCGTCGTTGTCGGTCCAGTTGTTCGCCCCGGCGGGATCCGGCACGTACATCTTCGGGCCGGCGACGCTCACGAGGTACGCCGGGCCGGTGTGGCTGGTGGCCGGGTCGGCGCCTTCGGGGAGGTTCTGCTCGTTGGCCTTCAGGTTGCCGCGACCGTAGGCGTGGTCGTGGCCCTGGACGACCAGGTCGACGTCGTGCTCCTCGAAGATCGGGAGCCAGGCGTCGCGCAGCGCGGCGTTGTCGCGGCCGCTGGTGACGGAGAAGATCGGGTGGTGGAACGAGACGACGCTCCACTGGTTCGGGTTCTCCTCGAGCACCGCGTCCAGCCACTCGGTCTGCGCCGCGCGAGAGGCCGCGCCCATCGCCTGACTGCTGTCGAGGCTGATGAACCGCACACCCTGGTAGTCGACGTAGTAGACCGTCTCGTTGAGCGTCGCCTGACCGGCCGGACCGTTCAGCGGGTACTCGAACTGGGCCTGCCAGTGCTGCGAGAGGTCCGGGCCCGGGTAGTACTCGTGGTTACCCGTGGAGGCGACGACGTTGAGGTACTGGTTGGAGAATGCGGCGGCTTCGTGCCACTCGCCCCATTCGGCGTCGCTCGTGGCGGTGTCGATGAGGTCTCCCGCGTGCACGACCAGGCGCGCGTAGGGTCGGGACTCGAACGCGGCACGGAACGATCGCGACGTGTACGCCTTGTTGTCGTTCTGCGCGTCGCCCTGCACGAGGAAGCTGAACCCACCGGACGACTCCTCCGCGGTGGTGAACTCGAGCCACTCGCTCCAGGTCTCACCGTCACCGACCCGGTAGACGTAGGTCGTACCCGGCTGCAGGCCTTCGATGGTCGCCGTGTGGTGCGCGACGCGGTAGCCGAGGCTGACATCGAAGGCGACGTCGGATGCCGCCGCCACCGTCTGCGCTCCGCTGATCACGCTCGGGCCGGAGGGGGCCCACTGCGCCTGCGGTGCGGTGACGGCGTCGGAGGTGCGCCACGTCACCGACTGGCTGATCGCCGGCGACACGGTGGGTGTGAGGATCACGCGATCCGGGACCGCGGTGGGGCGGTGGACGGTGGCCGGGTCGATGGCGGGAGGGGCGAGGCCGCCACCAGCGGCGACGGCGACACCTCCACCCATGGTGCTCAATCCGATGGCCACGGCGAGGGCTCCAGCCGTGATCAGTGCGGGACGGGCGATTCGGGGCACGCGGAGAATACCTCTCGGGAGGGCCGGCGTCGGGAGACCGGCTCACGATGCGCACAAGGCGCAGCCGCACCTCGGAGTGCGGCCACTTCCGAGTGTGGCCAGCCGTCGATCACGCACCCGGCCGTTTCGGGAGTCGTTCCCCGAACGTTCACGCTGCGTCACCGCGCGGCGGAATTCGACCAGGGACGGCCCTCTGGAGGTCGCCGTCCAGCAACGCGCGATTCAGGTTCCGTTCATCACCATCGGAGACCGGATGCGGACATTCAGGAGACGGGTGGTGCTCCGGATGCCGCGGCCGCGGCATCCTCCATCTCTTCGACTTCGCGCTCCCAGGCGTCCTTCGCGAGGCGATACCAGAGGTAGAACGCGAAGCCCGCGAACACGGCCCATTCGATCGCGTAGAAGATGTTCAGCCAGTTGACCGTCGAGCCCTCGGGCGGCGCCGGCGAGGCGATGTCGTCGAGCGGGCCGATCGCGACCTCGGACGCGAGGTACGGGCGGTAGACGTCCAGGCCTTCGATGTCGTGCCAGTGGCTGAGCAGCGCGGGCGGCGACATGCGCGACATCGACTGCGGATCGGCGTCGCGCCGTGGCACTACCGGCCCCTCGTCGGAGATCAGGCGCCCGGTGACGGCGATCGGGGCGGTGGACACGGCTTCGGCGTTGAGCTCGGCGACCGCGGCCTCCGCGGCCTCCTGGGTCGGCGCCCAGCCGATCGCGACGGCCAGCGACGTCGGCGTCTCGGTCTCGGCGATGCGCAGCTGCCCGGTCACCCAGTAGCCCTCGACATCGTCGTTGAAGCGCGATCCGACGACCAGGAAGTCGTCCGGGATCCACATGCCGGTCGCGGTCACACGCTGCCCGACGTACGGCTCCGGGAGGTAGTCGCCCGGCTCGACGACATCCGCGATCGGCAGCACCTCTTCGGTCGCTCCCGGCGGCTGGGGGTTGACGTTGATCGAGCGGCCGAGCTGCCACTGCCCGAGCCAGGCGAAGACGCCGGCCACGACGAGGCACAGCGCGAGCATCGCGAGCCAGCGCGGCCGCAGCAGCACCTCCCGCAGGGTCGGCGGGAAGGCCTCAAGCTCGGGCTGTGCGGAAGTCATCCCGCGGTGTAGGGCGCGACGACGACCTCGACGCGCTGGAACTCCTTGAGGTCGGAGTATCCGGTGGTGGCCATCGACTTCTTGAGCGCGCCGATGAGGTTCGCCGTGCCGTCGGCGACAGCCGCGGGCCCGTACAGGACGGACTCGAGGTTGGTCACCTGGTCGACGCGCACGCGGCGGCCGCGCGGAAGCTTGGAGTGGTGCGCCTCGGGTCCCCAGTGGTAGCCGTGACCCGGGGCATCCGTGGCACGAGCCAGCGCGACGCCGAGCATGACCGCGTCCGCGCCCATGGCGAGCGCCTTCACGATGTCGCCCGAAGTGCCCACGCCGCCGTCGGCGATGACGTGGACGTAGCGTCCGCCCGACTCGTCGAGGTAGTCGCGGCGAGCGCCGGCGACGTCGGCGACGGCGGTGGCCATCGGGGCGTGCAGCCCGAGGGTGGCGCGCGTCGTGGACGCCGCTCCCCCACCGAACCCGACCAGCACACCGGCCGCGCCTGTGCGCATCAGGTGCAGGGCGGCCGTGTAGGTCGCGGCACCGCCCACGATGACGGGGACGTCGAGGTCGTAGATGAACTTCTTGAGGTTCAGGGGCTGGTCGACGCTGGAGACGTGCTCGGCCGACACGGTGGTGCCGCGGATGACGAACAGGTCGACACCGGCCGCGACGACAGTCTCGTACAGCTCCTGCGTGCGCTGCGGCGTGAGGGATCCGGCGACGGTGACACCCGCGGCGCGAATCTCGGCGAGGCGGTCGCGGACGAGCTCCGGCTTGATCGGCTCGGAGTACATCTCCTGCATCCGCTGCGTCGATGCGGCCTCATCGAGCGTGGCGATCTCCGCGAGCAGCGGCTCGGGGTCGTCGTACCGCGTCCACAGCCCCTCGAGGTCGAGGACGCCGAGTCCGCCGAGCTGGCCCAGCATGATCGCCGTGCGCGGACTCACCACCGAATCCATCGGTGCACCCAGCACCGGGATCGCGAACTGGAACGCATCGATCGTCCAGGCCGTGGAGACATCCTCGGGATTGCGCGTGCGCCGCGAGGGCACGACCGCGATGTCGTCGAACGTGTATGCGCGGCGAGCGCGCTTGGCGCGGCCGAGTTCGATCTCCATGCTCACCTCTCCAGCCTACCCGGGTGCGTTCGGACCACGGATCCCGCTACCACGGCTCGTCTCCGCGGGGGATGATCTCGAGCACGCTCGCGATCTCGGTCGGGAAGCACGCGAGGAACAGTTCGGTGATCGCGGGCTCCTTGCCGTAGTCGTCCACGAGGCGCAGTCCGATCATGGTGCTGATCAGCATGCCCTCGGCCATGAACTCCCGCGCGTAGTCGGGCGAGAAGCCGGCCTCCTCGCGGAAGAAGTGCCAGATGCGGGCGAAGCCGGCACGTGCGGCGGGACCGATCGTGGGGTGGCTGCCGAGCAGGTACGCGTGCGCGAGCGACTGGTGCAGCCCACGGACGTCGAGCAGATCGACGTACGCCTTCCCGATGCGCTTCTCGGGTGGAAGCTCGATGCCGTCGACGACGAGGGTGGAGTCGAGAGCGGCACGGAATGCCTCGACGAGTCGCTCGAGCGCGTCCTCGAGCGTCGCGAGGAACAGGCTCTCCTTCGAGCCGAACAGGCGCACCACGTACGGCTGACTCACGCCCGCCGCCTTGGCGACCTCATCCGTGGTGGTTCCGACGTAGCCGCGCGCGCCGAAGACGGCCATCGCTGCTTCGATGATCTGCTCGCGCCGCTCGTCGGAACTCAGACGTTTGGTGGGCACTTTCGGCTGCGTCACACTCACACTTGACATGTTATCAGTCGATTACTACATTGAACGGATTGGAGTAATCATTCGATTACAACCAGCACGAAAGAAGCTCCCATGACTGATTCCACGCTCGCGGCCGACGGCCGCAAGACGCGTCCGTTCGGGCTCGTGGTGGCCGCGGCATCCGTCCCGATGTTCATGGCCACGCTGGACAACCTCGTGATGACGAACGCGCTTCCGGTGCTGCACACCGAGCTCGGCGCCAGCGTCGAAGAGCTGCAGTGGTTCGTCAACGCCTATACGCTCGCCTTCGCCAGCGCGATTCTGATCGCCTCCGCGCTCGGCGACCGCTTCGGTCGCCGCACCGTATTCCTCATCGGCATCGGGATCTTCGCCGCGGGGTCGGTCGCCGCCGCCCTCAGCACCGATCCGACGCAGCTCATCGTGGCCCGCGCCATCCAGGGGTTCGGCGGCGCCGGGGTACTGCCGCTCTCGCTCGCGCTCCTGGCGGGTGGGGTCTCCCCCGCCCGGCGGCCGCTCGCGATCGGCATCTGGGGCGGTATCTCCGGGCTCGGCGTCGCCGTCGGACCGCTCGTCGGCGGCGCGGTGATGGAGGGCTGGAGCTGGCAGGCGATCTTCTGGATCAACGTCCCGGTCGCGCTGATCGCGATTCCGCTCGTCCTGTTCGCCCTGCGCAACGACTTCGGCGCACGTCAGCGCATCGACATCCTGGGCGTGGTCCTGGTCGGCGTCGGCGTGCTCGCCCTCGTGCACGGCATCGTGCGCGGCAACGACGACGGCTGGACCTCGTTCAGCGTCATGGGTGAGCTGGCGGTCGGCACCGTGCTGATCGTCGCGTTCCTGCTGTGGCAGACCCGCGCCCGGGCGCCGATCGTGCCGCTGCGACTGTTCCGCGACCGCTCGTTCTCGGTCACGAACATCGTCGGCTTCGCCTTCAGCTTCGGCACGTTCGGTGCGGTGTTCATCCTGATCCAGTACATGCAGGTCGTGCAGGGCGCGACACCGCTCGAAGCGGCAGTGCAGACCACACCGTGGACGCTGGCCCCGATGATCGTGGCGCCGCTCGCCGGCATCTTCTCGTCACGCATCGGGACCCGGGCGCTCATGGTGACGGGGCTCGGACTGCAGGGCGCGGCGCTGACGTGGCTGGCGCTGATCCTGTCGACCGACGTGCCGTACATCGACTTGGTCGTGCCGTTCATCATGGCCGGGGTGGGCATGGGTCTGGTGTTCGCACCGTCGGCCACCGCACTGCTCGCAACGCTCGGCGTGCTCGACCACGCGAAGGCATCGGGCGTGAACTCGACCGTGCGCGAGATCGGCATCGCGCTGGGCACGGCCGTGATGACCGCGATCTTCGTCAGTGCCGGCGGCGAGCTGCGGCCCGACCTGTATGTCGACGCCGCGCGCCCCGCCGTCATGGTCGGTGCAGCCGTGCTGTTCGCGGGGATGATCGCCGGGTTCTGGCTCCCCGCCGGGCGTGGCGAGGTCCACGAACCGGATGCCGCAACCGAGGCGCCGGTGGAGCTTCCCGCCGAGCCTGCACCGGTCGCCTGATCCGCCCCTCCCTGCGGGCCGGCCGGTCGGCTTGCGCCGGCGGCCCGACCGCCCTTCCCCGTCGGAGATAACCACAACCTCGGACCGACACGCCGCACCCGCGTCCGACACAGTGGCGATCCCCGACGCAGCGGCGGGGTGGGTGCACAGACACAGCCGACCGGGAGAGCTCGCTCTCCCCTCGCGATTCCTCCGCTCACCCCTCGGATGCTGGCCGTCTCGCGCGCTCCCCTGCGACTCCGGACGGAGATAACCACAACCTCGGACCGACACACCGCACCCGCGTCCGACACAGTGGCGATCTCCGACACAGCGGCGGAGCATGCGCACCCGCGCCCACACCGCCACCGCGACTCAGCGGGCGCGGACCACCCGGGCCTCGTCCCACACCGGCTCGCCGGCCTCGTAGACGTCGCCGTCGGACCCGAACACGAGGAACCGGTCGAACGAGCGGGCGAACCAGCGGTCATGGGTGACGGCGAGCACGGTGCCCTCGAACCGCGCGAGCGCCTCCTCCAGCGCCTCGGCGGAGGCGAGGTCGAGGTTGTCGGTGGGCTCGTCCAGCAGCAGCAGAGTCGTGCCCGACAGCTCGAGCAGCAGGATCTGGAACCGCGCCTGCTGCCCACCGGAGAGCGTCTCGAACGTCTGCTGCGCCTGGCCGACCAGTCCGTACCGATCGAGGGCGGAGCTCGCGGCATCCCGCGGCATGCCCGACCGATTGTCGTCGCCGCGGTGCAGGAGATCGAGAAGCGTGCGCCCGACGAACTCCGGATGCCGGTGGGTCTGCGCGAACCACCCGGGCACGACGCGCGCCCCGAGGATCGCCCGGCCGGTGTGTGCGACGGGCTCCAGTCCCGCACCCACGGTCGTGATGTGGCCGAGGCGACCGTCGGGGTCGGTGCCGCCGCGCGCGAGCAGCCGCAGGAAGTGCGACTTGCCCGAGCCGTTGGACCCGAGCACCGCGACACGGTCGCCGAACCAGATCTCGCTGTCGAACGGCTTCATGAGGCCGGACAGCTCGAGGTGCTCCGCGATCACAGCCCGCTTCCCGGTCCGGGCGCCACGCAGCCGCAACTGGAGGTCCTGCTCGGGCGGGCGCTCCTCCGGGGGTCCCGCCTCCTCGAACCGCGCGAGTCGGGTCTGAGCCGCGCGGTAGCGAGAGGCGAACTCGTCGCTCGCCGTCGCCTTGACCTTCATCGCCGCCACGAGCGCCTTGATCTTGGCGTGCTCCTCGTCCCAGCGTCGGCGCAGCTCGTCGAGCCGGTTCATCCGGTCCTCCCGCGCAGCGTGGTACGTCGTGAACCCACCGCCGTGCACCCACGCCGTGCTGCCGGCGCCGCCCGTCTCGAGGGTGACAATGCGGTCGGCACCGCGAGCGAGCAGCTCGCGGTCGTGCGAGACCAGCAGCACGGTCTTCTGCGTCGTGCGGAGCTGCTTCTCGAGCCAGCGCTTGCCCGGCACGTCGAGATAGTTGTCCGGCTCATCCAGCAGCAGCACCTCGTCCGGACCGCGCAGCAGCGCTTCGAGCACGAGCCGCTTCTGCTCACCGCCCGACAGGGTCGCGAGGTCGCGGAACCGTGCTCGCTCGAACGGCAGCCCGAGCGCGGCGACGGTGCACCGGTCCCACACCGTCTCGTGCTCGTAGCCGCCGGCATCCGCGTAGTCCGACAATGCTGCGGCGTACCGCAGCTGCGTGTCGGTGTCGTCGCGCTCGATGATCGCGGCTTCGGATGCCTCGAGCTCCAGCGCGGCATCCCGGATCCGTCGCGGAGCCACCTCGATGAGCAGGTCGTGCACGGTGGCGCCGTCGCGTCCATGCCCGACGAACTGGTCCATCACGCCGAGGCCGCCGCCGATCGACACCGCCCCGCCGTGGGCGCGCTCGTCGCCGCGGACGATGCGCAGCAGGGTCGACTTGCCGGCGCCGTTGGGGCCGATCAGGGCCGTCGTGGACCCTTCGCCCACACGGAAGGTGACCTCGTCAAGCAGCGGCCGCCCGTCGGGCAGCACGAACGAGATCGCGTTGATGTCGATATAACCCACGTCGCACTCCAGGTCGTCGCGACCCGGTCGGATACGGGTCGGCGCGCCGAGTGGCGAGCCGACCAGTTTATCCACTCGCCGGCACGACGGCGACCGAGGGCCCATTCGCAGGCGGCGAACCACCGCAACCGTGTGCGCAACTGCGGACTTCGCCGCCGACACGCCCATGACGGATGCCGCGACCCGGCGCGTCGCGGGCGATCTCCGCAGGACGGCACACGGGCGCCCCGACCCCGATCAGATCGGACCGAGCTCCGGGCCGTGCGTGTCCATCAGGTGCGTGCGCAGCGCCTCGGCGAACCCGGCGGGATCATCGGCGCGCAGCCGCTCGATCAGTGCCCGGTGCTCGTCGATGACGTCGTCGACCCGGTCGAACAGGGTGTCGCGGTGCGCGCTGAGCAGCAGCCGCTGCCGGTCGGCAAGGCGGTCGCTGACATCGAGCAGGGTGAGGTTGCCGCCCGCCTCGACGAACGAGCGGTGGAAGGCGATCGTCAGCGTCACGAATCGGTCGAGGTCGCGAGCCGTCAACGCCTCGCGCTGGTCGACCAGGCCGGGCTCGAGCCGTTCGGCGAGCGCCCGTCGCCCGTCAGAGCTCGCGCGCTGCACCCCCATCGCCTCGAGGATGAGCCGCGCGTCGGCCAGGTCCGCGATCTCGCGGTCGTTCAGCGCACGCACCAGCGCCCCGCGCTTGGGGTAGATCGTGATCCATTCCTCGTCCTGCAGGCGCGAGAGCCCGGCGCGCACAGGCGTGCGGCTCATCCCGAGCTGGGTGGCGAGCTCGTTCTCGCTGAGCATCGATCCCGGACGATGGGTGCCGTCGAGGATCCCGCCGCGGATCGCGGCGTAGGCGCGTTCAGCGGCGCTGTCCGTGGTCGGCATACGACCATCATCGCGCTGTCCGGGCATCGGCGCGCGCACCTCTCGCTCGACGACGGGCAGGAATGTCATGCGGCGTCACTCCCGCGCTGCGGCACTACCGCGGCCGAGGCATCCGTCGCCCTCTTCCGGCGCACGGCCGACCGCCAGCGGAAGACCCCCCACGCCGCTGCGAGCACCACGATGGCGCCGAGGGCGAAGGCGAGGTCGGAAACCCCGGCCGTGCGGCCGAGCACCCAGCTCTCGAGGGCGAACTGGTCCGACGCACCGAGCACGCCGCCCAGCGACGCGGTCCCTTCGGTGACGATCAGCAGCACTCCGATGCCCATCCCGAGCAGGCCGGCGACGACCTGCGTCCACGTGTTGGTCCAGCGTCCGATCCGGATCGTACGGGGGCGCAGGATGCCGCGCAGCCGCGTCGACCGCGACCACAGGAACGCGAGCACGAACAGTGGCACGGTCATGCCCAGCGCGAAGACGGCGAGCACGATGCCGCCGTAGAGCGGGTTGCCGCCGAGGGCGGCCAGCGCCAGCACGGAGCCGAGCAGCGGACCCGCGCAGACCCCGGCGAGCCCGTAGACCGTGCCGAGGACGTAGACGGATGCCACGCCGGTGCCCTCACCGGACGCACCGCGCGTGAGCGCCGGCATCGGGATGCCGAGAAGCTGCACCGCGCCGAGCACGATGATGACCGCAGCGGCGACGGTGACCAGCAGAGTCCGGTGGGCGCCGACGAACGCTCCCACGGTCCCCGCCAGCACACCGATCGGCACCAGGGTCGTGATGAGCCCGAGGTAGAAGATCCCGGTGCGCGCGAGCAGCCGCGTCGGGCTGGTGAACGCGTAGGCGAAGAACGCCGGCAGCAGCATCACCGAGCACGGGCTGAGCAGGGTCAGGATGCCGCCGACCAGCGCGCCGGCGAGCCCGACGTCGATCACTCGCCCGCCGCCGCCAGCTGTTCGTCCAGGAGCTGGCGGAACGTGTCGAGGGGCTGCGCGCCCGCGATCGCCTTGTCGCCCGCAACGAAGAAGGGCACGCTCGTGACGCCGAGCCGCTGCGCCTCCGCGGTGCTCGCGAGCACAGCGTCACGCAGGTCGGTGCGGTCCAGGTCCGCCTCGAACTTCGCCAGGTCGGGCACGCCGGCCTCCTGGGCGAAGCCGATCAGTTTCTCGCGCGGCATGTCGGGGTGCCCCTTCTCCGGGGCCGCCGCGAAGAGCACCTGCATGTACTCGGGGAACTTGCCCTGCTCCCCCGCCGCGCGTGCGGCCACTGCGGCGTCGATGGACTCATCGCCGAAGAACGCGACATCGCGGAACTCGTAGCGCACCAGGCCCTTGTCGACGTACTCCTGGAAAACCGCGGGCAGCGTCTGGTTCGTGACGACCGCGCAGAACGGGCAGCGGAAGTCGGCCCATTCCACCAGCACGACCGGTGCGTCGACGTCGCCGATCGCGAACGGGTCGGCGGGGTCGCGCTTCGCGATCTCCGGCGCCTCGGCGGTGGGCGTCGGAACCGCGCCCTGCGTCGGCGCCTCCGCGGCCGGAGCCGCGCTCGGCAGCGACTGCGCGATCACCACCACGAGCAGGAACACCGCGATCGCGCCGAGCACGATGTTCAGGATCCGCGCGCGGCGGAGCTTGGCGGTGAGTGTCTGTGCAGGCGTCGGGGCGGGGTCGAAGGCAGTCATCACATCTAGGATACATCTTGAATCCCAGCTGCTTCCGGCACAGTGCCGGCCGTCGAGCGCCCACCTGCGTCCGGGGCTGCTACCCCGCGATCACCGCGCGCTCGTCCGCGGCGCGCTGGTTCGCGATCGCCTCGGCGTCCGCCGCGTCCGGGGCAGCCGGTTCGCCGAGACTCATCATGAGGCGGTTCGCCCAGGCGAAGAATGCCGTGGCTTCCACGATGTCCTGGATGTCGGCGCGGCTCAGCCCCACCTCGGTCAGGGCACGCACGTGATGAGCGCCGAAGCGGGGCGGGGAGGCGGTCAGGGCTGCGGCGGCGTCGACGATCGCACGCCAGCGCGGCGCGAACTCGGCGTCGACGCCCTGCTCCAGCAGGCGCGCGACCGCGTCGGCATCCTTCGTGAAGGTCACGGTGAATCGGGAGTGCACGCTGGTGCACAGCTCGCATCCGTTCAGCCGAGACGCGACCGTCGCGGCCAGTTCGCGCTCGCCCCGCGGCAGGCCCGGGCGTCCGAGGAAGATCGCCTGGTCGAGCGCGGTGCGCGTGGCCAGCCCCTGCGGGTGCCAAGCCAGCAGGCGGAAGTATGGCGAGTCCGGCCAGACGCTCGTCTCATACGCAGCGATCTGAGCGGCCGATCCGGTATCCGGACCGACCGGTGGAGCCCAGGCGTGCCAGGCGCGCTCGGCGGTCGTGAAGCGCGTGCTCATGCGTCCTCCCCGAAGACATCGTCCAACACCCGCAGCGCGTGCGCGACGCGCGTCTGGTAGCTGACCAGGCCGACGATCTGCTCGATCACGACGATCTCGGCCGCGGACCATCCCGCGACCAGCAACCCGTTCAGATCGTCACCGGTGGCGGCCGCCGGGCGGGTGATCAGCAGGTCCACCTGCCGCAGGGCGGCACGCACGCGGCGCGGGGCGCGCACGCCCGCCTCGCCGTCCGGACCGTCCTGCACGAGAGCCGATGCCTCGGGCCCGGTCGCGCCCTGAAGGTAGAACTCGGCGGCCGCGGCATCCCGATCCACCCACGCCGCGCGCGCGGCGATGAGGTGCCGCGTCGCGCGGTCGACACCGGGAACCGGATCGTCGGCGGGCACCTCCAGCAGTGCGTGATGAGCGGCCTGCGCAGCCTCGCGCACCGCCGGGCGGTGATCGCGCGGGGCGTCGGATTCGACCTCCGCGATGGTCAGGATGACGTCGGTCAAGGTGTGCCCTTCTCGAGGCGCTCGGCGAGCGTCAGAGGATCGATGAGTTCGTCGGTCTCGACGATGCGACCGAGGTACGCCTCGCGCACGCTCGGGTTGGCCAGCAGCTCCGGCCCGGTTCCCTCGACGGCGATGTGCCCGGTGCGCAAGACGTACCCGCGGTCGGCGACGCTCAGTGCGAGTTCTGCATTCTGCTCCACCATGAACACGCTGACGCCCAGGTCGGTGTTGATGGTCGAGATGTGTTCGAGCACCTTCTCCACGATGACCGGGGCGAGCCCCATCGTCGGCTCGTCCATGCAGATCAGGCGCGGGCGGCTCATCAGCGCGCGCCCGAATGCGAGCATCTGCTGCTCGCCGCCCGACATCGTTCCGGCGCGCTGGCGCTTGCGCTCCGCGAGCCGCGGGAAGAAGTCGTAGATCTCGGCGAGGGTGCGCCGCACGGCGCGGTCACGACGCGTGTACGCGCCGGTGAGGAGGTTGTCCTCGACGGTCATGTCGCCGAAGACGCGGCGGGCCTCCGGCACCGACGCGATGCCGGCCGCGACCCGTCGCGGGGTGCTCCACTGCGTGATGTCGACGCCGTCGTAGAGGATGCGCCCCTTGATCGGCCGAACGAGTCCGAGGATCGTCTTCATCGTCGTCGATTTGCCCGACGCGTTTCCGCCGAGCAGTGAGACGATGTGGCCCTCCTCCAGACTCAGCGTCACATCCACCAGCGCGGGACTCGGCCCGTAGCTCACGCTCACGTCGTCAAACTCCAACAGCGCGCTCATGCGTCCGCTCCTTCCGCGAAGGCCTTGCCGAGATAGGCCTCGATGACACGCGGATCGCGCCGCACCTCTTCCGGTGTGCCCTGCGCGATGAGCTTCCCGCCGTCCAGCACCAGCACACGGTCCGACAGCGTCATGACGAGGTCGAGCTTGTGCTCCACCAGCAACATGGTCTGACCCGCCGCCTTCAGCGCGAGCAGCTGCTGCAGCACCTCGGTGGTCTCGGTCTGGTTCATGCCGGCGGTCGGCTCGTCGAGCACGAGCACCTGCGGCTGCGCCACCAGTGCCCGGGCGATCTCCGTGCGACGGCGGTTCGCGTACGACAGCGAGTAGGCGTACTGATCGCGCCGGGGCGCGAGCCGGGTGCCGAAGCGCTCGAGCTCGGCCGTCACGTGCGCGGCATCCGCAGCGTCCTGCCGTCGGCGCGCGCGACTCGGCACGAGCGCCGAACCTGTTTCGGCGAGCAGCGGCAGCCATCGCAGACCGGGCAGACGACGCAGGCCGGCGAGCGGTCGGCCCACGGTCTGCACGGATTCGAGGCCCACGAGCACGTTCTCGGCGACCGTGAGGTTGCCGATCACGCGACCGTTCTGGAAGGTGCGGGTGAGTCCCCAGCGGGCGATGTCGTGCGGCTTGCGCCCGGAGATGCGACGCCCGTCGAGATCGACGGTTCCGGCGTTCGCACGCAGCACCCCGCTGATGATGTTCAACGTGGTGGTTTTGCCGCTGCCGTTCGGACCGATGATCGACACGGTCTCGCCGCGCGCGATGTCCAGGGAGACGTCATCCACCACGGTGAGGCCGCCGAACCGCTTGCGCAGCCCCGCGACGCGCAGCAGGGGTTCGCTCGTCGTCATCGCACGACCTCCTCAGCACGGGCGTCCTCGGTCGAGGCGCGGCCCGTCATGCGCCGCCAGGTACGCGATATCCAGTCGGAGGACGACCACAGGCCCTGCGGCCTCCACAGGATCAGCACGAGCAGCAGAACGCCGTAGAACAGGAGGCGCCAGTCGGAGAACGCCCGGAAGAACTCCGGGATGCCCACCAGGATGATCGCGCCGATCACCACGCCCATCGGGGCGCGCAGGCCGCCGAGGATCGCGATCGTGACGGCGAGGACCGAGAGCGAGATGCCGAACTGACTGGGCTCCAGGAACGTCACCTGCGCCGAGTAGAGGGCGCCCGCGAACCCGGCGAGCACCGAGCCGAGACCGAAGGCCAGCGACTTGTACGCGGCGGGATGGATGCCGGAGGATGCCGCGGCCACCTCGTCCTCGCGGACGGCGGCCCACGTGCGTCCGAGGTGGGAGCTGCCGAGGCGGGCGACGATGATGATGGCGACCACGAGGATCGCGAAGGTCAGCAGGTACATGCCGGTGGCCGAGGACACCGAGACGCCGAACAGGGTCGGACGCGGGATGCCGTAGATGCCGCGCGCGCCGTTGGTCAGCCACTGCATGTTGAGCGCGAGGGCGGCGATGAACGCTCCCGTGGCCAGCGTCGCCATCGACACGTAGTGCCCGCGCAATCGCCATGTCGGGGCGGTCAGGATCACGCTGATCAGCGCCGCCACGAGACCGGCGGCGATGAAGCTCGCCCAGAAGTCCCACCCGGCCTGAGTGACCAGCAGTGCGGAGGTGTACGCGCCGATCGCGAGCGCCCCGGCCTGACCGAGGACGATCTGGCCGGCGAAACCACCGGCGATCGTCACCGACAGGGCGAACAGGGCGTAGATCCACACCAGCGCCCCGGTGCGCAGCAGATAGTCGGCGGAGACCAGGGGCAGCAGCGCTCCGATGCCGATGAGCCCGACGGCGACCCACCGGTTGAGCTTGAGGGGCTTGCCCGCTCCGAAGAACGTGCCCGTCATCGGCTCGGCCGACAGCACCGGCACGCGTCCGAGGATGCCGCCCGGGCGGATCCACAGCACGAGGATGAGCGAGCCGAACGTGATCAGCTGACGCACGGAGTCGCCCCACAGGGAGACCCCGAACGCCTCGGCGATCCCGAGGATGAGCCCGCCGACGATCGCGCCCGGCAGGGATCCGAGCCCGCCGATGGTCGCGGCGGCGAAGGCCTGGATGCCGGCGGTGAAGCCCATGGTCGGCGACACGTTCGAGAAGTACATGCCCACCAGCACGCCGGCGATGCCGCCGAGCGCGGAGGCGATGATGAACGACACCGCCTGCACCCGGTCGACGGGGATCCCCATCTGGGCGGCGGCATCGCGATCCTGAGAGGTCGCACGGATGGCGCGGCCCAGGCGCGTACGGGCAAGCATGACGGCGAGCACGACGACGCAGACCACGCTGACGCCGATGATGACCAGGGCGATCGTGCCGAACCGGAATCCGAAGAGCTCGAAGTTGCTGCGTTCCAGGAGCGAGGGGAAGCGTCGCGTCTCGGCCCCGAAGACGCGCTGAGACGTGTTGTCGAGGATGATCCCGATCGCGAAGGTCGCCAGCAGCACCGCGATTCCGGGAGCCGAGCGCAACGGACGGACGGCCACGAGGAAGATCACCCAGCCGAGGACGCTGGTGAAGACGATGACGCCGGCGAGCACCGCCCACAGCGGCCACCCGAGGACCGCGGCGAGGAACCAGCCGGCCATCCCGCCCGCGGCGAAGACCGCCCCGTGCGCGAAGTTGACGATGTTCGAGACACCGAAGATCAGCGAAACGCCGACGGCGAGCAGCGCATAGGTGCTGCCGCTGACGATTCCAGCGAGAAGGATGTCCACGAATTGTCCCCGTCATGCGGCGATCCGGATGCCCGTCGGGCATCCGGATCGCATGCGTGCGATGTCTAGTCTGCGAGTTCGAACGCGCCGTCGCGCACGACGAGCGCGAACTGTTCGGCGTCGACGACCCGGCGGTTGTCGGAGAAGGTGATCGGACCGTACAGGATGGTGGCGAAGCCCTCACCCTCGTCCAGTGCGTCCCGCAGGCTCTGGCGGGTCAGGTCGCCCGCGTCCGCTGCGGCGGCGGCGGCCTCGGCCACGACGTTGAAGGCGTCGTAGGCGCGGATCGCGTAGTCGGACGGGGTCTCGACGTCGTACTCGGCCGCGAAGTCCGCGATGAACTGCTGCACGGTCTCGTCCGGGTTCGTCGGCGTGAAGTAGCTCAGGGTCTGCACGCCTTCGGCTGCCTCGCCGGCGAGCTCGATGAACTGCTGGTTGTAGATCGAGCTGATGCCGACGATGGGCACCTCGATGCCGAGCTCACGGGCTTGCGCCGTGATGAGCGCTCCGTCCGCCGCGTAGGAGATCAGCACGATGACCTCGGGGTCGGTCGCCTGGGCGGCCAGCAGCAGCGGGCGGTAGTCGGTGCTCTCGGGGTTGTACGCGGTGGCGTAGACCTCTTCGAGATCGGCGTCGGCCGCACCCTCGGCGAAGAACCCGTGCGTGTTCACGCCCCAGTCGGTGTCGTGGTAGAACACTGCGGCGGTCGAGCCCTGCTCGGCGGCGAAGGCGGCGAGGCGAGGCGCTTCGTACTCCTGCGACACCCAGGTCGCGAAGACGAAGTCGCCCGGGTCGGTCACCGTCGAGGCCGACGCGGAGAAGGCGAACTGCGTCAGGCCGGCGTCCTGGTAGATCGGGCTGGCGGCAGCCGTCGCGGGTGTGCCGAAGTCGCCGAGGACCGCGAGGATCGACGAGTCGTCGACGAACTTCTGCGCGACGGCGGGCGCCTGCGCGGGGTCGGCCTGCGTGTCTTCATAGACCAGCTCGACCTGTCGGCCGTCGATGCCGCCGGCGTCGTTGAGCTGCGCGAGGGCGAGCTCGAAGCCCTGTTCGAAGTACTCGCCGTACTGCGCCTGGTCTCCGGTCTGCGGCAGCGCGACGCCGAAGCGGATCGGCTCGGCGGCCGCGCCGGGGGTTTCTGCGGACGGGGTGCTGCAGGCGCTCAGGCCGACGACGAGCGCGACCGCGCCGAGAAGGGCGGCACCGCTGCGGAATGCTGACATGGGTTGCTCCAGGTGAGGATGGCTCTGGCCGCGTGCTGGTCGCGGAGTCCGCGGGGCGGACGTTGCCTATTACGGTAGGGATCTCCCCCGGGGTGATGACGGGTCAACGGACACAGTGCGAAACAAAGCGCGCAGCGCCGGAGCCTGCGGGCTCCGGCTGGCAGGATGAGAACGAGCCGGATGGAGGAGGACCGTGCACGCTGCGGCTTCCGCATCGATCGTCGTCATCGGCGCCAGTGTCCGTGGGACCTCGCTCGTCGAACGGCTCCTCGCGAGCGCACCGGACCTGCTCGAGGGCCTCGCCCTGACCGTGCACGTCGTCGACCCGTATCCGCCGGGCTCGGGACGCATCTGGCGGGCGGGGCAGACTCCGCACCTCGTGATGAACACGGTCGCCGCGCAGTCGACGCTCTTCGTGGACGCGACCGTCGCGTGCGAAGGGCCGCAGCGCACCGGGCCGAACCTCGCACAGTGGTGCCGGCTGGTGGTCGACGAGCCGCGCACCGCGGGTCCGGATGCCCCGCCCGAGGTCGTCGCCGAAGCACACGCGACGTCGGACTGGTCCAACCCCAGCCGGTTGCTGTACGGCCACTACCTTCGCTGGTGCTTCGCCGAGATCCTCGGCGAAGCACCGGCTGCCGTGGCGGTCGAGGTCCACGTCGCGCGCGCCGTCGACCTGCGCCCGACCTCGCCCGGTTTCGTCGTCGCGCTGGATACCGGCGCGGCGGTCGACGCGGACGCCGTGATCCTCGCGACGGGCTGGCTCGGACGCGACGACATCCCCGCACATCCCCGTGTCATCGCACCCGACAACCCGATCGATCAGGATCTGTCCGTGATCGCGCCCGGTGAGACGGTCGCCGTCCGCGGCCTCGGCATGGGATTCTTCGACACTCTGAGCCAGCTCACCGAGCAGCGCGGCGGCCGGTTCGAGCCTGGTCCGGGCGACACGGTCGCCTACATCGCGTCGGGTCAGGAGCCGCACATCATCGCGGGCTCCCGCCGCGGCATCCCGTATCGAGCCAAGCCCGACTTCGGTGCGCCGCCGTTCTTCCCGGAGCAGCGAGTGCTCCGCGCGGCCCTGCCCGCCCTCATCGAGCGGCGTCCCGTCGACTTCGGCGTGGAAGTGCTCCCGCTGATCGAACGCGACGCCGCCTACGACTACTACCGCGCACTGGACCGCGTGCGGCCGGGCAGCGTGCGCGACCTCGACGGGATGCTGCGCGCCATCGTCGAGGGCACCGCCCCGGTAGACGTCATCGCCGAAGCCCACGGCGTGCGGGTCGCCGATCGCCTCAGCCTGCGGGCGGCCGAGGATCCGCTCAGTGCGGGGCCCGGCTCGAGCGTCGACGAGGCCGTCGCGCGCTTCGTACGGGCGGACGCCGCCGAGGCCGCGCTCGGGCTGCGCAGTCCGCTCAAGCTCGCGCTGCATTCGTATGCGGCAGCTCGCTCCGCGGTGATCGATCTGGTCGCGTTCGGAGGTCTGACCCCGGCATCCTTCGCGGCATACCGCCGGTTCCTCGCGACCGCGGCGTCGTTCGGCAGTGGGCCGCCCTTGCGTCGCTCGCGGCAGCTCCTCGCCGCACACGATGCCGGGCTGCTCCGCTTCACCGGTCCGGACCTGAGCGCGCACCCCCAGGACGACCACGTCCGGATCGGCTCCTCGGACGGCGGCGAGGCACGCGCCGACTGGCTCGTCGAGGCATGGCTGCCCACGCCCAGCGTCGAGCGCACGGGCGATCCGCTGCTCGGCGCGCTGGTGCGGCGGGGGCTGGCTCGACCCTGGCGGTTCGCGGACGGGTCCGTGTCGGACGCCCTCGATATCCGCCCCGAGGACGGCGGGGTCCTCGGGGCGGACGGCACGCCTGCGCCCGGTCTGTTCTCGGTGGGCGTGCCCCACGAGGACGTGCGGGTGTTCACCATCATCGCCCCGGTCCCGGGCACGAATTCCAGCGTGCTCCGCGAGACCGACGCCGCCGCGCGAGCCGCGTTGCGGGCCGCCGTCGAGCACGCCACCGCTTCACGACCGAAGGAGGCTCGCACATGACCGAGCACGTCTCGCATCTCGTCATCGGAGGCGGTGCCATGGGCCTGGCCACCGCGTGGCGGCTGGCCGAACGCGGCCACTCCCCCGTCGTGCTCGAGCGGTTCGCGCGCGGTCATGGCCTCGGCGCGTCCCACGGCGCGGCCCGCAACTTCAACAATGCCTACGCCGAGCCGCACTACCTCGACCTGCTGGCTTCGGCACGACAGGGCTGGGACGACCTCGGCCGCACGACGGGCGAGCCGCTGCTGCGCCTGCACGGGCTGGCCACGCACGGCGACGACGCGGCGGTCGCCGAGATCGCGACGGCACTGGCCGCGCGAGGGGCCCACGCGGAGGTGTGGCCCTCGTCGCAGGCAGCCGCACGCTGGCCCGGGATGCGGTTCGACGGCGACGTCCTCGTCTCGAACGACGCGGGTGTCGTGCGCTCCGAAGCCGCGCTGCGCGCGATGGAGCAGGCCACGACGACGCACGGCGGTGACGTGCGCTTCGAGCATCGGGTCGTCGCGCTCGAAGACACGGGCGACGGTGTCGACGCGACCGTCGAGCATGCCGGTGAGCGGTATCGGATCCACGCCGAAACGGTCGTCGTGACGGTGGGCGCGTGGACCGAGGTCGTTCTCGGTGCGACAGTCGCGCTGCCGCGGCTCACCGTCACGGAGGAGTCGCCCGCGCACTTCCTCGAGCGGAAGCCCGGCGCGCAGCAGTGGCCGTCGTTCAACCATCTCCTCGACCCCGCCCGCGGTGCCTACCCGGGCAACGTCTACGGCATGCCGACTCCCGGCGAAGGCATCAAGGTCGGCTTCCACCGTGTCGGCGAGACGGTCGATCCCGACGAGCGCCCGTTCCGCTCCACGCCCCGGCTCGTGTCGCTGCTGGACGACTACGTGCGCGAATGGATGCCGGGACTCCTCGTGGAGGGAAGCGCGGCCATCAGCTGCACCTACACCTCGACGGACTCGGGCGACTTCGTCCTCGATCGCCGCGGCCGCATCGTGGTGGGCGCCGGGTTCTCCGGGCACGGGTTCAAGTTCACGCCCGCGATCGGCAGCGTCCTCGCCGATCTTGCGACAGACCCGTCGGCCGCCGCTCCGGCACCGTTCCGCCTCGATCGCGCCGTGTCTTCGGGACAGGACCGTCCGCGGTCCGCTCGCTGACCGAGATGACCGGCATCCCCTCTCCCGGCCGGGGGCGAGTGGAGGCGGCGAGCGCTACCGCTTGTAGTTCGGCGCCTCGACCACGATCTGCACGTCGTGCGGGTGGGACTCCTTGAGTCCCGCCGCGGTGATGCGCACGAACTTGCCCTTGGTCTTGAGCTCCTCGACGGTGCGGGCGCCGACGTAGAACATCGACTGCCGCAGGCCGCCGACGAGCTGGTACGCGACGGCACCGACCGGACCGCGGTACGCGACCTGGCCCTCGATGCCCTCGGGGATGAGCTTGTCGTCCGTGGGCACATCCGCCTGGAAGTAGCGGTCCTTCGAGTACGAGGTCTTCTTGCCGCGCGTCTGCAGTGCCCCCAGCGAGCCCATGCCGCGGTACTGCTTGAACTGCTTGCCGCCCTGGAAGACGATGTCGCCCGGCGACTCGTCGGTACCGGCGAGGAGAGACCCGAGCATGACGGTGTCGGCTCCGGCGACGAGCGCCTTGGCGATGTCGCCCGAGTACTGCAGTCCGCCGTCGGCGATGACCGGCACACCCGCGGGACGTGCGGCGAGGGATGCCTCGTACACGGCCGTGACCTGGGGAACGCCGACTCCGGCGACCACGCGCGTGGTGCAGATCGATCCAGGTCCGACGCCGACCTTGACGGCGTCCACCCCTGCGTCGATGAGCGCCTGGGCGCCCTCGCGCGTCGCGACGTTGCCGCCGATGACGTCGATGTGGTCGAACGAGGCGTCCGCCTTGATGCGCTTGACGATGTCGATGACGCCGGCCGACTGGCCGTTGGCCGTGTCGACGACGAGGACGTCGACGCCCGCGTCGCGCAGCGCCTCGGCGCGCTCCCATGCGTCACCGAAGAAGCCGATCGCGGCGCCGACGCGCAGACGACCGTGCTCGTCCTTGGTGGCGAGCGGATACTTCTCGCTCTTGTCGAAGTCCTTGACCGTGATGAGGCCGGCGAGTTTGCCGCCGGCGTCGATCAGGGGCAGCTTCTCGACGCGGTGCTTCGCGAAGATCGAGAGGACGTCGTTGGCGCCGATGCCGACGGGCGCGGTGACCAGGTTCTCGGTGGTCATGACGTCTTTGACGAGCGTCGTGGTGCGCTCGAAGCCGGAGACGAATCGCATGTCGCGGTTCGTGACGATGCCCACGAGCTGTCCGGTCTCATCGACGACCGGCAGTCCCGAGATACGGAACTGGGCGCACAGCGCCTCGACCTCGTCGATCGTGGCGTCCGGGGTCGTGGTGATCGGGTCGGTGATCATGCCGGATTCGCTGCGCTTAACGCGATCCACCTGGGAGGCCTGATCCTCGATCGACAGATTGCGATGCAGGATGCCGAGACCGCCCTCGCGGGCGATGGCGATGGCCATCCGCGACTCGGTGACGGTGTCCATCGCGCTGGAGACCAGCGGCGTGGCGACGGTGATGCGGCGGGTCACTCGCGAGGAGGTGTCGGCCTCGCTGGGGATGACATCGGTGTGCCCCGGCAGCAGCAGGACGTCGTCGTAGGTCAATCCGACGAAGCCGAAGGGATCGTGTTGCTCCATAAGGGTTCTCCTGCGCGCGCGGCGCGTTGCTCGAGTGGACGACGACGGCCGGTGCGCGCGAACACGCGCCGTACTCAATTCTAAGCAACGGGGCCTGGGAATTGTTCCCACGACCATGGCCGAAAGCCGCGATCACCGTTCGGTCACAGTCCGGATACTTCTCCTGCCGGATCTGTAGGTGAAACAACGGCGACACATTACGCTCATACCGTCGTTCATCGAAGCCGATGGACAACCCGACAAGTTGGTCAGCGGTGACGGACTGGAGGCTCTGTGGGTCCTATGACTGCACGTACCGGGCGAATGCTGCCCTGGATGGCGATCGTGATCGGTGCGTTGCTCGCTGCGGCGATGGTCTTCGCCGGCGCCGGCGCCGGTGAGGCGCACGCTGCGCCCGGCGACGACCAGGAAAAGACGGACTTCTACTTCGCCGGTGTCATCACCTTCGAAGACGAAGCAGTCCCCGACGTCACGATGACGATCAAGGGCGGCGGCTTCGACGCCGAGACGCAGACGGATGCCGAGGGCAAGTGGCGACTGTACGTTCCGGAGAAGGACGACTACGTCCTGACGGTGGACGAAACGACGCTGCCGGACGGCGTGATCGTCGACCCCGCGCTGCTGCCCCCGGGGATCACCCCGATGCAGGGCACCACGGGATCCTTCGAGGTGACCTTCGGCCTCACCAACAGCAAGATCATCAACCTGTTCCTGGGCGAAGGGCAGCGCGTCACGACCTCCTTCCTGGATCAGTTCGTCGAACGACTCATGAACGGCCTGAACTTCGGCCTGCTGCTGGCTCTCGCCGCGATCGGCGTCTCCCTCATCTACGGCACCACGGGACTCAGCAACTTCGCACACGGCGAGATGCTCACGTTCGGCGCCATCATGGCGCTGGTGTTCGGCGTCTGGCTGCAGATCCCGATGTGGCTCACGGTCCCGATCGTCGTGGTCGCCGGGGCCGCCCTCGGCTGGACGTTGGATGCGGGACTCTGGCGCCCGTTGCGACGCAAGGGGCTCGGCATCGTCCAGGTCATGATCGTGAGCATCGGCCTCTCGCTCGCCATGCGGTACACCTTCCAATTCTTCATCGGCGGCGGCACCTACCAACTGCCCGGTGCCGGCATCGGTCGCGACATCCACTTCGGCCCGATCGCGCTCTCGTGGATCGACGTCGCGTCGATGGGGACGAGCATCGTGCTCCTGATCGGCGTCGCCTACTGGCTGCTGCGCACCCGCATCGGCAAGGCCACGCGCGCCATCAGCGACAATCCCGGCCTGGCCGCGGCATCCGGCATCAACGTCGACCGCGTCATCCGGATCGTCTGGATCCTCTCGGCCGTCCTCGCGGCGGTCGCCGGCATCCTCTGGGCCTACTTCCGGCCCGGTGTGAAGTGGGACATGGGCGGGCAGGTGCTGCTGCTGATCTTCGCCGCGGTCACGCTCGGCGGGCTCGGCACGGCGTTCGGCGCCCTGGTCGGCTCGATCATCGTCGGACTCCTCGTGGAGATCTCGACACTCTGGATTCCGCCGGACATGAAGTACGTCGGTGCGCTCGCCGTGCTGATCATCATCCTGCTGGTCAGACCCCAGGGAATCTTGGGCCGCAAAGAGAGACTCGGTTAGGGGCCCGCCATGGACTGGGGACAGATTCTCAACAACACGGCCTACTGGATCTTCAGCCCGGAGACCATCGCGTACGCCATCGCGGCGACCGGTCTCGCGGTGCAGTTCGGCTACGGCGGTCTGCTCAACTTCGGCATGGCGGGCTTCATGGCCCTCGGCGCGTACGGCTACGCGATCTCGATCCTGAGCTTCGGGCTGCCGTGGTGGGTGGGCATCCTCATCGGATGCCTCGCCGCCGTCGCGTTCGCCTTCATCCTCGGCATCCCGACCCTGCGTCTGAGAGCCGACTATCTGGCCATCGTGACGATCGCGGCGGCCGAGATCGTCCGCCTGCTGCTGACCACCCAGCTCTTCGACGAGTGGACCAACTCCGCCGACGGCCTCGGCGGCTACCACGCCGGATTCCGCGCGGCCAATCCGTTCCCGGAGGGCAAGTACGGCTTCGGGCCATGGGTATGGACCCAGGATCAGCTGTGGGTGCGCGTGTTCGGCATGATCCTGCTCGCGATCGCGGTCTACCTCGTGTGGGCGCTCATGCGCAGCCCGTGGGGTCGCGTGCTCAAGGGCATCCGCGAGGACGAGGACGCCGTGCGCTCGCTCGGTAAGAACGTCTTCGCCTACAAGATGCAGGCGCTCATCATCGGTGGTGTCTTCGGGGCCCTCGGCGGAGTGATCTTCGCCCTGCCGTCGGCCGTCGTCCCCGCCACCTACACGACCTCGTTGACGTTCTTCATCTGGACGATCCTGCTGCTGGGCGGCGCGGCCACCGTGTTCGGCCCCGTCGTCGGCTCCGTCATCTTCTGGGTGATCATGGGCTTCCTCGACAACGTGCTGCCCGCCCTCGCGCAGTCCAACGTGCTCCCGCTGTCGAGCCTGCAGGCCGGCACACTGCGCTTCATCCTGGTCGGCGTCGCACTCATGCTCATCGTGATCTTCCGTCCGCAGGGGATCTTCGGAAACAAGAGGGAGCTGACCTTTGTCAAATAGCGCCTCACCCCAGAATTCGTCCGAGCCGGTCGCCACGACGACCGGCAGCATCCGGCGCCCCAAGACCACGGGGCTGGCGGTCGGCGCGGCCGCGCCGGGCGTCGCCAAGATCGACCCGATCCTCGTCGCCGACGACCTCACCCGCCAGTTCGGCGGCCTGACCGCGGTCGACGTGAAACACGTCGAGATCCCGCGCCACGCGATCACCGCCCTGATCGGCCCGAACGGCGCCGGCAAGACGACGATGTTCAACCTGCTGTGCGGCTTCGACAAGCCCAACTCCGGTATCTGGTCCTTCGACGGCCGCCGCCTTGCCGGCATCCCGTCGTTCAAGGTCGCGCGCATGGGTCAGGTGCGCACCTTCCAGCTGACCAAGGCGCTGTCGCTGCTCACCGTCCTCGAGAACATGAAGCTCGGCGCGACGGCGCAGCGCGGCGAGAACATCTTCGCCAGCATCATCCCGGCGATCTGGCGTCGCCAAGATGCCGAGATCGAAGAGAAGGCGATGGGCCTGCTCAAGCGTTTCAAGCTCGACGCGAAGGCGGACGACTACGCCGCCAGCCTCTCCGGCGGCCAGCGCAAGCTCCTCGAGATGGCCCGCGCCCTGATGAGCGACCCGCAGCTCGTGATGCTCGACGAGCCGATGGCCGGCGTCAACCCGGCGCTCACCGAGTCGTTGCTGGATCACATCCTCGACCTCAAGGACCTCGGGATGACGGTGCTCTTCGTCGAGCACGACATGCACATGGTCCGCCACATCGCCGACTGGGTGATCGTGATGGCCGAGGGTCGCATCGTCGCCGAAGGACCACCCGAGCAGGTCATGCACGACCAGGCCGTCATCGACGCCTACCTCGGCAGCCACCAGGACGTCGACCTCGGCGTCGTCACCGGCCGGATCGAAGGCGAGCTGGACACCGCCGCCGTGGAGCTCCTCGAGGAGATCAAGGAAGAGCAGGAGGCCTCCATCAGCGAGGCCGAGGAGGAGAAGCGATGAGCACCTCGACAGGCTCGACGGGCGCGTCCGCGCTGGCAGAAGGCAGAACCGACCGCGTCGTCGTCGAGATCAAGGATCTCGTCGCCGGCTACCTGCCGGGCGTGAACATTCTCAACAGCGCCAACCTGATCGCCCACAAGGGCGAGCTGATCGGCATCATCGGCCCGAACGGCGCCGGCAAGTCGACGCTGCTCAAAGCCATCTTCGGCATGGTGAAGGTGCGCAGCGGCGAGGTGACGGTCAACGGGGAGAGCGTCGTCGGACTCAAATCCGACAAGCTCGTCCAGCGCGGTGTCGGCTTCGTGCCGCAGACGAACAACGTCTTCCCCTCGCTCACGATCGAGGAGAACCTGCAGATGGGGTTGTTCCAGGCCCCGAAGACCTACAACGAGCGTCTGGAGTTCGTGACCGGCATCTTCGCCGAGCTCGGCAAGCGGCTCAAGCAGCGCGCCGGATCCCTGTCCGGCGGCGAGCGCCAGATGGTCGCGATGTCGCGCGCGCTGATGATGGACCCCGCAGTGCTCCTCCTCGACGAGCCGTCGGCGGGCCTGTCCCCCGTCCGTCAGGACGATGCGTTCATCCGCGTCTCCGACATCAACAAGGCCGGCGTGACGACCATCATGGTCGAGCAGAACGCGCGACGCTGCCTGCAGATCTGCGACCGCGGCTACGTACTCGACCAGGGCCGCGACGCCTACGAGGGCACCGGCCGCGAGCTGCTGAACGACCCCAAAGTCATCGGCCTCTACCTCGGCACCCTGGGCGCCGACGGGGTCTGACCCGCGACAGTGCACAAGAGATGAGCGGATGCTGCGGCATCCGCTCATCTCTTTGTGTGTGCGCGTTGCCCACACGCGCGCTCCCCGAGGGCATGAACCCCGAGACTGCACAGGAGCCTCGAGACTGCGGGTAATACTCGCAGTCTCGACGTCCCGCTGCTGTCTCGGCGATGCGGGTGGGAGGGTCGGGGCCGGCAGCCGGGCGTCGCCCGCACGCCACGCGAAAGGGCCCCGGATCGCTCCGGGGCCCTCGCTGCGTCGATCTAGAGGTCGATGCGGGTGAACAGGTTGTCGGCGCCGTACTGGAAGACGCCGACGGTGGCCTCGGTCGGGTCACCGTTGTCGTCGAACGTGATCGGTCCGGAGAAGCCGTCGTAGTCCGCGGTGCCGCCACCGAGGATGATGTCGGCGCACTCCTTGAACTCGGTGCACTTCGTGCCGTCACCGGAGCCGCCGGAGACTTCCTGCAGGTGAGCTGCGACCTCGGCCGGGTCCGTCGAGTTGGCGGCGAGAGCTGCCAGCGCGAGCAGGATGACGGCGTCGTACGACTCGTTGGCGTACGAGAAGTCGGTCAGGTCGGAGTTGCCTTCGCCCGTCCAGAACTCGTTCAGGCGCGTCTGGAACTCCTCGGGCGTGGCCGGGCCGGCAGGCGTGGTGCCCTTGGCGCCTTCCATGCTGACGCCGGCGGGCCACTTCTCGTCGGAACCGAAGTTCTTCAGGTTGCCGTCGACCAGGTACAGCTGGTCGGCCGGGTAGCCCGCGGCCAGCAGTGCCGGTCCGATCGTGTAGATCTCGTCGAACGTGATCAGCACGATGGCGTCGGGGTTCGAGGCCAGGATCGCGCTGATCTGCGCGTCGAAGGTCGCGTCACCCGTGTTGTAGGACTGGCTCTCCACGACCGTGCCACCGGCTGCGGTGAAGGTCTCTTCGAACACCTTGTTCAGACCGGTGCCGTACGAGTCGTTCTGGTACAGAACGGCCACGTTCTCGTGCCCGTCCTCGGCGACCAGGTTGCCGAGCACCTCGCCCTGCAGCGTGTCGGACGGTGCGGTGCGCCAGTAGAGCCCGTTGTCATCCCACGTCGAGAAGTCCAGCGACGTGTTGGCCGGGGAGAACGTGATGATGCCTGCCGCGACGGCGTCGTCGAGGAAGAGCTTGGTCACACCGGAGGATGCTGCACCGATGGCCGCGGTGACGCCCTCGGAGATGAGCTTCTGGATGGTTGTGGCGTAGGCCTTGTTGTCGGTGTCGCCCGAGTCGCCGTAGATGATGTCGGGAATGGTGAGGCCGACGGCGGCGTCGTTGACGTCCTGCGCGGCCAGGCCGACGCCCGCCTCTTCCGGCGGGCCGAGGAATGCGAGGGTTCCGGTCTGCGGCAGGATCGTGCCGATCTTGAGGGACAGGTCCACCGACTCGGGGGGTGCACTGGAATCTCCGCCCGTTCCGCCGCCGGAACATCCGGCGAGTACGAGGGCGCTGGCACCGACGATCGCGAGTCCACCGAGAACGGTGGCGGTGCGCGAGCGAGTAAAGACGCTCATGTTGCTCCTTGCTGTGAATGAACGGGGGCGGCACGGGGCCCGCCCAGTGCCACCAACCTAATCGCGTCTGTGTCTCGCGAGTGTTGCGAGTCGTTAACGATGTGTAACGGATCCCGCTCCGATGTCAAATCGTGACGCCACCGTGACTTTTCCGCAGGATGCAGCGGCTTTCGGACACGACTCAGGTCAGTGTCGCGACATCCGATACCCCGCGCGCACGTCGGGCGAAGATCACCGAATCGATGCTGAGAACGATGAGGGCGACCCAGACCAGGCCGAACCCGATCCAGCGCTCGAATGTCATCGGCTCGCCGAGGAGCCAGGCGCCCGTGATGAACTGCAGCACCGGCGCGATGAACTGCAGCAGACCGACGACGGTGAGCGGCACGCGTCGGGTGCCGGCCGCGAAAAGGAGCAGCGGGGTTGCGGTGAGGATCCCGGCCAGCAGCAGCAGCGTGGCGTGTCCCGGCCCGGCGGTGCCGAGGGTCAGGCCGGTGGTGGTGGCGACCACGACGAGCTGCACGATCGCGACCGGCAGCAGCCACGCCGACTCGAGAGTGAGGCCGCTGACGGCGTCCACCGAGGGGCCGAGGCGCTTTTTCACCAGACCGTAGAAGCCGAACGAGAAGGCCAGGGTGAGCGCGACCCAGGGAAAGGCGCCGTAGCCCACGACGATGACGGCGACGGCGACGGCGGACAGGCCGATCGCGATCCACTGGGTGGGGCGCAGGCGTTCGCGCAGCAGCAGCACCCCGAGCAGCACGGTGACGATCGGGTTGATGAAGTAGCCGAGGCTCGTCTCGATCACGTGGCCCGTGAGGGTCGCGATGATGAAGACCTGCCAGTTGACGTAGATCAGGGCGGCGGCCACCGCCGTCCAGCCCAGCAGCCGACGGTTGCGGATGATGCGACCGAGCGCCGCCCATCCGCGCGTGACCGCGAGCAGGAGCACGCAGAACGCGAGCGAGAGGACGATCCGCCACGCGACGAGCTCCCATGGACCGGTCGGGGCGAGCAGCAGGAAGTACAGCGGCAGAAACCCCCACAGCAGGTACGCGGCGAAGGTGTAGATCCCGCCGAGCGTGCGCTCCCGGGCCGCATGGGCCGACCGCTCCTCTGCGGAGGTCGGGGGCAGGTCGCGGGTCACCGGTCCAGCCTAGGACCGGCCGTCGTCGCGGCGGCGCGGTCGCAGCGTGCGAGCGCGCCGACCTCCATCCGATTCCTGCCAGGATCCGTCGGCGGGAACGACGAAGGGCCCGGATGCCGAAGCATCCGAGCCCTTCGATCGTGAAGTCGCTGGCTAGCGGACGACCACAGCGAGGACGTCGCGCGCCGAGAGCACGAGGAACTCGTCGGCGCCGAACTTGACCTCGGTGCCTCCGTACTTGCTGTAGATCACGCGGTCGCCGACGGCGACGTCGAGCGGAACGCGGTTGCCGTTGTCGTCGATGCGGCCGGGGCCCACGGCCACGACCTCGCCCTCCTGGGGCTTCTCCTTGGCCGTGTCGGGGATGACCAGACCACTGGACGTGGTCTGCTCAGCCTCGATCTGGCGGATGACGATGCGGTCCTCGAGCGGCTTGATGGAAACCGTCACGGTCTACCTCTTCTTTCTTGAGACTGAAGACTGGTTAGCACCCTCATACTCCGAGTGCTAATGACAGTCTAGGGAACCGTTGGCACTCATGCAACGCGAGTGCCAATCCGACGTCATCCGCTCGACGTGTGTATCAGATCGAGCGAGGAGCCCTCTGATCAGGTGGAGGTCACCATGGCTCTACATCGTCAGGCCGCGGGTGAACGTTTCCCCGACACACCCTCGCCAATCCTGCCCAAGAGTGGTAAACCTGCTGGTGGATCACTTGCATCCGCCTATCAGTTGTGGGGCTGAATATGGCATCGACGTCGTACTTTCTTGCTGTCGACGTGGGGACGAGCCGGACCGCTGCGTCCACGGCCCGCGTCGGATCCGATGGCGCGCTCGCCATCTCGGCATTCGGTCTGGGACGAAGCTCTGACAGCACGCCGAGCGCGATCTTCGTCACCGAGGACGACCTGCTCTTCGGCGAAGCCGCCGAACGACGTGGTCTGGCGCAGCCCGAACGGCTGATCCGCGAGTTCAAACGCCGGATCGGCGACGACGTCCCGATCGTCGCGGGCGAGCATCGATTCGCTCCCGAGTACCTGTTCGCCCGGATGGTCGCATGGGTGCTGGACACCGTCGTGGAACGCGAAGGGAGCCAGCCCGCCGCGATCACCACCACCGTGCCTGCGACATGGGGCGGATATCGCGCCGGCCTCGTCGCGTCCGCGATCGCTCGCGAAGTCCGTACCGATGTCCAGGTGATCACCGAGCCTGAAGCCGCCGCTCGCCATTACGAGACGACGACGCCGCTGGCCGTCGGCGCGGCGTTGGCCGTCTACGACCTCGGCGGCGGCACCTTCGACGCCGTGATCCTGCGCAAGGAGCCGGATGGCGGCGTCCGCATGGTGGGAGAACCGACCGGCCTCGCAGACTTCGGCGGCGCGGACTTCGATGATGCGGTCCTGCGCCACACGATCGACGCGGCGGGCCTCTCCGTGACCGACCTCGCGGCGGACCCCGCGTCCCGCGTCGCCCTCGCCGCACTCCGCCGCGAATGCGTCGCCGCGAAGGAGGCGCTGTCCTTCGATGCGGAAGCGGTCGTGCCGGTGCTCGTCGCCCAGACTGCCACCACCGTGCGTCTGACGAGGTCGGAGTTCGAGGCCATGATCGACGGCGGCGTCGAGCGCACGATCGACGTTCTGGACACCGCCCTGGACTCGGCCGGCATCGAAACGGGCGACCTGCAGGCCATTCTGCTGACCGGAGGGTCTTCGCGGATACCGCGCATCTCGCAACTGCTGTCCGAGCATTTCGACCGTCCGATAGCGATCGACGCGGATCCGAAGGCGATCGTTGCGCTCGGCGCCGCGTTCGCCCTCGCCGACAGCGCGAAGACCGATACGGCGGCCGTAGCGCTCGCTCTGGTACCGCTGGCGGGAGCCGAAGCCGCGAATGCCGCGATCGGCAGCGTCGCGCGCGACGCCGTCGATACCCCGCCATCTGCCCTCGCGACACCCGGTGTCGCTGCCGCACCGGCGCAGGCCGCGGTACGACGCCGGCGCTTCGGTCGAATTCCGGCCGCTGCCGCCATGGCCGGGGGCGCGATCATCCTCAGCTGCGGCGTCATCATCGCGACGAGCGCGGAGCTGGGAAGCGGTGCCATCTCGGCGCAGGCCGAGCCGGAGACCTTCACCGAATGGCTGGGGCTCGATTGGGGCGACCAGGCGGCCGCCGCCGGGACTACACCGGTCTCGGCCGGTGGCCCGATCGTGGAGGCGTCGAAGCCGACGACGCCCGACGCTCCGACGCCGCGCGGCAATCCGCGCCGGGAGGCCATCGAGCGCCTGCCCGACGCACCCCGCGCGATCGCCGCGCCCGCACCGCCCGCACCCCTCGGAACGTCCGGCGGTGGCGCACCGCACACCACCTCTCCGCAGGGTCCGGCCGCCGATCCTCCTGCGGAGGAGGAGCCCGCGAACTCCGACCCCTCCGACCCGCCCGTCGACCCGGGCCCGACGGATCCGCCCGTCGACCCGGGCCCGACCGACCCGCCGGTCGACCCCGGCCCCACGGATCCGCCCGTCGATCCGCCGGTGGACCCGCCCGTGGACCCGCCCGCCGATCCCCCACCCAGCGATCCTCCCGCGGACCCGCCTGCGCAGCCTGCGGAAGAACCGCCGCCGTCTACTCCCGACCCGACTCCGTCGCCGGGCGAACCGGTCTGATCGACGGATGCGCCATCGAGATGTCCACGCTGCCTTCACCTGTCCTGGCTGACCCAGGCGAAACCCATAGATTCATCTGGGAACGCCAGGCGCGTCCCACGATGACCGCACTCGCCACGCCTGCGACCGGACCCGCGCGCGCCGTGGTGGTGGGCACGGCGGGATCCGGCAAGTCGACGATGCTGCGCGAACTGCATCGCCTGCTGTCGGAAGCCCCGGCCGAAGCTAGTCTGCTCGTCGAGTCCACGGAAGTCGCCCGCGTGCCGCAGGATCATGTGCTCCTCGTGGACGACCTCCACCTCCTCGGGGCGGACCAGATCGCCGACCTGCGCGCGCGGGCGGAGGATCCCGACGCGGCGCTCGTGGTCGCCAGCCGACCGTGGCCCCGGCTCGACGAACTCACCCTCATCACCCGTCCGCTGGAACGGACCCGTTCCGCGATCGTGCTCGGGCATGTGTCGCGTTCCGACGTCCTGACCTATCTCACCGCGGGCGATCGAGTGATCTCCGATTCCTGCGTCGACCACATCCTGCACCTCACGGGCGGAGTGTCGTGGCTCGTGTCCGAGGCGCTCGCCCTCCACGACGTGCGCGACTGCGCGGACGACCCCCGCCACACCGCTCTCGGACGAACCCTCGAGGATCGTGTCCTCCACCGCATCGACTCGCTCCCGACGAAGCTTCGGGACGAGATCGAAGCCCTGTGCGTGGCCCCGGCCCCCGGCCCGCGACTTCTGGACGGAGGGGCCGAGGCGATCGCCAAGGGGTACGCCGAGGGGTTGTTGACCCGCAACGGCCGTCCCGTCCCGCTCGTGGAGTCGTCGGTCCGCGCGAGCCTCCCGGTGCGTCGGCTGATCGACCTCGGCGACGTCCTCGCCGCAGACGGTGCAGGGGCGGTCGATGACCCGGACTATCGACGGTGGATCACCGGCGTGCGCGATCCCGGCTTCGCCGCAGCCCTGGTGGCCCACGGCGACCGGATGCTGGAGAGCACCCCCCGCCGCGCCCTCGACTTCTACGACGATGCCCTTCGCTGCGGCGCAGCAGCGGGGGAACTCGGCGGACGACGAGCGCAGGCTGCGTGGGCGACGGGAGACATCGACGCGGCCGGTGCGATCATCGACGAGCTCTCCGCTTCCGATGCCGCGAGCGACGGCGATCGCATCGCCGACACCTCTGCCGCCGTGTGGTCGATGCGCGCGATGCTGCGCACCGGCGATGCCGTGTACCAGTCACTCCCCCCGACGTCGCCGACCTCGCAGGCCCGCGCGACGATCGCCGCGATCGGCTCGGGCAGGGCCGTTCCGCCGATCGGGCGGCAGGAGGCTCTGCCCACGACACTGGGCGTGGCCATGGAGCTGATGGATCGTGGCCTGCGAGCCACTCTGCGCGCCGACGGCACGGAGGCTGCCGTGGCCGACCTGGTGCGCGCGTCCGAGATCTACACCTCTTCGGCGACCTCGGCACCCATCCCCGAGCTCCCCGCCGTCGTCGCCGCCGTCGTCGCGCTGAACACCGGAGATCTGGAGATCGCTCACGACGTGATCGAAGACGCCATCCGGGGAGCCCAGGGCGGAGACTGGGCGCGACCACGCCTGTTGCTGTGGCGCGCATGGCTGGCGCTGCAGCGATCACGGCCGCTGGCGGCTCGGGAGGCCCTGGATCGCGCCCTGGAGTGCTCCGCGGCACGCACTCCGCGCGACGATCTCTTCGCGCAGGCGATCCGCGTCGCCATTGCGCGACGATACGAGGACGCCGCTCGACTGGAGGCCGTGTGGGCCGAGGTGCGCGACACCGGGCTGCACGTCGAGGTGGATCTCTACCTCCTGCAGCCGCTCACCGAATTGCTCACCGCCGCGGCACGCGTGGGCGACGCCGAGCGGATGCAGACGCATTTCGCGCGAGCGCTGGAGATCGTGGACCAGCTGGGGTCGCCGCCGATCTGGTCGGCACATCTGCGCTGGACCGGCGTTCAGCGCGGCATCCTGCTCAATCGTCCGAGTGACCTCAAGCCGCACGCCCAGGCGCTCCTGCAGGCAGCTCCCGACAGCCCCATCGCCGCGGTCATGGCGCAGGCCGGCCGCGTCTGGACCGCATGCCTCGCCGGATCCGTCGACGCGGACGCCGTGGAAGCGGCCGCACACGGCCTCGCCTCGGCAGGACTCGGCTGGGACGGCGCACGCCTCGCCGGTCATGGCGCCAGTCGATCCACCGATCGCAAGGTCGCCGCCCGCCTGCTGTCCTGTGCGCGCGAGCTCCACCCCACCGAGGGCACGCGCGAGCCGGTCGGTGTCGGCGCGGCGGACGCCCCGGCGCTCCCGGGCTCCGACGGCACGGTCCTGAGCGAACGCGAGCGGGACGTCGCCCGCCTCGTGCTGCAGGGCAAGACCTACGCCGAGATCGGCGAGACGATCTTCATCTCGCCGCGCACAGCGGAACACCACATCGCCCACATCCGGCGTCGACTGGGGGCGACCTCGCGCTCGGACCTCGTCGCGAAGCTCCGCGTCGTCGTCGAGCAGTCGGCCGGCGGGGCCGAGCACACCGGCGTCACGGGTGACGCCGACCCGAGTGCGGCCGCACGACCCCCCTCATAACCCCCACCAGCATCGGGGCAACCCCCGATGCTGCCCCGATGACAAGTACATAGCCTGAAAATCACCAGTCTTATCCTGCGGGATACCCATGTTCGACCACGCTGAGGAGCCGAAAATGAGCACACCGGTTGCGACCATAGCCGACGCTTTGATCGCATTCATCATGAGCCTGCTGCGAGATCCCGCGGCCGTGGATGAATTCGCAGAATCGCCGCAGACGATGATGGCCAGAAGCGGGGTGGGCGATGCCTGCCTGGCAGATGTCAAGGCCGTCAAGCCTGTCATCGTCGACAACGCTCATGTCACGACGAGAGTCGTCACCCAGCCCGTCGATCCGCGCGGCGGGGGTGAGCCGCGGGAGACCAACGAAGTGATCCGCGAGATCTCCCGCATCGTGAATCAGTTCACGACGATAGATGCGCGGTCGACGGTCGTCGACCAGTCCGTCAACCAGAACATCTGGACCAACGGCGGCGACGTGTCGCAGATCTTCGACCAGGACTCGGTGGTCGCCTCCGGCGACGGCGCCGTGGCCGCCGGGGACGACGCGACCGTCGTGGACTCGGACGTCGATGTGACGATCGGCGACGTCTCGATCGGGAACACCGCGAACGACGGCAGCTTCAACACGACGGTCACCCAGGACGGCGACGACGATGCCGCGCCCGCGGATGCCGACGCGGCTGCGGCTGCCGACGCGGATGAGCCGCAGGCCGAAGAGGACGGGGATGCCGCGGCCGCGGCCGTCTCCGACATCGTGGACGACGCGATGGGGGTCGCGGGCGACGCGGTCCAGGCTGCGGCGACGACCGCCGTTGCGGCGACCGAACCGGCCGAGGACCCGCTCGGCGCCGACCTCGCCGCTGCGGACACGTACGAGACCGAGGACCCGGGTGGGGTGGTCGTGGAGGACGCGTACGTCGAAGAACCTGTCGAGGAGCCGTGACCGAGGTCCCGACGGATGGGGGTCGGCAGGCGCCGGCGCGCCCGCCGACGGAGAACCCGAACATCGCACCCGTGCTGGTCAAACTGACTCCGCCGTTCTCGGTGCGGATGAGTCAGTTCTTCTGGATCCTCAGCTTCGCGGTCGGCGGCTTCACGGCCGTGTACTTCTTCGTGATCCGCAAGGAGCTGCTGCCGCTCATCGCCGACCGGGTGCGCGCCGTGGTCGAGGGACGCAGCGATCAGACCTACGACACGGCATCCGACATCGTGTTCTGGATCGTGTTCGGGGTGATGGTCGGTGTCCTGCTCGTTCAGATCACGCTCCTCGTGTCCTTCATGAGCAGGCGTGCGCACGTGCGGTGGTGGCAGTTGGCGACGTTCGGCGTCCAGGTCATCCTGGTGCTGATGTCATCCGAGTGGGTGGCGATCGGTGACCGCGGACAGTCCCTTCTGCTTCTTCTTCCAGCCCAGGCGGGGCTTGTGCTTCTCGCTCTGCTCAGCAGCGTCCTGCCCCCGGCCATCGCCTGGTCCGCCCGTCGCCACGACATCCGCAAAGCCGAGGGGATCGTCGGCGGCGGCGACCTCTGACGCGGCGACGGCCGTCGCCGCGGGATCCGGACCGAGGTCCGCTGCCAGCGCTTCCAGGCTGCGGATGACCACCCGGCAGACACCGATCGCGGCGCTGGAGGTGAGTGGGGACTCGGCCAGTGTGCGCCAATGCGCGAGTGCGGCCCCGCTCAGTTCCCGCAACACCGTGACGTCGGCGTCCTCTGCCGCACCGAGTCGGAGATAGGGCAACGCGCCCGCCCCGCCGACGATCCGCAGCGCCTCCGCACTGTCCTGATCTGTCAACGGCAGTCCCTCCGACCGCGCGCTGGCGATGAGAGTCAGCTCACGAAGGCCGTGCGCGGATGCCGAGATCCGTTCGCTGGCGGCGTGGATCACGTCCACGCCGTCGCGGGGATTGTCCCGGATGAGCCTGTCGAGCGCGAGCAGCACTCCGCGGATCTTGAGAGTCGTCGCCCGCGTGCGGAACTGTGTACGCACGAACTGCTGCAGCTGCACGAGCCCGCTCTGCTGCACCATCGCCTCGGCCAGCTCGGACGAGCTTGCGGTCCCGCCCCGGATCAACGCTGTCGCCAGACGCACGCCGAAAATGCCGAACCGGCTCACCAGATCGCTGCGCACAGTCGCGCTCAAGGTCGTCGTGGCGGTGTCGGCGACGAATCGATCGGCCGAAACGAAGAGCTTCTCCCGCTCGACCCGGTCGAGCGCCGCGAGCTGGCGGAAGGCGATGTACTCGCTCTCGCGGAGCGTCCTGGCACCCTCGGCGACCAGACCCGCGACGGGGATCACACCGAGCACCAAAGAGGCGAGATCGGCTTCGTGCTCGTAGCGCCGGGCCACCTTGGCCGCGGACAGCAGCGAGTCGATCCGGCCGGAGCCGATCTCGTCCGATCGGGACAGCACCCCCACAGCGCACACCGTCTGCCCGCCTCCGGGCGCGGTGTCACGGAACGCCTCGAGGAACGCCACGTCCGACGCGTGCAGGTGACGCATGAGATAGATGACGGCGTCCGCCGAGGACGGCTCCTCCTCCCCGGTGAGGAATCGGGTCGCGCGCAGCGATATCTCCTTCGACATCGAAGCCATGCCCGGCGTGTCGATGAGGATCACCGATCTGAGCGCATCCAGCGGCCACCCGACCTCGAGCCACTGCACATCCTCCGCGGGAAGGCCGCCCAGACCGAGGGCCAAACGTCCGCGCTCGCGGTGCACGGGCATCCGGCGGGTCTCACCGTTGTTCAGGTGCATCGTGATCGAGGGCGTCGGCGAGTATCGGTACCACGTGACCACCCGCGTGCACTCGCCGGCGTCCGTCGGGGCGATCTGCTCGCCGAGCATCGCGTTCAGCAGCGTGGACTTGCCCGCCTTGACCATCCCGGCGATCGCCAATCGCAGAGGCTCGCTCAGTCGCTGCTCGAGCTTCCCGATGACCGCCATGGCCGCGGGGTCGTCGGCATACACGGACGCGGCCGTGCGAAGCAGCTCCTCCGCCTCCTGCGTGGTCGGCCCGTTCACCGACGCACAGCCTCGCGGCGGATCGGCGGCAGCGCGGGCAGCTCGGCGGAAAGGGCGTCCAGCCGCCGGAGCTGCTCCTGCAGGACCATGACCCGCTGGTCGCGCTGCGATGTGAAGGTGCCGGCGGCCTGCTTCGAGGCTGTGAGTGCCTCTGAGAGCGACTGGTGCAGCTCCTCGGCCATCGAACCGAAGTGGTCGCGGGCCGCGCGCTGGACCGTCCGCAGACGGTCCTTGAGCTGCTTTCCGACTTGGAAGATCACCTCGTCGATGTATCGGCGCACGAGGATCTTCGCCTCGTGCTGGCGCCGGGACAGTCTCGCGGTCATGTCCTCGCGGTACGCCCGGCGGCCGACGAGCACTCCGGCCAGCAGCGAGAGGGGGTTGATCAGCGACAGGCCGATCAGGCCGGTCGCCAGACCCACCATCAACACACCGCCGTACGAGCCTCGGACACCGATGAAGATCTTCTCGCCCGCCCCGAGGCGCCCCGAGTCCAGTCCCCCGACCCCCTCGACGGGATCCAGCACGCCGCGGGTGTCACCGACTTCGATGGCGGGAAGCGCAGCCTCACCCTGGCTGAACAGCTCCGCGACCTCCTCGGAGAGCCAGCGAGAGCGCTCGTCCGTCCAGACGAACGTCTCGGACACGGCTCCCGCGACCCGCTGCTCGAGCCACGCGGTGACCTCGTCCCAGATCGGACCGGGGTCGCCTTCGTCGATCGACGCCTCCGCCTCGCGCTGCACTTTGCGCAGGCGATCACGCAGGTCGTGCTCCATGTCTGCGATCAGGTCGACGATGCCATCGGTGAGCGTCACCTGCCACCGTGCCGACCGTCCACGGAACTCGTCGGCGCGTGCCTTGGCCGCTTCGAGCTGGGCGATCATCCGAGGTGTGTCCTCGGGATGCAGCAGTGCGTTGAGCTCGGAGCGGAGCGAAACGCTGACCTGATCGACGACCGAGACCAGGTCGTGCACGGCGCTGCGCTGGCGGATGACCTCGGCGCGGCCGAGGACCTCGCGGCGCAGGTGCGTGACGAGCGCCGGGAATCCCGACTCGTCGTTCAGAGTCCGATCCCTCAACTCCGCGGCGAGCAGTCTCAGGTCGCTGGAGACCGAGAACATCGGCACATCCCCGGCGTCGCGCAGACGACCGCGGTCGATCTCCTCGATTTCGCGCCACTGGGGGTACAGGTCGGTCTTGGCGAGCACAGCGGCGACATTCGGCGAGATCCGCATCGCATGTTTGAGGAACTGCACCTCCGGTTCGGTGTACTCCTGCGAGGCATCCGAGACGAGGAGGACGGCGTGGGCGGAGGACAGCGCCGACAGGGTCGCCAAGGCGTTGGAGGACTCGAGCCCGCCGACGCCCGGCGAGTCGACGAGGCGAAGACCCCCTTTGAGGAACTCGCGCGGCAGAAGCACCTCCGCCGAGACGATATTGCGCTCGTTGCCCGGATTGCCCCGCTCCGACACGTATTGCGGCAGCTCCTCCAGCGACACCTGCCGCCGTTCGATCGCGGAGCCGGTCGACGAGTCCTCCTCGCGGGTGAGGATCCACGCAGACGCTTCGTCGGCATAGCTGACGGAGGTCGGCACGCTCGTGGCGACATCGTCGTCCACCGGACACGCCGGTGCGTTGACGAGCGCGTTGATGAGCTTGCTCTTCCCTTGCTTGAACTCCCCCACGACGATGACGCGGACATCGGGATCGATCAGGCGCGATCGGGTGCTTTCCAGCCGCTTGGCCAAGTCCGCGCGGCCCGTGTCGGCGGCGAATTCGCTCACGCTGCGCACGAGTGCGGTGATGTCGGCCACCTCGGCTGTCGACGATGCGTCTTCGCTCTCGACCACGGCGAATTCCTCGCTTCTGCCCGATTCGAGCATGTGTCCCTCTTCCATCGTGACAGATCGATGCCGTGCCGCCGCATCCGATGCGCAAGCGAATCCCAGATCAGAGCGGGAAGTCGAGTCCTATCGCACCGCCGTCGTCGAGGCCGGCGCCGTCTCCGTCATCCCCCCAGATGCCGGAGGCGTCCGCATCCCAATCAGACGCATCGATGTTCTCGATCTCGTCGGAGAACATCCCCGTCTCCGCCGGATCCGAGAACACGTCGATGTCGGCTCCCCAGAGGCTCGACGCGGCGTCCGCGCCGACGTCCGAGTCGTGTCCCACTGTCTGCGCGCCGTCGGGATCGCGGGGCGGCTCGACGCCGCTGCGCCCGTTCACTGCATCCTCGCTCATCTTCCCCACCCTTCGCGCGGAAGCTTCTGAGGTTCAGTTTCGCACCACCACCGCGTTCGGTAAATGGTGTTCTGCCCGGCCACCCCAGGGGCGGCCGGGCAGAACGTGTGCGAAGGGATCAGAAGTCGATCTCGTTCGCGTCGCCGAACGGGCTTCCGACGTTGGAGTTGTCCACATCCACGTCCACATCGACCCCGTGGTCGTCCGAGTTGTCCTGGAACGAATCGTTGATCGAGTTGTCCGAGTTGTCCTGGAACGAGTCGTTGATCGACCAGTTGTCGGAGAAGTCGAGGTCGTCGTTGAACGAGTCCGTGTTCCAGGTGTTCCCGATCGAGATGTCCCCCACATCGATGTTGGTGTTGATGTTGTTGACGTCGACGTTGCCGCCGGCACCATATGAGCCGTCGCCGGAGACGATCACCGAGTCCTGGTTGAAGAACTGGCTCACGTTTCCACCGTTGGCGTCGCCGCCATTCGCGTTGGCGTTCCCCGCGCTGCCGCCCTGGCCGCCGCCGACCCCCAGCGAACCGGCATCGCCGGCACCACCGCTGCCGCCACCGGCTGCGCCCGTTCCGGCACCACCGAGGCCGCCGTCCCCACCGGCACCGCCGCTGCCGAGACCACCGAGGCCGCCTGCGCCGCCTGCGCCGCCTGCCGCGCCGGTGCCACTGCCACCCGCACCGCCGTTGCCGCTGTCGCCGCCGCCGGCACCCGAGAGCACGCCGCCGAAGCCGCCATCCGCATCTCCGCCGACCGCGAGGGCGGCTCCGCCGCTGCCCGAGTTGGTGGTGATGTTCTGGTTGACCGACTGGTCGTTGTTCGTGGACCGTGCGTCGACATCGAAGTCGAAGTCTCCGCCGCTGCCCGCGCCCATGAGGCCGACCATGCCGCCGCCGCCACCCTCGCTGTCGTCGATGAAGTTGATGTCACCGAAGCCCGAGTTGTACTGGCGGATGCCGGCGTTGACCGAGTTGTCGTTGGCCGAGTCGTGGATCGAGTTGTCCTGGAACGAGTCGTTCACCTGGAACGAGTCGTTGATCGAGTCCTGGTACGAGTCGTCCTCGTTGAACGAGTCCTCGACGTCGACATCCACGTCCGTGTCGACGGAGTTGTCCGAGTTGTCGGAGTTGTCCGAGTTGTCGGAGTTGTCCGAGTTGTCGGAGTTGTCGGAATTGTCCGAGTTGTCCGAGTTGTCGGAGTTGTCCGAGTTGTCCGTGTTGCCCGACAGGAAGTCGTTGTCCGAGTTGTCGGAGTTGTCGGAGTTGTCCGAGTTGTCCGAGTTGTCGGTGTTTCCCGAAAGTACATCGTTGTTCGACAGGAGGTCCGTGTCGAGGTTGGTCTGGATGCCCAGAACGTTGAGGTTGTCGTTCACAGCCATGATCTCTTCCTTCGTTCGTGGAGCGCCAAGGCGACGCGTTGGTACGAGTCTGGAGATTCGCGTCTGGTCCGGCATCGGGAGCAACCCCGCAGAAACCCCCGGCGTGCATGGGGATCCGATAGGGGGTTGGGTGACGGGCCCCGGGGAGGGGCGCGGCGGCGAGCGGATGCCTCGGCCGTAGGCTTGCCGGATGGACATGGCCGAGCTCACCGAGCTGCTCACCCCCGAAGGCCTGCGACTGCTGGATGCTCTGCCTCCGGTCGAGTCCGCCGAGGACGTCACCCGCGTCGTCTCCCGTCTGCGTGCCGCGGGGCACTCCCCCGCACTCGTCTCCGCTGTCGTCGGCCAGGCGCGGCTGCGGGTGCGCGGTCGGTCGAAGTTCGGCGAGTTCGCCGACCGGATGCTGTTCACCCGCGCCGGGCTCGAGCAGGCCACGCGGCTGTCGATCGCAGCCCGTCACGCCGCCCGCTTCCGCGCCGCCGGCCTCACCCGCGTCGCCGATCTCGGCTGCGGCATCGGCGGGGATGCGCTCGGCCTCGCCGGCCTGGGACTGCACGTCGACGCGGTGGATGCCGACGAGGTCACGGCCGCGATCGCCGCGTACAACCTGGCACCGTTCGGCGACAGCGTGACCGTGCGTCACGGTCTGGCCGAGGCATCCGATATCTCCGCTGCCGACGCCGTGTGGATGGATCCCGCGCGCCGCACCTCGGGGCACAGCGAGACCTCGCGCGTGAGCGCCGCGGACTACACGCCCTCCCTCGACTGGGCCTTCGGACTCGCGCAGACGGTGCCGACCGGCATCAAGCTCGGGCCCGGGTTCGACCGCGACGCCGTGCCGGACGACATGGAAGCGCAGTGGGTCAGCGCCGACGGCGCGACGATAGAGCTGGTGCTGTGGTCCGGCGCGCTGGCTCGTGAAGGCATCCGCCGAGCGGCGCTGGTGGTGCGCGGCGACGCCGCCCACGAGCTGACCTCAGCGGAGGATGCCGAGGATGAGCCGGTCCGCACGCTCGGCGCCTTCGTGCACGAACCGGACGGCGCGGTGATCCGTGCGCGCCTCATCGGCGACGTGGCCCGGGCGTTGGAGGCGGGCATGCTGTCCGGCGGCATCGCCTATCTCACCTCGGATGCCGCGTTGACGAGCCCGTTCGTGTCGTCGTTCCGCATCCGCGAGGAGCTGCCCGCCGACGTCAAGGCGCTGGGCAAGGCCCTGAGGGAGCGCGGCATCGGCACGCTCGAGATCAAGAAGCGCGGCGTGGACATCGACCCCGCCGTGCTGCGCAAAGCGCTGAAGCTGAAGGGTGCGGCATCCGCGACCCTCATCATGACCCGCATCGGGTCACAGCGCCTCGCCCTCCTCGCCGACCGCGTGTAGCTCAGCCGAGGAGGTCGACGCGGCTCGCAGCCCAGAGCAGCCAGCCGGCGCTGTAGATGACCGACACGACGCCGAGCACGAGCGCCCACACGGCGACCCGGCGGCTCTCCAGCGGGCGACGCAGCGCGAGGATCGCTGTCACGATGCCGACGATGCCGATCGGGAACCCCCAGCCGACGAACAGTGACACGACGAGCCCGGCGATCGAGAACATCAGCGCCCAGGCGGCCAGCCCACGGTGCGGCGCGGGCGGATCCGGAAGCATCCATTCCAGCGTCGGCAGGGGCAGCGATGCCGGGTCCACGACCGGCGCCGCGATACCCACCGGCGCGGTGGGCAGCCGAGCGAAGCCGCCGCGGTGCTCGCCGGGGAGCGCCGACCCCTCGGCGACCGGTGCCACGTCGGGCGACGGCGGCTCTGTCACGGGCGGCGCAGCAGAGGCTTCTGCGTCCTTCGCGGGCTCATCCACCGGCGCCGAGGCATCCTTCTCGCTCATGCGGGCACCCCTTCGCGCGGGCGCTCGTCCACCTGGATCTGGGTGACCGGCAAGGTGGAATCCGCCCCGAACGACAGCGTCGACGGCTCGCGCCCCGACGAGATGAGCGCGGAAGCGAGCCCGGCGATCATCGCGCCGTTGTCGGTGCAGAGCGACAGCGGCGGGATCCGCAACGCCACGCCCGCGGCATCCGCTCGCTCCATCGCCACCTCGCGCAGCCGCCGATTCGCGATCACGCCGCCCCCGAGCAGCAGGCGCGGCACCTCGTACCGCGCGCACGCGTCGAGCGCCTTGGTGATCAGCACGTCCACGACGGACTCCCGGAAGGATGCCGCGACATCCGCGATCGGCACCGATTCTCCGGCGGCTTCGCGCTGCTCGACCCACCGGGCTACGGCGGTCTTGAGGCCGGAGAACGAGAAGTCGTAGCGGTGCTTGTCCATGTCGGACGCCCGCGAGAGTCCGCGCGGGAAGCGGATCGCATCCGGGTCTCCGGATGCCGCTGCCCGATCGATCTCGGGACCGCCCGGGTAGGGCAGCCCGAGCAGGCGCGCGACCTTGTCGAAGGCCTCGCCGGCGGCGTCGTCCATCGTCTCGCCGAGCATCTCGACGTCGGTGGTGAGGTCGCGCACGAGCAGCAGCGACGTGTGTCCGCCGCTGACCAGCAAGGCGACGGTCGGGTACTCCAGGGGCGGCGCATCGGCGTCCAGGAGATCGGCCGCGATGTGCCCGACGAGGTGGTTGACCGCGTACAGCGGGCGATCCAATGAGACGGCGAGCGCCTTGGCCGCGCCGATCCCGACCATGAGCGCCCCGGCCAGGCCTGGCCCACTCGTGACCGCGATGGCGTCCAGGTCGCTGAGACCCACCCCGGACTCGGCGAGCGCCGCGTCGATCGACGGCTGCAGCGCCTCGAGGTGCGCACGCGCGGCGACCTCCGGCACGACACCGCCGTAGCGGGCGTGCTCGTCCATGCTGCTCGCGATGGTGTTGCTCAGCAGGGTGCTGCCGCGGACGATGCCGATACCGGTCTCATCGCAGCTCGTTTCGATGCCGAGCACCAGAGGCTCGTTGCGGTTCATGTGCACGCTCCCGCGTCCGTGGTGTCGGGCATCCGGGACGTTGTCCAGCCGGCGACGAGCAACCGCATCACGACGGCGTCCACGTCGTCGGGCTGGTAGTAGTGCGGGCGCCGGCCGAGTTCGACGAAGCCCTCCGATGCGTACAGCGACTGTGCGACGGGATTGTCGGCGCGCACCTCGAGGAACACCTCGGCCACGCGACGACGCGCGGCCTCCTCGATCAGCGCGCGCAGCAGCATCCGTCCGCGTCCGCGGCCGCGGGATGCCTCGGCCAGGGCGATCGTCTGCACATCGGCATCCTTCGACCCCTTCGGGGCACGGAGCCCCGCGTAGCCGACGATGCGGCCGGCCTCCTCGTCGACGATGTACCAGCCGTGCGGCGAACCGAGCTCCTCACGCATCATCGCGTCCGACCAGGCATCGGTCGGGAACGAGGCACGCTCGAGCGCCATGATGTCGTCGAGGTCGGCGGCGGTCGCCGCGCGGAGCGTCACGAGCGGTCCCCGCTCGGCGCCGGCGCGGTGACCCGCTTCGGACCGGTGGGCATCGTGACGTCCGGGGAACGGAGGTACAGCGCATCGTCCGGACCGATCGTGCGCCCCGCGGCCAGTGCACGCGCAGCCGCGAGACCGAGCATCGTGGCCGGCACCGCGCTCGCGTCGTGGCGCCGCGCGCCGAGACCGGCGAGCACTGCGTCGACGTCGTCGCGCGGGGTCAGCGCGGGGCCCTCGGTGCGGATCGGCAGCCCGTCGTCGTCCAGCCCGTCGTACACCGAGTACGCGAACTCGCGCCGGCGAGCGTCGGTGACGACGGCGAAGCGCTCGGTCTCGACCCCGCTCAGCGCGTCGGCGAGCAGCACCTGCAGCGCGATGGCGTCGTGGCTGACGATCGGGATGACCGGGATGCCGCGGCCCTGCGCGAAGGTCCGCGCGGCGGCGATGCCGACCCGCAGTCCGGTGAACGGCCCCGGCCCCATGCCGGCGGCGACATACGTGACGCTCGAGGGGTCGGCGTGGCCGGGGACGGGCGAGCCGATCGGACCTGCGGCATCGCTCAAGGCGCGGAGCAGCAGGTCGCCGATCACCTCGGCATGTCCGAGCGGGTTCTCGCTCGCCGCCTCCGCGCGCACGACTCCGTCATCATCGACGACCGCGACGGCCGTGCCGAGTGAGGTATCGATGGCGAGGATCACGCTTCCAGGGTAGCCGTGGTGCGGCTGTGGCCTTCCTGCACGACTTCGGGCGGGGCGACGACTAGGGGCCAAGCTCGGGGAGTCTGTCGAGCACCGCCGCAGAGCAGCGGCCACGGTCGCTCAGCCGCGCTCGGCAGATTCTGCCAAGTAGCGCGAGATCGCGTCCTTGTTGCGGCTGAGGCAAGAGATGCGTCGTTCCAGCTGTTCGCGCTGTTCGGTGAGGGAGGCGACGATCTCGGGGTCGAGAGCGGTGATGCGGATGGACGGGCTGCCCGTGTTCAGGCACGGCAGCAGCTGCTTGATGATCCGCGTGGGGATACCGGCCTCGATGAGCCCGCGGATCTGCTCGACACGCTCGACAGCGGCTTCGGGGTACTCGCGATAACCGTTGTACGCGCGCTCCGGACTCAGCAGTTCCTGCTCCTCGTAGTAGCGCAGAAGCCGGGCCGGGGTCGCGGTTCTGGAGGAGAGCTCGCCTATGCGCATGGACTCCCTTTCGGCCGGACTTGACCTTAACACTAATGGCAAGGTTTGACACTGGGGCCATGTCATCCACACTCGCCGTTCCGGCCACGGGTTCGACCCCGCTCCCCTCCGCACGTCTCCCTCTCGGCGGCCTGCTCGCACTCGCCGCCGTCGTGTTCACCGGTGTCGTCACGGAGATCCTCCCGGCCGGCCTGCTGCCACAGATGAGCGCCGATCTCGGCATCTCCGATTCTCAGGTCGGGGCACTCGTCGCCGTGTACGCCATCGCGACGGCGATCACCGCTATCCCGCTCACTGCGCTGACGCGGGCAGTCCCCCGCCGGATGCTGCTCGTGTCGCTCGTGCTCGGGTTCGCCCTTGTCAACGCCGTGACGGCCCTCGCCCCGAGCTACGCCGTCATCCTCGTGGCCCGCGTCATCGGTGGAATGCTCGCTGGGCTGCTCTGGGCCATGGCGGCGGGCTACGCGATGCGCATGGTCGCGGCCGAGCGCGCCGGGCGGGCACTCTCGATCGCCATGGTCGGCACGCCGCTGGCCTTCGCATTCGGATTGCCGATCGCCACCGCGCTCGGCTCGGCCTTCGGCTGGCGGGAGGCGTTCGGCGCGATGGCCGCGCTCAGCCTCGGCCTGGCGTTGTGGGCTGCGCTCGCGCTGCCGTCGTTCCCGGGTGAGCGAGCGGGCGAGCGACCGTCGCTTCTCGCCGTGCTGCGGATGCCGGGGCTAGCCGTCGTGCTCGGGACGACCGCTGCGTTCGTCCTCGCACACAACGTCGCCTACACGTACATCGCGCCGCTCACCCGGGCGTCCGGTGTATCGGACCACCTGGACATCGCGCTGCTCGTCTTCGGCGTGCTCGCGGTCGCAGGGGTGCTCACGGCTGGGGTCCTGGCCGACCGGCACCTGCGCGGCATGGTCGTGCTCGCCGCGATTCTCCTGGGCGTCGCCATGCTGGCCCTCGGCCTCTGGGGCGAGAACGCCGTCGCCGTCTTCCTCGCAATCGCGCTGTGGGGCTTCGCTTATGGAGGCGCTCCGACCCTGTTCCAGTCCGCCCCGGCGCGCATCGCAGGCTCATCGGCCGATGTGGCCCAGTCGATGGTCGTCGCGACGTGGAACGGCTCGATCGCGCTCGGCGCCTTCATCGGAGGGCTGGCCATCGACGGCACAGGGGTGTGGATCCTGCCGTGGCTGACGATCGCGCTGTTGGCGCTCTCCACGCTGCTCGCCGTCAGTTCACGCGCCGCCTTCGCCCGCGTGCGCTGACCCACGCGGCCGTCGCGGACCGTGGGTCGTCAGCGCGAGACGCGCCTGATCGTCACCACCCGCGCTTCATCCTTGTCGAGATCCTCATCCGCCGGTGCAGCGCCATCGGCGTCGCCGCCACCGACCGGACGCTCCACCTCGACGTCCCACCACACGTCCGCGAGCTCTTCGGCCATCCCCCGCCCCCACTCGACGACGACGACCGAGCGGTCCACGTCGATGTCGAGATCGTCCAGCTCCAATGCCGAGCCGAGCCGGTACGCGTCGACGTGCACGAGCGGCGCACCCCCGACGAGAGACGGATGCGTCCGGGCGATCACGAACGTGGGGCTCTGCACGGGTCCGCGCACGCCGAGTCCGGCGCCGATCCCCCGCGTGAGCGTCGTCTTGCCCGCGCCGAGCGGGCCGGTCAGCACGACGAGGTCGCCGGGTCGCAGCATCCGTCCGATCTCTTCGCCGAGCGCTTCCATGTCCTCCGTCGTGGCGACCTCGCGGCGGCCGACGAGCGGGTCGAGCCCGCTCACGCGGACACCTGCCTCCGCACGACGCGGGGTCCGATGCGGGTGACGATCTCGTAGTTGATGGTGCCCGCGGCATCCGCCCAGTCGGTCGCGGCCGGCGCGCCCAGAGTGGGGTCGCCGAACAGCACGGCCTCGTCGCCCACTGCGACGGGGTGGTCGCCGACGTCGACGACGAACTGGTCCATGGCGATGCGCCCCGCAACGCGGAATCGTTGCCCGTTGATGGCGACGGGCCCGGCACCGGATGCCTGGCGTGGCACCCCGTCCGCGTACCCGAGCGGAACGAGGGCGAGCGTGGTCTCGCGCGGCGTGCGGTAGTCGTAGCCGTACGAGACGCCGTGCCCGGCGGGCACCCGGCGCACGGCCGACACGGCGGCGCGCAAGGTCATGGCGGGGCGCAGTCCGAGGTCGGCGGAGGAGCGGTCGGCGAACGGCGAGAGCCCGTACATCCCGATGCCCAGCCGCACGCAGCCGAGTCGCGCCTCGGGCAGGTCGATCGCGGCGTACGTCGCGGCGATGTGCCGCAGCGGCGGAGCGAGTCCCGCGGAGGCCGCGACGGAGACCCCGTCGTGGAAGAGCCGCAGCTGCTCCCGGTCATCCTCGATCGAAGCGTTGGAGAGGTGGCTGAAGAGTCCGACGACGCGCAGCTTGCCGATGCGCTCGAGGCGTGCCGCCTCGGCGAACACGACGCGGTAGTCCTCCGGGGCGATGCCGTTGCGGGCGAGGCCGGTCTCGAGTTTGAGATGCACGCCGACAGGACGATCCACGGATGCCGCGGCCGCAGCCGACAGCAGCTGGTCGAAGGTCGAGATGCCGAGCTCGATGTTCGCGGAGGCCGCTTCGGCGAACGAAGCGCCGGGCGCGTGCAGCCACGCGATCACGGGAGCGCTGATGCCCCCGCGCCGCAGCGCCAGGGCTTCGGTCACGTCGGCGACGCCGATGCGCGTCGCGCCGCCCTCGAGTGCGGCGACGGCCGAGCGGACCGCGCCGTGTCCGTAGCCGTCCGCCTTGACGACGGCGATGACCTCCGACTCGGTGAGCCGGCGCAGGTGCCGCACGTTGGCGCTGATCGCACCGACGTCGATGGTCGCCTCGCGCATGACTCCGGCGGGCAGGCGGGTCACGGAGTGGCCTCGGCCGACTCGGCCACGACGTACGCCGTCGCGAGCCCCGCATCGTGCGACATCGAGAGGTGGATGGCGGAGATCCCACGCTCGGCGACGACCGCGGCGGTCGAGCCGGTGAGGGTGAACCAGGGACGCCCGGATGCCTCGGGCGTGATCTCGATCTCGGTCCAGTGCACGCCGTCCGAGCCGCCGAGCGCCTTGATGAGCGCCTCTTTGGCGGCGTATCGCGCGGCGAGCGAGCGCGGTGCGAGCACGCGCTCGGCCGGGGCGAAGAGCCGCTCGACGAGGCGCGGGGTGCGGGCGATCGACCGCTCGAACCGTGGGATGTCGACGAGATCGACTCCGATGCCGACGATCACAGCACGCTCCCTTCGGCCCCGATTCGGGGCATCCGCCACCCTATCGCGGGGTGGCGTTCGTGCGGCCGTGGCGCGTTCCCGCTTCCCTCCCGCGAGACAGCGGCGCCGGCGCCCCGCGCCTACTCGACGGTGACGGACTTCGCGAGGTTGCGGGGCTGGTCGACGTCCAGGCCCTTGGCCGTGGACAGGCCCATCGCGAAGATGTGCAGCGGCACGACGGCGAGCAGCGGCTCGAACAGGGGCCCTGCCAGCGGAATGCGCAGCACCTCGTCGGCCTTGGGCAGCACGGCGGCATCGCCTTCCTCGGCGATCGCGATGACGCGGGCTCCGCGGGCGCGGATCTCCTCGATGTTCGAGACGACCTTCGCGTGCAGCAGCGCGGACTCGCGCGGCGACGGCACGATCACGAACACGGGCTGACCGGGTTCGATGAGCGCGATCGGTCCGTGCTTGAGCTCACCGGCGGCGAAGCCCTCGGCGTGGATGTACGCGAGCTCCTTGAGCTTGAGCGCACCCTCCATCGCGATCGGGTACCCGACGTGGCGGCCGAGGAAGAGCACCGAGCGGGTATCGGCCATCCAGTGCGCGAGCTGAGTGATGCGCTCCTGCTCGCCGTCCAGCACGCGCTGGATCTTGGCGGGGATCGCTTCGAGCTCGCGCACGTTGTCGGCGAGCTGCGTCGCGTCCAGCGAACCGCGGACGCCCGCGATGTGCAGGCCCAGCAGGTAGAGCGCGGTGATCTGCGCGACGAACGCCTTCGTCGAGGCGACGGCGACCTCGGGGCCGGCGTGGGTGTAGACGATCGCGTCGGACTCGCGCGGGATGGTCGCACCCTGCGTGTTGCAGATCGACAGCGTCTTCGCGCCGGCTTCGCGGGCGTACTTGACGGCCATGAGCGTGTCCATGGTCTCGCCGGACTGGCTGATCGAGACGATCAGGGTGTCGGGTCCGATCACCGGGTCGCGGTAGCGGAATTCGTGCGCGAGCTCGACGTCCACGGGGATCCGGGTCCACTGCTCCAGCGCGTACTTGCCGGTCTGGCCGGCGTAGGCGGCGGTGCCGCAGGCGATGACGATGATCCGGTTGATGCCGAGGAAGAGGTCGTCCAGACCGTCCAGCTCGGGAATCACGACCTTCTCGTCGCGGATGCGGCCACGCAGCGTGTTGGCGACGGCCTCCGGCTCCTCGGACACCTCCTTGGCCATGAACGACGACCAGCCGCCCTTTTCGGCGGCGGAGGCATCCCAGGTCACTTCGAACGGCTCGACCTCGACCGAGTTGCCGTCGAAGTCCGTGACCTCGACGCCGCCGGGAGTGATCGCGACGATCTGGTCCTGGCCGATGGCGAGGGCGTTGCGGGTGTGCTCGACGAAGGCCGCGACATCGGAGCCCAGGAAGTTCTCCCCCTCGCCGAGGCCGATCACCAGCGGAGAGTTGCGGCGGGCGCCGACGACCAGGCCCGGGTGCTCCTCGTGCATCGCGAGAAGGGTGAACGCGCCCTCCAAGCGAGCGGCTACGCCACGGAACGCGGCGACCAGGTCGCCTCCGTTCGCGCGGTACTCGCGACCGAGCAGCACAGCGGCCACCTCGGTGTCGGTTTCGCTCTGGAAGGTGAAGCCGGACGCGAGGAGTTCCGCCTTGAGCTCGGAGAAGTTCTCGATGATGCCGTTGTGGATGACGGCGAGCTTGTCATCGTCGGCGAGGTGGGGGTGCGCGTTGACATCCGTGGGGCCGCCGTGCGTCGCCCAACGGGTGTGGCCGATGCCGGTCGTGCCGTCCGCGAGGGGCGTGGCCTTCAGGTCTTCGCGCAGCACATTGAGCTTGCCGGCGCGCTTGCGCATGCCGAGCTCGCCGCTGCCGTCGATGACGGCGACGCCCGCCGAGTCATAGCCGCGGTACTCCAGTCGGGCGAGTCCTGCCATGAGGATGTCCTGGCTCGGACGCGGGCCGACGTATCCAACGATTCCACACATGCCATCAATGGTACGAGGGTGGGTATGCAAGGCACCTGAACGAATTCGGATGCCCCGGTCAGAACGAGTTTTCCGCCGACTGGGCGGCCCGAAGATGGAACGCGTCTACAGCTTGCGCAGAAGCACCGTCTCGACGGCGTGGTCGGGGCCCTTCTGCAGGACCAGCGTGGCGCGGTGCCGCGTCGGAAGGACGTTCTCCTCGAGGTTGGGGAGGTTGATGTCGTTCCAGAACTGCAGCGCGGTCTGCACGGCCTCTTCGTCGTTGAGCTCGGCGAACACCCGGAAGAACGAGTTGGGGTTGCTGAACGCGCTGTTCTTGAGGGCCAGGAAGCGATTCACGAACCAGGACGTGATGTGCTCGGTCGCGGCATCCACGTAGATGGAGAAGTCGAAGAGGTCGCTGACGGAGACCTCGTTGGGGTCGGCCGGCGGCTGCAGGACGTTGAGTCCCTCGACGATGACCACGTCGGGGCGCCGCACGGTGACATGCGCGTCCGGCACGATGTCGTACTGCAGGTGGGAGTAGAAGGGTGCGCGCACCTCGGGCGCCCCGCTCTTGACCTCGCTGAGGAAGTCGACGAGCGCGCGGCGGTCGTACGACTCGGGGAACCCCTTGCGGTCCATCAGCCCGCGGCGCTCGAGCTCCTCATTCGGGTAGAGGAAGCCGTCGGTCGTGACGAGCTCGACCCGGGGCGTGCCCGGCCAGCGCGACATGAGTTCGCGCAGCAGACGGGCGATCGTCGACTTGCCGACCGCGACCGATCCGGCGACGCCGACGACGAACGGCGTGGTCGAGTCGGTCTCGTGCAGGAACGTGCTCGTGTCCGCACCCAGCCGCTTGGTCGCTGTCGCGTAGAGGCTGAGCAGTCGGCTGAGCGGCAGGTAGACCTCGCGCACTTCGGCGATGTCGAGACGGTCGCCCAGACCTCGCAGCTGCACCACCTCGGTCTCGGTCAGCGGCTGCGGGATGCCCGCGGCAAGACGCGACCATTCCGCCCGCTCGATCTCGCGATAGAGCGAGTGCGGTGGCGCGGTGATCATGGCAGCGTCGTCGGCGGACATCCCGATCATCGTAGCGGGTGTCCGGATGCCGGTGGATCCAGGCTGTGGGCACGGCCGGGTGCACCCTTCGTCGTGTCCCGCCGCACGTCACGAAGTCGAAACACGCGTGAGCGCCCCGCGCAACAGGCTCTCCGTACCGTGAGTGGCGAAGAAGGAGGTGGCGATGAGCGCGTTGAGTGAAGCGATCGCCGGGCGACCACCGACCGCCGGACTGGATGCCGTCTCGCCTCTGCACGGCTTGCGACGCGGGTCGATCCGCACCGTAGACCTCGTCGCTCAATCGGTTGCGGCGGTCGCCCCTGCGGGCGTGCTGCTCGCTCAGACCAGTGGCCTCGTCTCCCGGGCAGGATCGTTCGCGTTCTTCGATCTGCTGCTGACCGCGACGATCGTCGTCCTGGTCGCTCTGTCGATGTCGATCTTCGCGCGGCGGATCTCCGCGGCCGGCGGCATCTACACGTTCGTCACCCGCGGGCTCGGCCCGCTGCTCGGAATGGTCGCGGGCGCCGCCATGGCACTCGGCTACGCAGCGATCTCGATCGATACGCTGCGCAGCGGCGTGCGCCGCATCACGAGCCTGATCGATCCGACAGGAGGGGATGGCGCTTTGCCCGCCGTCCTCGTTCTCCTCGGCGGCGCGGTGATCACCCTCGTCATCGCCCTCGGCGCGCGGATGTCGACGCGCATCATGCTGGTGATCGAAGCGATCGCGGTCTCGGCGATCCTCATCGTCTCGGTCGCCGTCTTCGCGAGCACCGGCTGGAACCTCTCACCCCTCGTGCCCGACCTCTCCCACGTGCCGCCGATCACCTCTTTCGCCGGAGGCATCGGCATCGCGGTCGTGGCTTTCGTCGGCTTCGAGAGCGGTGCCGCACTGGGGCCGGAGAGCCGCCGGCCGCTCTCGAGCGTGCCTCGAGCGCTCGTGTGGACTGCGTGCGCACTCGCGGCGGTCTACTTGTTCGGCGTCGCCGCGCAGTTGTCCGCGATGCCTGCGGCGGGCCAGGAAGGGACGCTGCTGGCGGATGCCGCCTACCTCTCGGGGGCATCGTGGGTCGAGCCGACGATCGACATCGTCATCGCAGCATCCTGGGTGGCCTGCACGCTGGCGTGCACGAATGCGCTCGTGCGCCTGGTGTTCTCTATGGCCCGTGAGGGCGTGCTCCCTCGTCTGCTCGGCGCCACCTCCCGCCGTTTCGCGTCGCCGCACATCGCCGCCGTCGCCATCGGCGCGATCCTGACGTTCGGCACTCTCGTACGGCTGTGGGGTGGGCGCGAATCCCTCTATGCCGACGTGATCGGCATCGCCACGAGCATGGGGTTCATCCTCGCCTACCTACTCGTGAGCGCGGCCGCTTGCGCCTACCTTCTTCGGCTGCGGGAGTTCAGCTTCCGCGAGGCGTGGCCGGCGCTGGTGGCGACGGTCGCCCTTGCGGGCGTGGTCGCGACCGAAGTGGCCGGCATCGGGAGCAGCCGGGTCGCGCTCTGGGTGTTCGCCGCGCTGGTGGCGGGCCTCGCGCTCGCGCACGTCGTGCGGTGCCGGTACGGCCCTGCGACCGTGCGCGTCGGCGTCTACGACACCCCCGTCGCCTCCGACGCCCTCCGGGCAGACCAGCCGTGGCCGCGATGAAGGGTCCGGGCTCGCCCGGCGGCGTCACCCTCGCGCTGGCGGTGCTCGAGGAGGTCGCCCGGTCCGGACCCGCCCTCACCGCGAACGGCATCGCCCGCGTGCTCGAGATCCCCCGCGCCAGCGCGTACCGCCTGATCAACTCTCTGGTGAGCGAGGAATACCTGCTGCGACACCCGACATCGGACGGTTTCGTCCTGGGGGCCAGGGTGGTCGAGCTGGCGCACCTGATCGCGCCCCTGCAACGAGTCCGTGCACCGCATCTCCTCGACGAACTCCGCGCAGACACCGGCGAGGCGATCCACTACGTCCGATACACGCGCGGTCGGGTCGTCGTGGTCGATGAGGACCCCGCATTCCCGCTCGCCTCGATCGACCGCACGCGACGCCAACTCGCCTCCACGGCGATCGGGAGGCTGCTGCTGTCGTCGGTTCCCACCCACCCGTCGAGCCCGCTGCCTCCCCCGGCGGCGATCGTGGCGCAGACGGCCCGCTCCTCCGGGGTCTCGGCGCGAGAGCATGAGGAGATCGTCGCCGAGGTGGAGGCAACGGGGTTCGCGCGGTTCGTGGATCCGGATCCCGAGGGGCGTGCCTGCGTGGCGGTGCCGGTCCGCTCCCGCACAGGAGAACTGGTCGCGGCGGTGGCGATCTCGGTCGCACGGGATCGAGCGCAGGCCGCGCTCGAGAACCTGGAGCGCCTGAGAGTCGCGAGCAGCACGTTGGCACGGGTCGCAGAGGGCGAGCTCGCGTCCGCCGGCTCCCCGCGCTGACCGCTGCTCGCGTCAGCGCCTCACCACCGCAGGGCGACCACCCGGGTCGCGACGATCGAGGACACGGGCACGGGTCCGAGGTAGCGGGAGTCCACGGATGCCTCCCGGGAGTCGCCGAGCACGAACACCGTGTCGTCGGGCACCATCACGTCGAAGGCGAGAACGCTGGCGATCGCCGCCGGCTCGAGGCGGTATTCCTCGGAGAGCGACCGCCCGTTCACCGAGAGTCGCCCGGCGCTGTCGCAGCACGCGACACGATCTCCGGGTAGACCGAGGACCCGCTTGACGAACGTCGGCGCAACGGCGTCGCTGTCCGTCAGACGAGCGACCTGTTCCGCCCACCCATCCGGATCAGTGAAGATCACGACGGTGCCGCGTTCGAGCGGACCGCCTCGATACGTCTCGCCCACGATCACGTCGCCGATCTCCACCGTGGGGCGCATCGAACCCGACTCGGCGCGATAGAGGGCGACGTGCTGTGCGGACATCGCGGCGGCGGCCGCGACCACGAGCGCGGCGGCCGCACCGACGAATCGGCGGCGCGGACTCACATCGTGTCCCGGCGCGCGGTCATCGCCTCGATCTCCCGCTCCTGCTCGGCCGCGATGTGCTTCGCGAGGGCCCGGATGTAGCTGTTGTTCCCCTCCCGCAGCACCTCCGTCGTCATCAGGAGCGCGCCCTGGTGATGAGCGATCATCAGCTCCAGGAACAGTTTCTCCGCGACCACGTCGGATGCCGCCTCCAGCGCCGCGATCTGCTCGGGCGTGGCCATCCCCGCCATGAAGCCGTTGCCATCGTGGCTCATCATCCCGCTCCGATGCCACGCGTCGAGCCAGGCCTGCATGTCGGTGATCTCCCGCGTCTGGTCGCGGTCGATGAACGCCGCGAGCGCGATCGAGACATCGTCGATCCCGTCGGTCGCGGCGAGGATGCGGGACAGCTCGACGGCCTGCTGATGATGCGGGATCATCATCGAGGCGAACATCATGTCCGCGTCGTTCGGGATGTCCTCCACGGCGTCCCGCGCGGACACCGCAGCCGGATCGGGAGCCTCGGCGGGCGCAGATTGCGGACGAGTCGCCGCCGCGGGCGCTGCCGGCGTGAGCTGGATTCCGAGGAACAGCGCTCCGCAGACGAGGAAGACCGCGACGGCGGATGCGGTGGCGACAGGACGACGCATCCCGATCCCTTCTTCAGTTCGAGTGGCGATGGCCCGGCCGTGCGGCCGGGCCATCGCCTATGGGTCAGACCGCGAGAGCGTTGCGGCGGCGGCGCTTGGCGACGAGCACGACACCGAGGATGAGCAGGAGGAGCCCTGCCACCACGGATCCGCCGGCGATCGTTCCGCCGGTGACGGCGAGCGCTGCCGCGCCCGGCGCGGCCACAGTCACCGCCACATCGACCGTTGAGCCGGAATCCGCGCCGACGGCCGTCAGCGTGTGCGAGCCCACCGGAACGGACGCCGGCACCTTCAGGCTTCCCGAGACCGCACCGTTCTCGGTCGCGGTCAGCTTGCCGAGGGTGACCGGATCGGAGTGCAGTGTCACCGTCACCTCTTCACCAGCCGCGAAGCCGCTTCCGGTGAGGTCGAACGACCCTCCGGGCGTCAGCGTCTTCGACGACAGCGTGATGCTCGCCGCGCCGGCCGCGTCCGTGGGGGACGCGGAGGGGCTCGGTCCGGCGGTCGGCTCGGTGGTCGGCTCCGGCGAGACCGTCGGCTCCGGCGAGACGGTCGGCTCGGGCTCGACGACCTCGCACGGCGCCTCATCCGTGTGGATCTCCCCACCCGGATCGCCGTCGACGCACGAGCGTCCGGACGGCGTGCTCATCGACTGGGCGGTCCAGTCGCGCGGCTGGATGGAGAACGACTGCCAGTGGGTCTGCATCGGGCTCTGGTCCTCGTCGCGGACGACATGGTGGAACCCACTGTTGACCCATGCCACCGGATCGGTCAGGGCCTGATCGGCGCTCGAGGCGACGTACTGGACGACGTTCTTGTCTGCGCACGCTGTGTTGAGGTTGTTCGTCGCATACTCCTGGCAGGCGTTGTAGTTGGTGAACGTCAGCAGCGGCTGCGTCACCGGGTCGCCCTGGTAGAGCTGGGAGCCCGGGAACACGAACTCGTACGACCGCGCATGGCCGTCGGCGTTGAGGCTGTCGGGGGCCACCACCCGCCACCAGGTGAGGTCGTTCTTGGGCACGAGGTTCGACGGGTTGTCGATGGTCGTCCCGGTCGTGTGCATGAGCTGCACACGGTCGCCCTGCTCGCCGAGCTCGGAATCGAACTGCTCCACCTTCATGTTGCTCTGTCCGTCCAGACCGAAGTCCAGGCGCCAGATCGCGTTGTGCCAGTGGGAAGCGGCGAAGTCCGCCGCGCCCTGACCGACCGGCCAGCCGGTGGTCGCGTCCGCGTCGAAGTCCTCATACGAGATGTCGCCGGTGGCTCCGAGGTCGAACGAGACCGTCCCCTCGTCCGAGAACTCGATCTTCGTGGCGTACTCGTACCAATCGACCTTCGAGATGATCTGCAGGCTGAAGCCCTGGCCCTCGGCCGTGAACAGCGGGGCGTCCTCGATGGAGCCCCATGTCTGCTCGTGCGAGCGATAGGCCATGGGTCGCGCCGTGTCGGTCACGCAGAGCGCCGGGATCGTCCGCATCGCCGTCGTCGTGACGCCCTGCCGCGTAGTCGTCCAGGTCTGCGCGACATCCCGCAGTGCCCCGTCGCCGCACTCGGCGGCGCTGAGCTTCTGCAGGTACTGGTTGCCGAATCCGTAGGACGTGATGTCGTTCCAGACGTTCTTGCCGGTGTCGTACGGAACGTGCAACTGACCGAGGTAGGCCGACTCGAGGACGCGACGGTAGCTCTGCTCCCCCGGCGCCTTGACGTTCACCTGCTCGAGGGTGAGACCCTTCTTACTGTCGACGCGCCAGCACATCTGCCACGAGGTGCCGTTGTCGAAGCTCTTCTCGATCAGGGCGTCACCGGAGCAGCTCACCGGCGGGGCCGCACTGGCGGCGGTCACCGGCACGACGGCGAGTCCCGCGGCGACGGCGAGGGTTGCCGTCGCGAGGGCGACGGCACGGGCGATTCTCTTCACTGCAGGCCTGCCTCTCATTGGATGCCGATCACGGTGCGGGTCGACAGATCGACGACGAACGATGCCGTGTCGAGGTAGCCGCCGCCGATGACGCGGAACTGCATCTCGACGCAGCGGTCGAGCTGGCATGCGTCGCCGCCGAGCGTGCTCGCATCCGGGACGAACGAGCCGCCCGAGACGCCGAGCTGGTCGATCGAGGTCAGTTCCTCACCGGTGACGGTCGTGAACTCGGTGCGGATGGCGGCACTGGCCGCGGGGTCCTCGAGGAAGACGCTGAATGCGTAGTCGACCTCGTCCGCGCTGGGCGGCGGCTGCACGCCTTCACGCGAGGAGCTGTCGACAGAGCCCGTGCTCAGGTTCACTGCTTGCAGGAGCGTCTTGTCGGACGTGTAGTCGTACAGGACGACATCGACGATGCGTTCGCCGGAGTCGACGTCGCGGGTCGCGATGTCGATCGACAGCACCTGGGGCGAGTCGGATCCGTCGACCGAGGTGACGTCGTCGGGGATGCTGCCGTCCGTCGTGGCGAGGTGCAGCGCGTAGCTGAGCTCGTCCTGGCTCAGCGGGTCGCGCGGTGCGCCGAGCGCGGGCTTGTCCGTGACGACTCCGACCTCGCCGGTGGCGGACGCGACTGCTCCCGCGGCTCCGCTGACGCTCGGAATCGCGAGGAACCCGCCGAAGATCACGGCGGCGGCGATGACTCCGCCGCCGGCGATCGCATACGGCAGGCCCCTTCTTCTTGTGCTGCTCGGTGGTGACTGCACCGGACCTCCCTGGTCGCTGTGTACGAGATGAGTGGCTCTCGATGCGAACGTAGTGAGCGCATGTTTCACCTCTCCCGAGCATCCATTTCGAGCAGATGACGCCGGGTGGTACATCGCGGAGGGCGGGGCGGTACAGGAGCCACTACCCTGAACCAGTGCGCTTAGGAGTCCTCGACATCGGGTCCAATACGGTCCATCTACTCGTGGCTGACGTGCGCCCCGGCGGCAGACCGCTCGCCACGACCAGTACGCGCACCGTGCTGCGCCTGATGCGCTTCCTCGGGCCCGACGGCGAGATCGTGGAAGAGGGCGTCCGCGCGTTGGAGGCCGCCGTCGCCGAAGCGCGCGAGGTCGCCGCCGCCGAGAACGTGGGCGAACTGCTCGCCACTGCCACCAGCGCCGTCCGCGAGGCCGCCAACGGCCCCGAGGTGATCGCCCGCATCGAGGCCGCCCTCGGGCAGCCCCTGCAGGTGCTGGACGGCGCCGACGAGGCGCGCTACACCTACCTGGCCGTGCGCCGCTGGTTCGGGTGGGCGGCCGGCCAGATCCTGCTGTTCGACATCGGCGGTGGTTCGCTCGAGTTCGCCTCGGGGGCCGACGAACTGCCCGAGGTCGCGGCATCCGTCCCCCTGGGCGCCGGACGGATGACGGTGGAGTTCCTCCCGGCGGACCCACCTGGCGAAGACGCCGTCGAGGTGCTGCGCGCGCACGCCCGCACGGCGCTCGCCCCGATCGTCCACACCTTCGCCGGCCAGCCGCGGCCCGATCACGTCGTCGGATCGTCCAAGACGATCCGATCGCTCGCGAAGCTCGTCGGCTATCCGGTGCCGGGCTGGTCGGGGATCGAGCGGATGCTGCTGCCCCGCGCCGCGCTGGGCTCCTGGATTCCGCGGCTCGCCCGCATCCCGGCCATCGCACGACAGGAGCTGCCCGGCATCACTCCCGACCGCACGTTCCAGATCGTCGCCGGGGCCGTCGTGCTGCACGAGGCGATGAACGCGCTGGGCGTCGACGAGCTCGAGGTGTCGCCGTGGGCACTGCGCGAAGGCGTGCTGCTCCGTTACATCGAGTCCCTCGCCTGGCCCGTGGAAGCGTCCCCGGCGCAGTAGCCGACCGATTCGGCGCTCCCCGCAACGACCGATCGCCCCGTCCCGCGCTGAGAGCGAGGGTCGAGGCGACCGGATCGAAACGTCTTACAGCGCGAGGCGTTCCCGGACGACTCCGGCGAGCGACTCGGCGAACTCCTGAGCCTGGGCTTCGTCGGCTGCTTCGACCATCACGCGCACCATCTCCTCGGTGCCCGAGGGACGCAGCAGCACCCGGCCCGAGTCGCCGAGCTCGGCCGCGACCGAGGCCACGGCATCCGCCAGCACCTCGTCGGCGGAGGCGCGGGTGCGGTCGACGTCGCGCACGTTGATGAGCACCTGCGGGTACACCGTCATGATCGAGGCCAGCTCGGCGAGGGTCTTGCCCTGCCGCGCCATCTCCGCCACGAGGTGGAGCCCGGTGAGGATGCCGTCACCGGTGGTGGCGTACTCGCTCATGATGACGTGGCCGGACTGCTCGCCGCCGAGCGCGAAGCCGCCCTCGTTCATGCGCTCGAGCACGTAGCGATCGCCCACCGCGGTCTGCTCGACGGTGATGCCGTTGGCGGCCATCGCGCGGTGCAGTCCGAGGTTGCTCATGACGGTGGCGACGAGAGTGTCGTTCGCGAGGTGCCCACGGTCCTTCATCGCGACCGCGAGGATCGCCATGATCTGGTCGCCGTCCACGATGTTGCCGGCCGCATCGACCGCGAGGCAGCGGTCGGCGTCACCGTCGTGGGCGATGCCGACATCGGCACCGACCCGCACGACATGCTCGGCCAGCTGCGCGAGGTGCGTCGATCCGACGCCGTCGTTGATGTTCCAGCCGTCGGGGTCCGCGCCGATCACGGTCACACGCGCGCCGGCGTCCTTGAACGTCTCCGGGGAGACGCCGGATGCCGCGCCGTGGGCGCAGTCCAGCACGACGTGGAGGCCATCGAGCCGGTGCGGAAGGGACGCGAGCAGGTGCAGGGCGTAGCGGTCCTCGGCATCCGAGAACCGACGGATGCGGCCGATGTCGGCCCCGGTCGGCTGCAGCTTCGGCCCGGCGAGAGCGTGCTCGATGCGCTGCTCGACCACGTCGGGGAGCTTCACACCACCGCGGGCGAAGATCTTGATGCCGTTGTCGGGCGCGGGATTGTGGGATGCCGAGACCATGACACCGAAGTCGGCATCGTGGTCGGCGATCAGGTAGGCCAGCGCGGGCGTCGGGAGGACGCCGGCTTCGAGCACGTCGACGCCGGAGGACGCGAGGCCGGCGCAGACCGCGGCGGCGAGGAACTCACCCGAGACGCGCGGGTCGCGCGCGACCACAGCCGTGAGGCGGTGACCGGCGGCGCGACGCGCGTCGGCGGTACGGCCCTGGCCCAGGACGACAGCAGTCGCCTGGGCCAGGGTGAGAGCGAGATCGGCGGTGAGGGGGCCGTTGGCCAGCCCCCGCACCCCGTCCGTGCCGAAAAGCGGCATCGGATGGAAGCCGATCAGCGCTTCGAGTACTGAGGAGCCTTGCGGGCCTTCTTGAGACCAGCCTTCTTGCGCTCCTTGACGCGGGCGTCACGGGAGAGGAAGCCGGCCTTCTTGAGGACCGCACGGTTGCTCTCGACGTCGATCCCGTTCAGCGAACGGGCGATGCCGAGACGCAGGGCGCCGGCCTGACCCGAGGGGCCACCGCCGGAGATGCGGGCGATGACGTCGTACGCGCCGGTGAGGTTGAGGACCGTGAACGGGTCGTTGACCAGCTGCTGGTGCAGCTTGTTCGGGAAGTAGTCCTCGAACGTGCGGCCGTTGACCGTGATGGTGCCGGTGCCGGGAACCAGGCGAACGCGCGCGATGGCCTGCTTGCGGCGGCCGACGGCTGCGCCGGGGACGCTGAGCACGGGGCGCTCGGCGGCTACGGCTTCCTGGTCGACCGGGGTCTCGGTCGAGTAGCTCTGGGTTTCGATGGTGTCTTCGATGTTCGCCACGAGAGTGTCCTTAATAGTCTTTGCGGCGCTTACTGGGCGACCTGGTCGAGTGTGTACGTCGTCGGCTGCTGTGCACCGTGGGGGTGCTCGGCGCCGCGGTACACCTTGAGCTTGCGCAGCTGCTGGGCACCGATGCTGTTCTTGGGAAGCATTCCGCGGACGGCCTTCTCGACGGCGCGCTCGGGGTTCTTCTCCATCAGCTCGCCGTAGGTGACCGACTTCAGTCCACCCGGGTAACCGGAGTGGCGGTAGGCCTTCTTCTTCTCGAGCTTCTGACCCGTCAGCGCGACCTTGTCGGCGTTGATGATGATGACGAAGTCGCCGGTGTCGATGTGGTTGGCGAAGGTCGGCTTGTGCTTGCCACGCAGGAGCGTGGCGGCGTGCGAGGCGAGGCGACCCAGGACGACGTCGGTTGCGTCGATGATGAGCCACTCGCGCTGGACTTCGCCAGCCTTGGGGGTGTATGTGCGCGTCACAGTAGTGCTGCTTTCTTGTTCGAACGGAGAGGTTCGTGAATCCCGCTCCGGGGTGGTTCTCCGGCTGAAAGCCGACGGAACACGCCAGTGGAGGGCTCACGTTCGCAGCGCCGGCCTGCAGAGACACGGCACCAAAGGGATAGCCTACGGCATCCGGATGCCTCGGCCAAATGGCGCAGGCCGGCTCATCACCACAGCATCAGCCCGACGCCGACCGCGTTGAAGACCACGTGCGCCACGATGGCCCCACCCAGTCGCCCCGTGACGAAGGTGAGGATGCCGCATCCGACTCCGATGCCGAAGGTGCCGATCAGCTGCCCCACCGCGATCCCGCTCTCCCACGGCAGGAAGTGCAGGGCCATGAACGCGACAGTCGAAACGAAGATCGCGATGATCCCGGCTGCCGTGCGGCCGAGATCTTTGAGTGCATCCAGGAATGCGCGAAGGACGAGGCCCCGGAAGAACCACTCCTCTATGAAGGGCGAGAGGAACACCGCACCGACCACGATCACCACCGATGCGGCCAGGTCCGGCGCCCCGAAGCCGCCGCCCAACGCCGAGACAGTCGGCGCGACGAGCTCTACGAGCGCTCGCACGATCAGCCCGACGCCCAGCCCTAGCAGCACGTCCAGCCCGCGCCAGTGACGGATGCCGGTGGCCACCGCGATCCCGACGCGTGAGGCGACCGCACCCGCGGCGAGCACCGCGACCACGAGCGGCAGACAGATGACGATGATGTCCAACATCGCCAGCACCCACCCAGGCGCGTCCGCCATCCGCGCGCGCAAGCCGGGGTAGCCGCTGAGGATCAACAGGGTGCCGAGGTAGCCGAGCGCGGCGATGCCGAGCGCCAGCCACGGGGAGGCATACGGACGCCCCGCCGGAAACGCCGAAGACCCCGGGCTCGCGCCCGGGGTCTTCGTCACGTTGATGTTCAGCGGTTGGCGGCCGCGCGGCGGCGAGCCACTGCGGCGGCGACGGCGATGCCGCCGATGCCGATCGCGCCGACGCCCAGCCAGACGGCCGCGGCGGGCACGGTACCACCGGTAGCCGGCAGGCCTCCGCCGGCACCGGGGGCGGTGGTCCCGGGGGCTGCGACGGTGACCGTGGTCGAGCCGAGGGGGGTGCCGTCGGGCGCGGTGACGTTGATCGTGAAGCTACCGGGCGTGTTGGCGACGAAGTTCGCGGTGGCCGAGCCGTTGACGACGGGCTTCGTCACCGACGAACCTGCAGCAGCCATGACGATCGACGAGAGCGTCCCACCGGTGGAAGTGAAGATGACCTGGTCGTAGCCCTCGAGACCCGAGATCGTGATCGGCGTCGAGGCGCCGGGGGCGAGGACGGCCGAACCGGAACCGGTTCCGTTGTCGACGGGGTAGGTTGCGGCGGATGCGGCAGAAGCCGCCCCGAGAACGAGCAGTCCGGCTACAGCAAGTGCTGCGAATGTCTTCTTCAGCATGATTCAGGCTCCCTGGGGGTTGGAGTGTGTCTGTGGATGGCCGCGGGTCCCTGGGGGAAACCTGAATACGGCCTATGTGTGTCACCCTAGCTGAGACTTTCCGCGTGTCGCCAGCCGCCAGGTTTCCGCTGTGTAACATATTCAGACTGTGCGTATCCCCCATATGGGGGACAGGGCATGTGTCAGACCCGCTGAATTCCGCGGGTCTATGCCCAATAGGTTCCGACCAGCGCGAGCAGAAGAAAAATTGCGTTGAATGTCAGGTGAACGAGCACCGCACCCCAGATTCGGCCGGTGAGCAGGACCAACGCTCCGCACACCAGGCCGAGCGCGGCGAGTGCGATGACCTGATCCGTGCTCTGCTGCAGCAGCACGCCGTGCAGCAGGACGAAGAGTCCCGTGCTGACCACGGTGGCGACGACTCCGGCCACCGTTTTGCCGACCGGGCGTCTGAGCACACTGTAAAGCGCGACGAGGATCACACCGCGGAAGAAGAACTCCTCGAGCACTGGTGCGACGGCGACTCCGCCGAGCACTTCGACGAGCCAGGTCTGCGACGACAGCTGCCCGTCGACGACGCCGAACGACGGCAGCGCGCCTGTTCCGCCGACCAGCGGTTCCATCCAGCCCTGCACGACGCGCAGAAGTCCACCGAGCACGACGCCGTAGAGCAGATCGATGGCGCGGAAGCGCAGCAGACCGATGGGACGCGACCGCGACAGAGCCCACACGACGGGCACCAGCATCCCGATCCAGACGATGACGGTGGCGGATACCGCGGCCCACGGCGAATCCCAGAGCCAGTCGGCGACGGTGCCGAGCAGGATGCCGATGCCGAGGGAGAGCAAGGCTCCGGCGATCAGCCATTCACGCCACGGCAGCACCGAGCGCCCGCCGAGGCGCCAGTCGTCTCGCGGGGTGCGCTTGCGCGAGCCGCCGGTCGAGGGTGGCGCGCCGGGAGCCGGGATCGCGAGCGGATCGACGCTCACATCTGGCGCGGGAAGGGCAGTGAAGTCGATCGTCTGCGTGCCGGCCGCACGCAGCTCGGCCCGCGTGAGGGGCTCGGTCGCGTCGCTAGAGTGGTCGGGCACGCGCCCACGTTACCTGTCTCCCGGAGGCCTTCGGTGTTCGAGATCCTCACGGTCTGCACGGGCAACATCTGCCGGTCGCCCCTGGCGGCCCAGCTTCTGCAGACGCGTCTGGCCCCGTACGGCGCGGTCGTTCCGAGCGCCGGCACCCGCGGTTTGCGGGCCGCGCCGATGACCCCCGAGTCTGCTCATCTCGCTGTGCATCTGGGCGTTCCGGCCGAGCTCTCCGCCGCTCACGCGTCGCGGTTCCTGACCGAGGCGCACCTCGACTCCCCCGCCCTCATCTTCGCGATGACCCGCGATCACCGACGCGAGATCGCCGAACTCGCACCGTCGCGACTGCGCAGCACGTTCACGATCCGCGAGTTCGCGCGGCTCGCCCAGACCGCACCCGACGACGAGCTCCGCGCAGCCGCGGATGCAGCGGGTCCAGATGCCGCGGACAGAGTTCGCGCCCTGGGCGCGACCCTCGCGTCCTATCGTGGGCTGGCGACGCCCCCGAACGACCCGGCCGACGACGACGTGATCGATCCGTATCGGCAGCCGTGGGAGATCTATCAGCGCTCGGCTGCGCAGCTGGTGCCGGCGGTGGACGAGGTCGTGCGCGTCATCCGTCTCGGCCTCGATCCCCGCTGACCGCGGCAGGGCGCCTGAAAGCGCTGTGGCAGGATGGGCGCAGCAACCCAGCACCCCGTGAAAGGCGACATGGAGCTCACTGACTACATCCGAATCCTGCGCAAGAACTGGCTGATCATCATCGTCGCCACTCTCGTCGGAATCGCCGTTGCCGCAGGATGGTCGCTCACGCGCACCCCCGAATACGAGGCGAAGAGCACCGTGTTCGTCTCGTCGCAGGCGGGAGGCACGATCGCCGAACTGCAGCAGGGCTCCAACTTCACGCAGTCCCGTGTGACGACGTACACCAACCTGGTGACCACGCCGATCGTCATGAATCCGGTGATCGCGCAGCTCGATCTCGGGATGACCGCGAACGAGCTCGCCAAGGCGGTCTCTGCTGCGGCGCCGCTGAACACGACGCTCATCACGATCACGGTGACCGACTCCGATCCTGTGAAGGCCGCCGACATCGCCAACGCGCTCGGTGCCAGCCTGACCGCGGCCGTCGAGTCGATCGAGACGCCGAACGGTACCGAGACCAGCCCGGTACGCCTCACCCGTGTCAAGGACGCCCTGCCTCCGCTCAGCCCGTCGAGCCCGAACGTGCCGCTCAACCTGGCACTCGGCGCCCTGGTCGGTCTGGCGCTCGGTATCGGGACCGCGGTGCTGCGCGCCGTGCTCGACACCCGCATCCGTACGCCGCGCGATGTCGAGATGGTCACAGACCGGCCGTTGATCGGCGCGATCGCCTTCGATCCGAAGGCCAAGACACGCCCGCTGATCGTGCACGCCGACCCGCTCAGCCCGCGCGCCAAGTCATTCCGCGCAGTACGCACGAACCTGCAGTTCCTCGACATGGATGGCCGCGCGAGTTTCGTCATCACCTCGAGCGTTCCGAGCGAGGGCAAGTCGACCACGACGATCAACCTCGCCATCGCACTGGCCGATGCGGGCAAGCGTGTCGCTCTGCTCGACACCGACCTGCGCAAGCCGAAGGTCGCCGAATACCTCGGCATCGAGGGCGGCGTCGGCCTCACCGACGTGCTGATCGGCCGCGCCCGCGTGGGCGACGTCATGATGCCGTGGGGTCAGCGCAGCCTGTACGTGCTCCCGGCCGGCAAGATTCCGCCGAACCCCAGTGAGCTGCTGGGGTCCAAGCAGATGCGCACGCTGCTCGAGGTCCTAGAGCGCGACTTCGACGTCGTGCTGTGCGACGCTCCCCCGCTGCTTCCGGTCACGGATGCCGCGATCCTGGCTCGCGCCACCAGCGGCGCGATCGTCGCCGTGGCCGCAGGTCGCACCAACCGCCACCAGCTCTCCGGCGCGGTCGATGCGCTCGAGAAGGTCGGCGTCAAGATTGCAGGCGTGATCCTGACGATGGTGCCCACGCGAGGCCCCGACGCGTACTACTCGTACGGTGCGGGATATGGCTATGGCTACGGGTACACCGCAGAGGAGACCAAGAAGGAGCGGAAGAAGTCGCGCGAACGCCGCGCGACCGCGCCCGATCTCGCACCTGGCCGTTCGATGGCACCGCCCGTACTGCCTCCGCCTGCGGCGTCAGTTGAGGCCACCGTTCCCGCTGCCGCGCCGGGCGCGACGGATGATCCGGCCGTGACGCGCCCGAACGCACGCAGCGATCGGCGCCAGCCGAATGTGTTCGACGAGCTCGGCATCCCGGCGTCTCCGCCGGAGACCCGCACACCTGCGTCGTAGCGCGCGATGGCACGGATGGCGGGGCGCAACGGCGCGGCTTCTCGGTGGGTGGCGATCGTCGCGGTCGTGGCACTCGGGGCAGTCGTCGGTGCGCTCGCGGTCATGGCGTACCAGCGCGCCAACCCCGCGCGCACCGAGTCCACGCCGGCACCGGTGCCGACATTCACGCTCGGTGTGCAGACAGCCACGCCGAGCCCGAGCCCGACCCCGACCGCGGTCGCCGGGCCCCGCGAGACCGAGCGGTTCCTGTCGGCATCTGGAGGCACGCTGTGGCGCGCCACCGCCGGGGCGTGCGGCGGCGAGCAGCCGTTGATCGAGCGCTCGAACGACGCCGGTCGCTCGTGGACCGACGTCACACCGCTGTATCGCGGAATCACCCAGGTGTCCTCACTCGACGGGCTCGCGGTGGACGCGGTCGAGGCGGTCGGAACGATCGGTGCGCCGTGCGCACCGCAGGCGCTCCGCAGCTACACGAACGGGCGTTTCTGGGAACCGTACGCAGACGTGCTCGCCGCGTCACGCTTCGTCGATCCGGTCGATGCGTCACTCGTGCACCTGGGAGCCGGGACCGTGGACGCTCCTTGCTCCAGCGCGCGCGGCTTGCGCGCTCTCAGCAACGTCGTGGCACTCGTCTGCGACCGCGTCGCGTTCGTGCGAGCGAACGACGCGTGGGTGCCCCTTCCCGCTCCGGATGCCGCGGCAGTCGCGGTCACCGGAGTCGACGTCGTGGTGGCACACGCGAGCGACGGATGCTCCGGCCTGGCGCTCACGCGCTTCCTCGGGGCAGACACGACCAAGGCCCAAGCTGCCGGTTGCGTGGAGGGCCTCGACACGAGCCAGCCGATCGCGATCAGCGGCTTCGACGGCGGAGTCGCAGTGTGGTCGGGTGCATCACTGAGCAATGTGACACCGTGAGTCTCCCTGTTTGCTCGGTGAACATGCGATAGACGGCATCGATCAGCCATTCTGAAACATTGCCGTCACAGATGGCTGGTAGCGTTCCGGTGGGGATTGGCGGGGTACGCAGGGCCGAGGATCAGTGTGACGTCGAAGCTAGACATCGACTCGACGACGAAGAAGTCAAGACCAGATGCAGGAAACGCGGTAGCGACACCTCATGCCGGTTCGCGAATGGGCGCGGCCACGAGCGGCGCGCGCAGCGACCAGTGGCGAGAGCGCTACGCCCGCCGACTGTGGTTCAGTGATCTCTTCGTACTCGTCTGGGCGGCTTACGGGGCGCAGATCGTCTGGTTCGACGGCGGCAACGCACAAGTGGCGATCCGTGAAGACAGTCGCCTCAGCGACGTTTCGTACTGGGTGTTCTCCGGCGCCTTGGTCGTCGTGTGGATGTGGGCCCTCAGCCTCGTCGACTCGCGCAGCCATCGGGTGATCGGCACCGGCGCCGCCGAGTACACCCGCGTCGCCAACGCGAGCTTCACGCTCTTCGGATTCATCGCGATCCTCGCGTTCCTCACGCGGGTGGACGTGGCACGCGGGTACCTGCTCGTCGCGCTTCCGCTGGGCATCTTGTTGCTGGTGATCGAACGGTGGCTCTGGCGGCAATGGCTGATCGCCCACCGCTCGGTGGGCAAGTACTCAGCTCAGGTTCTCCTGGTCGGATCCGAGGAATCGGTGACCCAGATCGCACGCGAACTGCGGCGTTCCCCCAGCGCGGGGTACACGGTGATCGGTGCCTGCGTGCCCCGCGGAATCATCGACCAGACGCTAGGCGACACCGATATCCCGATCATGGGAACGATCGACGACGTCGAAAGCGTGGTGCACACGGGGGCTGCGGACACCGTAGCGATCACCAGCATCGGCGACCTCCCTCCCATGCGGGTGAAGCAGATCTCGTGGAGCTTGGAAGCCGGCCGCCAGCATCTCATCCTCGCCCCCAGCCTTGTGGACATCGCCGGCCCGCGCATCCATTCTCGACCTGTCGCGGGACTCCCCCTCATCCATGTGGAGACACCCCGGTTCTCAGCGGGGCAACGACTTCTCAAGCGGACGATGGACCTCGCGATGTCCGTCGTCGGGATCATCGTGATCAGCCCCGCCCTGCTCATCCTTGCCCTCTGCGTCAAGCTCAGCAGCCCCGGCCCAGTCATCTTCAGTCAAACTCGCGTGGGCCTGCACGGCACCGAGTTCCGCATGCTGAAGTTCCGCTCGATGGTCGTGAACGCGGAAGCCCTCCTCGCCGGTCTCGAACGCGACCGTGACGCCGGCAACGAGGTGTTGTTCAAGATGAAGAACGACCCCCGCGTAACCCCCGTAGGCCGATTCATGCGCCGTTTCAGTCTCGACGAGCTGCCTCAACTCTTCAACGTTCTTGGCGGCTCGATGTCGCTCGTGGGCCCGCGCCCCCCACTCGCATCCGAGGTCGCGCTCTATGCCGACCACGTACACCGCCGCTTCCTCGTGAAGCCTGGCGTCACCGGCGCATGGCAGGTCGGCGGGCGGTCCTCTCTGTCGTGGGAGGAGTCCGTTCGGCTCGATCTGTCCTATGTGGAGAACTGGTCGCTTGTCGGCGACTTCGTGATCTTGCTCAAGACCGCCAAGGCAGCGCTCGCCCCCGCGGGAAACGCGCACTGACACCCCATGCAAATGAGAACCAAGGAGCCCGTATGTATGCCGTGATCGATGGCGCTGTCCCCCCTGTTGGGCGCGTGCGCGTCAGTGGCGCCAAGAACTCCGCGACTCGCCTTCTGTCGGCCGCCCTATTGAGTGATGAACGTGTCGAACTGAGCAACTTCCCCACGAGGCTCGTCGACGTCGGGCATAAGGTCAACTTCAGCCGTCACACCGGCGCCGACATCAGCGTGGATCACCACTCGGAGACCGTAAGTGTGTCCGCCGACGCCGTTAGTTCGACGCTCCTGACGCGTGACCAGTATGACGTCCCTATTCGGACGACCTACCTGCTGGCCGCTGCGCAGATTCTCCGAACAGGCATCGCTCGGATCCCTTACCCCGGCGGGTGTCCGATCGGCGGAGGCAGTTCAGGGGCCCGCGGCTACGACCTCCACATCATGGTGTGGGAGCAACTCGGCGCGACGGTGCGTGAACTCGAGGATCATATCGAGATCACGGCAAATCGGGGCCTCATCGGCGGCACCATCAACTTCCCGATCACGACCGTCGGTGGCACGGAGAACGCGCTTCTGTGTGCGAGTGTGGCCAGCGGGCAGACGCAGATCTTCAACGCCTACATCACACCCGAGGTACACGACCTCATCGCGCTTCTGCGTCGCATGGGTGCGAACATCTCCGTGTTCGGCACGAGCCACATCGTCGTCGATGGAAAGGGGGCCGCGCTGAGCGGCGCTCACATGGCTGTCATGCCCGACCGCATCGAGGCACTCACCTGGATCGTCTACGCGATTCTCTCTGGCGGCAATCTCACGGTCGAAGGGGTTCCTTTCGAGTCGATGGAAGTACCGCTGATCCACATCGCTCAGGCGGGTGTCGACCTCTTCCGCAATTCGAACGCAGTGCATGTGACACCTGACTGCCTATCGTCCGGCAGCGTGCAGCCCTTCGAACTGGCATGCGGAGCTCACCCGGGCGTCATTTCGGACATGCAGGCGTTCTATGTCCTCCTCGGTCTCGCCGGCGCCGGGACGTCTCGCGTTTACGACTACCGGTACCCCGAACGCATTGCCTTCGTCGATGAACTCGCGAAGCTCGTGCAGGGGGATCACCTTGCTGCCGAGCGCGGCAAGATCACGGTCCGTGGGCCGGCGACCTTCAAGCCGGGTGTGGCGAATTCGACCGATCTTCGAGGGTCGATGGCCGTCGTCATCGCTGCGCTGTGTACCGAAGGACGATCGGTCATCCAGAACGTGCAGATGGCGCTTCGCGGATACAACGACCTCGAGTCGAAACTGAGTCGGCTCGGATCGCGGATCACTGTATTCGACGACGCCCCCGCGCCCGCTGAGGTCAAGGAGTTGCTGGGTGCGAGTGCACGATAGCTCCGGCCTGCAGGCGTTGTTGCGGCGGGCGCACCCGGAGTCATCGCGGTTCGGGGTGCGCCTGAGCGAAGTCTCACGGTGGCAGATTGGCGGCCCGGCTCTCGTCGTAGTCGAGCCGCGGTCGATCGCTGAGGCCGCCGACGTTGTTGCACTTATGCGTGACCGAATCGAACCGATGCTCGTTGTGGGCGACATGTCCAACGTGCTTTTCGACAGCGATGGGTTCGATGGCGTCATCATCCGAATCGGGCGCTCGCTCTCGACGATGCGAGCCCTCGGCACTATGGTGCATGCGGAGGCGGGCATCGCCATCCCCCAGCTTGCACGGGCGACGGCCGATCTCGGCTTGTCGGGGCTGGAGCACACCGTCGGGATCCCTGGCACGCTGGGTGGCCTCGTGACAATGAACGGCGGGAGCCAGCGCAAGGGGATCGGCCTCAGCGTTGCGCGCGTGACGTGTCTGGACCGCTCCGGTAACGTTCTTGAGTTCACTCAAAGCGAATGCCAGTTCGGATATCGCTCGTCCACTCTGCAGCGCCCCGACCTCATCGTGGCGGCGGTCGAGCTTCAGCTCGAGCCCCGCGACTCGATCGAAGTGCACGCTGAAATGGACGAGGTCGTCGAATCGCGGCGCGCGCGCTTCCCGGAGGATCTGCCCAACTGTGGATCGACGTTCCTGTCCGACCCCAGCATGTATGAGATCATCGGCGCCCCTGGAAAAGCCATCGAGTCTGTGGGGCTCAAAGGGTACTCATACGGTGGCGCCCAGGTCTCACCGCAGCACGCCAACTTCGTCGTGAACACCGGTGGCGCGACGTCGGACGATGTGCTTGCCGTCATTCACCACATCCGTGAAACAGTGCACCGGTCGACCGGGTTCGCCATGGACTGCGAGGTCCGGTACGTCTCGCCTGACGGTGACGTCGTTCCCGCGCATATCGCCGCCGAGGAGCGGCGGCGAGTGGCGTAGCGGCAATACCTACACGGTCGCGCGCTTTCCCATCCCGAGCGCGCGTCGCACCATAGGAACGAATGGCCTGAACAGGGGTGATCCGTACGCACGTCCGAACGCCGTGAGAGCGACCCGCGTGCGTCGATCGGTCACACTTGTGTCTGCAAGCGTCTGCGCCGCGGCTGGAGAGCCGAAGACCGCAAGGCGCAATACTGCTTTCACAACTTTTTGCTGGACGATCGGGTCGTCCGCCGGGACGACCGCAGTAGGGCCAGAGATCCGGATGCGCGCGAGCGCTTCGGCGGCGTCAGGATCCGACATTTGCGATAGACGTCGCGCCGCTATCGAATAGCAGGTCTGCTCGATGATCTTCTTCGGCACGTATGAGACGCCATCGAACTGAACGTGCCGTGCATATATTGGCTCTCGAACGGTCGCGAAGCTCGCGACCTTGCTCATCCGGAGCCAAAGGTCGATGTCCTGGGCGAACTTGAACTCGGTCCTATATCCACCGACCAAGTCATATGTGCTCCGCCGGATCATCACTTCTCCGTGGGAGAACATGTTGCTCTCGAGCAAACCTTCGTATGTCAGCGAGTCCGCGTCAGGCTGGCGCAGTCTCTGCGTGCCGAGGTCCTCTTGGACGTTGTAGTACCAGCCTCCAACCACCCCGACGCGAGGCCGCTGGTCCAATACAGCCACCTGCAGCTCGAGTCGACTTGGCAGAGAGGTGTCTCCCGATCCCTGAATCGCAATGTACTCGCCGGTTGAACTCTCGATGGCGGCGGACAGACCGCTCACAAAGCCGAGATTTTGATCATGGATGACAAAACGAAAGCGGGGATCGGCATACTCGTCTGCGAGCTCTCTGAGACGATCGGCCGTGTCATCGGTTGACGCGTCGTCAAACACGATGAGTTCGAAATCTTGGAACGACTGGTCGAGCACGGAGCGGATAGTTCGCTCCAACACAGGTGCTCGATTGTAGAATCCGGTGACGACAGAGACTTTGGGCATTAGTTCTTTCCTGCGACCGCACGAAACACGTCGGCGTAGGCCGATGCCACCGACTTCCAATCCCGACCAACGAGTGGAGGTCGGGAATCTGAATCGAGCTCTGCGACTCGAGCCAGAGCACTCTCGATCTGCGGCCCCGAAATCGGCTGGTCCATCAGGTGCACCCATTCAGGCCCAGTTTCCTCAGCCAGTCTTTCCATGATGCAGCTCTGGTACACCAGGACGGGCCGATCAAGCGAGAGCGCAACCATAGCCACTCCGGAGTTGCCGTTTCCTGCATCTCTGTACGGCAACGCGATGAGATCCGCCTGGGTCATCTCAATCACCATCTCTTCGTCTGAGACAGTCCGGAGATCGAGAGTAATGCGGGCACCTTGATCTCCGTTGAGCCTTAGTTCATCGTCGATCTCCTTGAGCATGGTCGCGTTCGCCGCCCCTACGATGCGAACCTCAACGTCGGGCGACGTGATTCCTCGCGCCGCACGGATGAGGTCGATTACGCCCTTGTACGGCTCAATACGGCCGAATAGCAGGACGCGGCCACCCACCCGGCGCGCACGTGCGTTTGCGCCTAGAACTTCGATGAAGTCGCCGTGTGGAATCACGACCGAGTCGGCACCTTGGAGACCCGATGCACAGTCGCTCATCACAACGTAGCGACGCACAAGTCTGTCGAGTTCCACGAGTAACTCCGCCTCCGCATGAGCGACAGCGCGATGCGGTTCCAGATTGTGAACCGTCCGAACGACGGGGATGCGTCTGATCTTGAGTTTTAGCAGGAAAAGGCGGAAAAGGAAGCGACGAATGAACCCTCTGAAGCCCGAGCGGCTCCGCACCAGAATCTCAGGCCAGTGCACGTGAAAGACGTCAAAGCTGCCAAGCAAAGCGCGTCGCCACGTGAAGTACGAGTACTCGACATCTGAGGGAGCGTAGCGCACCAGAGAGTCGATGTACTTTACGATTGGCCCCGGCGGTGGCACCGACTCAAAAACACGAATCGGTCTTGCAGTTCTTGGTGTTCTGTCCAAACGAACGGCTTCCCTTCGGCTCGTCTTCATAACACTATGCGAGAAAACGGACTGCCCTAGTCGCTCAGAATGCACTCCAACCGGGCGCCGAGGGTGAACATCGCCTAGAACGCACTGAGCCGCCCCTACCGTGCTTCCGAACGACACATCGGCCACTGCCGACGCTGGCGGCGACGGACTCGCCGCACAATGGTCAGACACGGTTGCCCCGCTACGCTGGACGCGTAGGACGAGGTTCTACGCGGTCGCCGGTATGACGCGCTCCGCATCGCGAGCGCATTGCGCCTAGACCCGAGGCCAACCTGCCACCCAGCCAGTCCTTGCACGAAACATGACTCTGCTATGAACGAAGGTAGCGCGACACTCACGCGTGAGCTGCTCCAGCGCGGAGGAGTGCGGTGAGCTGTATGCCATCAGTTGAGGCGGCCCGTCGGCCGCGCCCGCTGCAGAGACGGAGATCGAGAGAACACAGCGGTTGCATCCGCAGTTTGAAGCCCTCCCTTTAGAGCAGACACACTCAACAGCCCTATCGAATCTCTCGCCACCGCGAGCGCGGGACTTAGATGATGACGACATTGACATAGTCAGTCCCACTGAAAGCCCCCCACGTATCCGCATCACATGATGGAAGCAGACTCTTGACGCACAACTCCCCCTTCCAATCCACGACGTCGCGCTCGCCTGGCCGCGTCCTCCGCGCCGTCCGGCGCCATTTGGCTGTCGTCCTCGAGGAGTGGGGCGAGAGAGTCGCCGTCGCGCGGTTTCGCCGCATGCCTGTGGCTGCGGAAATGCGCACGGGAAGTATCGTCATCGCTGCCGCAGGGAACGGGAGCGTGGGCGACGAAGCCATGTATCAGGCATTCACTTTGCATGCGCCGGGGCCGGTCACGGTGGTTCACCACAGTGGCGCCGACCTACTCGTTCCCGCGAGCGACCTTGGAGCGCATGATGTCGTCCTGACCGGCCTCGTCTACGGACGAGGGATCCGCCAGCATCTCAAGGCATTGCGCGAGTTCCTCACGCTCGTGTCGACAGCGCGACACTTCGCGGTCATCGGCGCGGACATGATGGATGGGATCTACAACGAACGCGCAGCTGCCCGGCGGTTCCGCCTGGCAGCCATCGCTGCCGAGCTCGGTGTGGAATCGCGCATCCTTGGCTTTAGCTGGGTCGATGAGCCGGCTGCCCTCGCGAAGCGCGCACTACGCCGCAGCCCCGCAGCTGTGGCGTTGCTGGCTCGCGACCCGGTTTCGGCCCGCCGCCTTCGACGAGATGGGGGGCGCTCCGTACATGAGGTCGCGGACCTCGCGTTCCTCACAAAACCAGCCGATGTGTTGACCGCCGCAGGGGTGGAGGAATGGCTCGACTCCCAGGCCGCACTCGCTCGGCCAGTCGTGCTGGTAAACGCGAATCCCCGCATCGCGGTGAAGTACCCAGGCCAAGATAGGGCCTACACCGACCTCGTGCGCACACTAGTGGAAGCTGGATATGCCTGCCTCGCGTTAGCACACGACGCTCGGCATGGAGACGATGGCGAGCCTGCCTATCTTCGCTCGTTGCTCAGCGAGTTCGCGGACTCAGATCGCGTCTTTGTGACTCCCGGAGTCGTTCTTCCTGGTGAAGTGTCTCTCATTGCCTCACGCTGCGTACTCGCCGTATCCGGACGAATGCACCTAGTGATCCTGGCCGCTGTCGGGGGGACTCCTACCGTGGGGCTGGAATATCAGGACAAGTTTGAGGGGCTGTACGGCTATTTCGGCTACGACCTCCGCGTACCTGCGGGCGACGTACGGACCGAGCTTCCGAGAGCCGTATTCGCCGCATTGGACGGCCAGGAAGGCCTCCGTGAACAGCTCGTCGCATCGTCGCCTACCCTTCGTGAACTGGCAACGAAGAATCTCCCCGCATGACTGACGGAACGGGGGCGCATGGCGGCCTCGGCCGTTCTGCGGCCCGCGGCGTCTTGGTCACCAGCAGCGGCCAGGTCGCGAGACTAGTCCTACAAGTTCTCGGCGTCGTGATCCTGTCGAGGATGCTTGACCCAAGCGACTTTGGTGCGCTCGCGATGATCGCGGCTCTGGTCGCTGTCGGTCAGGCCATTCGGGACTTTGGGCTATCCAATGCCGCGATCCAGGCTCCGGAGCTCAGCAACCAGCAGCGAACCAATCTGTTCTGGCTGAACACCGGCTTCGGTCTGATCAGCGCCGCGGCCCTCTTCTTTTGCGCACCCCTGATTGCGGCGTTCTACTCTTCGCCGATACTGACGCCCATCACGCAGGCTCTAGCAATCACCTTTGTTCTCAACGGGCTCATGACACAGTCCCGAGCCCACCTCGCGCGCCAATTGAGATTCAGTGCGCTCATGATCACGGATGTTGTACCTGCCGTGCTGGGCCTGGGAATCGCCGTGGGTTTGGCCGCCATCGGCGCAGGCGCCTGGGCCCTCGTCGCGCAACAGATCGCGATCGCGTTCTTCGCCCTCGTCTTGTCCGCGCTGTTCGATCGCTGGATTCCCGGGCTGCCTCGAAAAGCTCCGGGGATGCGGTACTTCCTCAAGTACGGCGGATTCCTTACGCTCGCTCAGATCGTCGCATCCATCAGCCGCAATGCCGACTACGTGATCCTCGGATATCGTTTCGGCCCTACGGCAACCGGCTACTACAATCGCGCGTTTGAACTGGTCATTAATCCGCTGAATCAAGTGAACGCGCCCTCGAGCAAGGTCGCGGTCCCCGTGTTGTCTCGTCTCCAGGACGATCCCGAGAGATTCAATGAGTTCTTGCTCGCCGGCCAGAAGGCCATGCTCGTCGTCCTCGTCCCCATACTGTCCGCAGCCGCTGTCGTCGCGTCCCCTCTGATCCTCCTGGTTCTAGGTGATACATGGGGGGCTAGCGCGGCGCTTCTTCAGATCCTGGTCATTGCGGGTATCTGCCGTGTTGCGAGCTACGCGTCGTACTGGATCGCTTTGTCGCGAGGCGCAACCTCCGTCAGCCTGTGGGTGAACCTCGTGTCAGCCCCGGTTCTCGTGGGGTGCATCGCGTTGGGATCCATCTGGGGCGTCGAGGGAGTTGCGTGGGGGTTCGCCGCGGGCACGGCGTTGTCCTGGTTCATCGGTTTGATTTGGTACAGCAAAGCGGCCGACGCCCCCGGGTGGCGGATGCTGACCAGTGCACTGATCGTGTTTCTCGCCAATCTGGTTCCCGCCGCCGCAGGAACGTGGGCGGTCACGGCCAGCGATCATCTTCCTCTCTTCGTTCAACTCGTCATTGGTATCGTGACCTACGGGATCACATGGGGCGTGCTGACGTGGCTGGTCCCGCCATTCCGCAAAGACCTGCGCACCGTGGTCGGCATCGCGCGCCTGATCGCGCCGGCGCGACGCTAGCGGGGCGTCGAGATGAACGTCACCGGCAACGGCCGATTCGACCCTGCGCGCGGCGCCCCCATCGCGAACGTCACGCCCACCTACCGGCAGCTCCCCGACGATTCATCGCGGCTAGAGTCGTCGAGCGGGGCTTCGCCGCGCGCGCACGGAAGCCCGGCGACGAGTTCATCACTACTGAAGGCTGCGCAGGAGTGAATCGACAATTGGAACGCAAACCGCTGCATCGCAGCGTTCAGGAGCGAACCCTCCGATCTGCATGGTTAGTCGGACTGCTTCTCGGCATGGCAGCGGCCATCGTCGGAGTGAAGTCGCCAATAGCCGCCCTTCCACTACGCCCTTGGCACGTCCTGGTTCTTATCGCGTGTGTGGTGGCGCTGAACTCGGCATACCGAGTATCAAGGGACCGCGGGTACGGCACGGTCCGAGTCACAGCGATAGATGTCGCGTTCGTTCTGCTCATAGTTGTCTCCGCTGCGGTCGAACTGCACAACGGTTACTACCTTCACTATGGCGCGATCCTGAACGGGCTCATCGAGCCGATCTTCTGGTTCCTCACCTATTTTGCTGCCCGAACCGCAATCACCGACGTAGCTTCGGCCGTCGCAGCATTGAAGGCGTTCGTGTTGCCCATTTTCATCGCCGCACCGATCAGTTTCGCTCAGGCCCTTCGCTTCGCGCCCGTCCTCGATCTCACTGTCTCGATCGTCAGTGGCGAAGGGTTCGCGAGCGCGGTCGAAGACGGCCGTCTTCTGCGAGCGGCCGGTCTGGTCGGTGGATGGACGTCATTCGGGGCATACGTGTCCGGGGTATTCGCGGCCGCGCTGGCGTTGCTCATCATGGCCAAGGAACGCGGGACGCGTTCAGACCTCTATCCGTTCCTCGTCATCGGACTCTGCATCGCATCGTTGCTGACGACACTCACGTTCAGCACGACAATTGCCTTCGTGGTGATCCTGCTGGGAACACTCCGCCGATTGGGAATTCGCCCTGGCATGCTCGCCGCGCTGTGCGTCGCTGGCTTTGCCGCTGCCGCGATATTCGGCGCTCTCATCAGCGAGCGGATCGGTCAACAGTTCGACGGTCGCACACGCTTCGTTGAGTGGATACCCGAGTGGGTCCCTAACACGATCGGCTACAGGGCGTACGTGTGGATCGGGCAGACCGTGCCGACGATTCTTGAGCGCCCGGTCACCGGCTGGGGCTCCAAGGTCTACGACGCGACATTCGGCCGATCAGATGCGCTTGATCCCGATCGGACGGTTCCCACTGGATTGGTGTGGACATCCCCGGAATCGCAATGGTTCGCGACGCTCATGACGAGCGGAATTGTCGGCCTCGTCCCGTTGGTACTGCTCCTGATCGCGATCGCCGTTGTACTGTGGCGCGGGCTGAAGAACAGGGGTTCGAGTTGGATCGCTACCCCCGTGTGGTGGCTGTTTCTCGCAAACGTGGCCATCGGCTTCACTGCAATCAGCTTCACCAACAAAGGCCTGCCGGGCGCATTCTGGCCGCTGGTGGGTATTGTCGCGGCCCTCAGCATTCCAAGAAGATCCAACACCGACCCCGAGAGTCAACCGCTCCCGAGTCGGCCTCGGAATGCAAGCGTCATGGCCGCACAGACTCGCATAGCTAGCCACCGGCAATCAACTGACTAGCCTGCTGACCGGCGCGGCGTCCGTGCCGGGCTCAGGAGTTCCGTGCCGGGTACGGCGACTCGCTCAGCTCTCTGCCGCAGCACGGCGGCTTTCCGCACGCCGCAGGATCAGCACTCCAGCGAGCTTGAAGGGCTCCATCAGATAGCGATTGGCCAGTCTCCGCGGAGCTCGCGCGAGTCGATACAGCCATTCGATGCCGAAGCGTCCCATCCAGCGCGGCGCGAGATGCTGCACGCCCGCGTAGTAGTCGAAGCAGCCGCCCACGTTCGCGACGACCTTTCCCTCCAGCAGGTCGCGATGCTGCAGGAGCCAGCGCTCCTGCAGGGGCATTCCCATCCCGACGAGGACAACCTGCGCCTGGGCGATCTTGGCCCGCAACTCGCTGCCCATCTCCGTCCCTCGGTAGCCGTCGACACCTGTCCAATCGGCGTCGGGAAAGTGCTCGCGCATGTGGAGCTCTGCCCGGCGAGACGAGTCCGGGGTACCACCGATCGCAAGGATCCGAAGCCCGCCGGCAATCGGCATCAGAACGTCGATCCAGTCAGTGCTTCCCACCCGCAGGGTCGTCGGGATCCGGCCGGCCCAAGCGATCGGCGCACCATCCACCAGAACGAGGTCGCTGGACTCGCAGAACTCGCGGAACTCCGGATTCGTATGAAAGACGTATGCGCCATGGAGGTTGAGATTGCCGATCACGATGCCCTCGCCCGCACGCGCGCATTCCAGCACGATCGCGGCCGTCTCACTCGCTGAAAGCGGCGTCACCTCCACGTCAAGCAACGAAACTCGAACTCGGGCTGGGCGCTGTAGTGCCCCGCGGGATTCAGTCACACTGCAAGCTTAGGAGTCGGCTGGTCGCCGCCTGACCACACACCCGTTGCGAGACGCAATTGACAGATAGGCTGAAGTTGTGCGGGCCGCCCCCAGCGTCGAGCCGGGCGCCGCTTCCGAGCGATCGAATGACAGGGGGGCGTACGTGGCGTCAGTAGGCATCATGTCGATGCAACGGATCTACAACTATGGTTCGTCGTTGCAGGCTTATGCGCTGCGGCGCCTTATCGAAGGCGTCCAGCCCGCGGCCGAGGTGGGCTTCATCGACTACGAGCCCGGCACGCCGTTGATCAGCGCGGAGGCAGAGCCCTCGAAGCCGCAGGGCCGAATCCGGCGGATCCTGTCGAAGCTTCGCGAGTATGGCGATGTCGACGCCAAGCTGAGAGACAAGCTTCGGTTCTTCAACCACAAGCGCACCTACGCGGTGAAGTACTTCCCCGCCATCGGCATCACGGCCGATCGCAATCGCGATCTCGGAATCGACCTGCAAGTCATCGGCAGTGACGAGGTCTTCAACTGCGTGCAGAGCAACATCAACGTCGGGTATTCGCGCGACCTCTTCGGACACAACTCCCCCGCTCAACGTGTGGTGTCGTACGCGGGTTCTTTCGGCAACACCACGTTGGCGAAGATCGATGCCGCCGGCATCCGCGAGCAACTCGCAGACGACTTCTCGGAGTTCGCCGCGATCTCCGTCCGCGACCGAAATTCGGCGCACGTCGTCGAGTCGCTCACCGGACGGGCCGCTGAGATCCATCTCGATCCCACGCTGGTTTATGACTTCGCCTCTGACCCGCTCATCCCCACCGCTCGCCAGCATCCCGGCAAGTACGTCATCGTGTATGGGTATTCAGGCCGACTCACCGCTGACGAGAACGCTGCCGTGCGCCGCTATGCCGACAGCATCCACGCTCGCGTGCTCGCCTTCGGCGGGTTGCAGTCATCCGCGGACGAGTTCGTGGATTGTGATCCGTTCACGCTTCTCGCCTATTTCCGCGACGCGTCTGCGGTCATCACAGACACCTTCCACGGCACGATCTTCTCGATCATCAACGAGGTGCCGTTCGCGGCGATCATCCGCACGAGCTCCGGACACGGGTACGGGAACGAGGAGAAGCTGGGATTCCTCCTGGACATCCTCGAGTTGGGCGACCGTGCGCTGCGAGGCGATGACGAGTTGGCCGGCCTCCTCGATCGACCGATCGACTACACCGAAACCCGGTTGATCAGGGAGCGCGAGCAGGTCCGATCCATCGACTATCTGTCGAGTGTGTTGTCGCGGTCAGACGTGGAGCAGAGCCGGTGAAGATCAATGCGAGCAGGCCGAAGCAGGCAGCAAAGCGAGTAGCTCAGGCCGGAAGGCTGAGCGTTCACGCCTTCCGGGACAACGCGCGCTTCTGGCGCTACTCCGCATTGTCCACGTACGACTCCGGCTACGAGCAACTCGTCGGACGCATCATGTACAACGTTCATGCGTTGGAGAAGGGGCTCGCGCAGACGGACGACTGGCGGCCGGGTCGGGGACGCAAGGCACTGCGCAATCTCAACGATGCGCTCGTGGTCTACACGCAGCGCGGGTTCGATGAGTCTTCGTTCGCTTTTACGCAAGGGCTGTCGATTCTGCAGCGCTACCGCGAGCGGCACGCCACCCACGAGGACGCCATTGGGTTTCTCGCAGAGATCGTCGACCCTGCATTCCTCACACCGCCATCCGCGGCAAGCTACGGAGCGGCAGGGGTGAAGTCCGTCCGACGAGCCGACAAAGCGAGCAATGCGACGAAGGGATTCTTCGACCTTGCGCAAGGACGTTCCAGTGTTCGGGACTTCTCCGGAGCACCGATCGCGACCGAGCAAGTGACCAACGCTTTGCGGAACGCGGAGAAGACGCCGTCTGTGTGCAATCGACAGGGATGGCGCGTCTATTGGACCGAGGACAAGGACTTGGCTCGGCAGGTTCTCACACATCAGCGCGGCTTCAGCTACCGGCAGATGCCAGAAGTATTGCTGGCCGTCACCGTGTCGAACAGTGTCTTCATCAGCCCGGTCGAGCGCAATCAGGGATTCATCGACGGAGGGCTCTACGCGATGTCGGTGCTCTATGGGCTGGAGGCGGAGGGACTTGCGGCGGTACCACTCAATGCGTGCCTCTACGCACGCGATCGCGACGCGGTGCAGCGATTGCTCTCCATCGATCCGTCCGAGGAAATTATCATGTTCATCGCGATCGGGGACCACCCCGAGGAGACGATCGTCCCCGTTTCGGACCGTCGACCTACAGAAACATACCTGCGGGTGCGCTAGCCAAAGTCCACCATCCCGTGGAGACTTCTCGCCGTAGCCGCGCACGCTTCAATGCGGGTTCGTAGAGGAACGTTCGCGCATGATTTCGGACCTTGCCATGGGGTTGAAGTGATCCCCTACGCGCTGCGACTCGGAGACATCCGGTAGGCACCGAGCGCACATTCACTCCGCAGCAACCTGGCGTAGGGTGCTCAGCAGAGCCGCTGGGGAGCTGCTGGGGGAAACGCGCACATGCAAGCACTGGGATGGATCGCGCTCGGCGTTGCCGGATGGATCGTTGTCGGCGGTGCCGTCGCACTGCTCATCGCGCGCGTCATCGGGCACCGCGGCCGCGATGAGCCGCCGCACCGGTGACCGCCCGCCTCAGGCGCTAGCCCGCCCGAGCGCATCCCAATCGACGTCCACCCGTCCGGGCTTGGTCGTCGAGATTCGGGCGGGGAGGCGTTGACCCACCTCCGGCCAGTACTTGCGCTGAGTGACGATCTCGGTGCGCACGAGGGTTTCGGCCACACCCGAAGCTTCGGTCATCAGCTCGAGCGCACACTCCTGGTAGCCGAAGCGTCCCTTCGGCTCGCTCACCGAAACGACGCGCACGAACCCGGGCACTGCGTCGGCGATGGGGTCGCCCGTAAGGCGTTCCAGCTGCGTCGCGAACTGCTCGATCCCGTCCATGACCACAACCTACGCCGTTCGCCGGAGCGGCGTAATCACGGGAGAGCACTCAGGTGCTACAGGTAGGCTGAAGTAGGCGCATCCCGAAGTCAGCGCCCTTCCCCCAGATACGCCTCCCCGAGCACCACCCCCGTGCATCATGACGAAGGCCCATCGACTCCCATGACTGACTCCCCCGATGAGCGGCTGATCGCCGTTGTCGTCGAAGACGACCCGGACATTCGCGCGCTGCTGATCGAGCTGTTCGACGCCGCAGGCTTTCGCACGATCCCCGTGGACAACGGACTCGACGGCGTCGAAGCCGTTCGCATCCATCAGCCCCTGGTCACCACGCTGGATGTGAACATGCCCGGCATCGACGGATTCGAAGCCGCGCGACGGATCCGCAAGTACAGCACGACCTACATCATCATGCTGTCGGCATTCGGCACCGAGGCGGACATCGTACTGGGCCTCGGCGCAGGCGCCGATGAATACGTCGTGAAGCCGTTCCGGCCGCGCGAGATGCGCGCCCGCATCGAAGCCATGCTGCGTCGCCCCCGCCTCGAGCGCCCACCGACGTCGACCGATGCCACTGAGGATGCTGTCGCGCCCACGCCCGCGTCGACCCCGGGTACGAGGCATCCGCTCCCCAGTGCTGCTGCCGTCGCGAGCTCGACCGCTCCGCTTCGCGACGAGAACCACTGGGTCAGCCACCACGACCTGCGCGTCAACCCGGCCACCCGCACGGTGCTGGTAGTAGACCGCGAGGTCGAGTTGACCCGCACCGAATTCGACCTGCTCGCGACCCTCGTGGAGTCGAAGCGACGGGTGCGCAGCAAGGCGGACCTCACCCTGGTGCTGCGCGGTGAGGAACAGGCGACGTCGTACTACGTCGGCGAGGCCGACAAGCGCGCCGTCGAGGCGCACATGGCCAATCTCCGGCGCAAACTCAGCGACAACCCCACCGAGCCCCGCTACATCGAGACCGTCCGCGGGGTCGGCTACCGACTGACGCCGTAGCCGACCCGACGGTTTCAACTCACTCGGTGGTCGGGGCGTCCCCGACCGGCAGCAGCTCCCACGGCGAACGGTCGTGATCGGTGATGCCGATCGAAGGGTTGTCGCCTCGCGTCCACCATTTGGCGACGAACGGCGTTCCTGCGTAAACCACCCGGGCGCCCTTCTCGTAGACCTGATCGACCGACCAGTCGGGGTAGGTTCCGGCAGGCACAGTCGGCAGGGCGAACGGCTCATCGGTCGGCAGCACCGGTCCCACCAGCGTCCACGGTGTCTGATCCGCGCTCAGTGTCGGGTCATTCGGCTCCGCACCGCCCTGACTCCACCACTTCGCCGCGTACACATTGCCGCCCCAGACCACTCGCACCCCCGCGGAGTAGGCGAGATCGGGCGACCAGATCGGATACGGGGCGGTCTCGGGATCATCCGTCGGCACCACGGTCGGATGTCCGGTCGGGGTGGGCGTCGCTGTCGGGTACGGACGTCCGTCGAAGTCTGCCGCGAGAACCGCGGCGAAGCTGTCGCCTCCCTGCGGCACACCGCTGCAGGCATCCGAGACGACCGTGACGTCGGGATAGTTGGGCCCGCACGTGCGATCGCGGTTCAGCGACCACATCGACATGCGCGCCATCGAGTGCGACACCGCGAATGCGTTGAGCTTGGCGGCATCCTTCATCGTGAACACCTCATCGACGACGTCGTTCTGACCGATCATCGGCGTGGCGCCGAGAACCGCCCACGCGCCCTGCGGCGGAAGTGGCACGTCATTCGCGGCATAGAGGTCGGCAAGTTGCTGGTTCGTCGCATTCAGCGCGTCGATCGACGCCTCTGCCATCGACTTGCCCCCGAGATCGGTGCCGTAGTCCATGGTCATCACGTTGACGCCGGTGAGGTCGACTCCGGCCACGAGCATCTGCTTCACAGCCGCAAGGCCGTCGTCGAGCAGACCGTAGGTCGCAACGGGCAGCGTCAGCCAGACCTTGAGGTCTTCTCCGTCGGCGCGGCGCTGCTTCTGCAGCTCCGCCACCGCCTGGGCCCGCCGGTAGCCGGCGACGTCATCCGTGAGATTGGCGCCCTCGACGTCGAGATCGATCATGGAGATGTCGTAGCGGTCGATGACCGCACCATAGGCACCGACCAGATCGTCGACCTTCGCGCAGGCCGCAGCCAGCTCCGTGTTCAGCGCACCGCCGAACGATACGACCACGTCGGCGCCGTCTTGGCGCATGCGGGCGATGCGGCGGTCGAGATCGAGTTCACGGCTCGCCGCGTCGAGGTCGTATGCCGCGCCCCAGGTGGGCACGCAGCTATCGGCGGCCTCGGCGACCACGAACGCGAGCACAACGTTGGAGGGAGCCTCGAGGTTCGAGGTCGGCATGTCCGACACCTTGGCGGCGGTCACATCGAAGTACCCGCCGAACCATCGCGGTCCCGCGACCACCACGTCCTCGGCGTTGGCGCGGCGGTCCAGCACGAGCGGCACGGCCACCGCGGTGGCGACCACAGCCAGCACCACGGCGACCCCTGTGAGCACCCGCCACGGCGAGAGACGCTTGCCCGGGTGTCGTCCTTTGGATGCCGTACTCACTGTGCGCTCGCCTTCTCGCGGGTCCTGCGTCTGGGGGCAGCGCCCGTCGGGGTGGTCTCGCCGGGTGCGGCATGGCCGTTGTGCAGCGTGCTGCGCCAGTCGACTTCGGCCTCGATCTTCGCGTCACGCGATGCGGGTGTCGCGTCGACCCACATCCAGTCGGTCAAGCCGATCCAGATGTCGATGATCGAGTTGCGGATGCCGATGTTGGCGAGAATCGCCCACGACCCCAGCACTGCATTGATGGTGGAGAACGCGAGCGTTCCCCACGCACCGTCGACGAAACTGCGCCAGGCGACGAAGGCCGAGAAGAAGACGATCACGTACGGTGCGACCACGTAGAGCAGCTGCGTCGCCGTGCGGTCCTTCACCTTCGGGGTGCGGGCGAACGGGATCTTCGTGCCCGTGAGGCCCTGCTGGATCGACTTGAACACGCCGGCGAGATTCACCGGCAGCATGATCAGGTTGAACCCGTAGATGCGGAAGATGTCGGTTCGCTTGTACCCCGAGTAGTGCAGGTCGCTGGCCATCGCCAGGAAGTACGGCAGCGCACCGACGAGCACCAGCGGGCTGACCAGCCGGCTGTCGTACGGGTAGATCAGCAGGAAGACCAGGCCGAAGCTCGCCCACGCGATCGATGCCATGTAGTTGACACGCACCATGATCTCGCCCATACCCAGAGGCTTGAGCATCTGGCGGCGCTGGCGCACCTGCTTCCAGAACTTCGGCAGGATCAGCAGGCCACCGTTCGCCCAGCGTCGACGCTGCACGACGAGCGAGCCGAAGTCGGGCGGAGTCGCGCTGTAGCTGAGCCGCTCGGGATAGTTGATGAGGGTCCAGCCGTGCTCCCCGAGGTCGACGCTCGATTCGGTGTCTTCGATGACCGTGCGGTCCTGCACGTACCGGCGCACTTCGAAGCCGTCGACCGTGTCGATCTCGAGGATGTCATCGAGCGCTTCCATGCGGATCACCGCGTTCGCGCCGACCCAGAAGGTCGCGTTGTGCGCCGTCATGCCCTGATGCAGGATGTGCTGCACATCGGTCGTCGCCCCCGAAAGCCGCTCGATGCGTGTCGGGGCTCCGCGGAACGACGAGTAGGGCGTCTGTGTGACCGCCACCTTCAGGTTCTCGGGCTGCTCGAGGAAGTGCACGAGCCGCAGGCAGTAGTCGCGCAGCAGTACGGAGTCAGCATCGAGCGTCAGTACGAACTCCGAGTAGGGCACGTCGAGATCGGCGGGCTGGGCGGCGGGCACCGGACGCAGCATCAGACCGTCGGGGGTCTCCTGCTCGGCGAACCGCCCGCCGAGCAGACCGATGTACGAGTTCAGGTTCATCGCCTTGTTGGCTTCGTGCGAGAGCGAGGCGTAGCGCTTGCGCTCGAACTGCGTGAGTTCGGCACGAAAGATCCAGACGAGGCGACGGAACAGCTCGTGAATGCGGTCATCGGGAATGGATTCGGATGCCTCGATCGCGGCGCCGACGGCGAACGCCGTGGACTCGAGATCGTCGGCCAGCCCCAGGATGACCTCATCGACGAAGAAGTCGTCGACGTGGTCATCGCGCGTTTCGGCCGCGGCCATGTCGCGCAGCCACTCCACGGCGAACCGGTACTCCTCGACCAGTCGCACCATGGCGTTCCCATCCAGTGCACCCGACACCAGCATCTGGTGCTCGCACGCGATCAGCGCGTCCGAGAAGCGTTCGGCCGGCTCATCCAGGGCGGTCATGATCTGCTCGGCGAACCCACGGGTCTCGGCGAGCTTTTCGGCGACTTCGGGATCGGTCGGAATCGGGTTGTCGTCGATCAGCAGCACCACCCGCAGGGAGGGGTACTCCTGCAGTGCGGCCGACCAGAGCGTCTTGCGCACGACGCCGGGCTCCTCGGCGTAGGAGGGAACCAGCACGGTCAAGACCTCGTGCGGGGTCGAGAAGTGCCTGTCGAGCTCCGCACGCGCGGCGCGCTTGTGGGTGCGGAATCGCTGGAACGCACCCTGCCGAGCCACCAGATACATCAGGGCGGAGAACATCAGGAAGGTCACGACAAGGAGGTATGAGACCGCCTCGATCACGCGCCACGTCGTATCGAACGCCCCCGCCATCAGCAGCGTGACCACGACGGTGAGCACGTAGAGGATCCAGATCGCGACCGTCACCCAGATCGCCACACGACCCCAGATGAGCTTCGTGTTGGACGGCCGGGGATGCACGGCCGGCAGCGGCGCCTTCGCGCGCTCCGTTCCCCATTGACGCCTGCGACGCGCGACAGGCGCGTCGATAGATGAGTCTGACATGGCTCTCGTCCCCCGATTCGAGTGCAGCGACCTCGTGTTCATGCACGCGCTGATGCTGCTTCGTTTCGAACCTATGGGGTGTGGAGCGAGTGCGATCACCGTTGGGGGATATCTTCAGCGGACTGGGTAAAACCCTGAGGCGATCTTCAGGCTGGCTGTATGCGGGGCACCGCGATCGTCGAGCATGCCGCGATGAAACCGGGTGCGGGGCTCTGTGCTCCGCTGATACCGTCGACGCGACATGGCGCTTCCACGATTCCTGACCTCATCGGCCTCGCGAGGAGTGCGCTGGAGCGTGTGCGCGATCGAGGTCGGCGGGTCCCGTAAAGACCTCTGCACATGGGAAGCGGATGCCGTGCTCCCCTCGGCGAGCGCGGCGAAGGTGTTGGTGCTGCTCGAAGCAGCTCGCGCGGTGTCCGGCGGCGGGGCGACCCTCGCCGAACCGTTGAGCCGGACGAATGTGGCCCCCGTCGCCGACTCCGGCCTGTGGCAGCATCTCGCCACCGACACCCTGCCCCTGGGCGACGTCGCACGGCTCGTCGGTGCGGTATCGGACAACTGGGCGACCAACGTGCTGCTGCGCCGCCTGGGTGGCATCGAGCAGATCGCGGCGACGGCGGAAGGCCTCGACATCCGCGATGTCTTCTTGCACGACATCCTGCGCGATGTGCGGAATCCGGTGGATCCGGTCACCCTCAGCACCGGGACGGCGCGTGGGTACGCCGAGCTGTTCGCCCGTCTCGCGTCCGCCGATGGGATCGACGCGGACGTCACGGCCCAGGTCTGCGACTGGCTGGGCGACGGTGTCGACCTCAGCATGGTCGTCGGCGCGTTCGGACTCGATCCCCTCGCACACACGCTCGCCGATCGCGGCTTCCGGGTAATCAACAAGACCGGCACCGATGCCGGCGTGCGCGTCGACGTGGGCTTCGTCGAAGGACCTTCGCGCACCGTCGCCTACGCCTGCCTCGCGGGATGGGACGAACGCCTTGACCCGTCGCTTCGCGATGACGTGCTCGCGGAGATGCGGGCGTTCGGGATGCTGCTGCGCGAGCTCACCGCCTAGACGGGCGTCAATGGCGGAGGGCGACGAACACCAGCACTCCGCAGATCGCCGTCACCACCGCGAGCATCGCGTACCCCCACACCGGGCTGATCGGTGCGATCCGCTTCTTGCGTCGTTTGGTCGCCATGCGCGGGAGCGTAGCGGGTCAATGTTTCCGGTGGAGATCCATCAATCGAACGCGATCGGCCCTGCCGCCGGAGTGAGAGCTGCCGCGGGCCGTTGCGGGAGCGAAGCCGGCCGAAACACCTCCGTCTGCCCTAGATCCTCTGCGCACAAATATTCTATGTTGACTCCGAATATCTTGAACTCACTCAGTCGTGACACCAATTTCTTCGGTCCCTTTTAGAAGATGACTTCTAATGTCTTCCTAATTCTGATATCATGAACCATGCGCAACCCGCTCGACGAAATTCACGACATCGTCGAAGACGTGCGCGCCGCCTGGCCGGCCGGCGATTCACCACGACGTGAAGATCTCGCCCGCCTCAATGACGCTCTCGGACGGGCTCGGCGAGTCATCGATTCCGCACAGTCGCGCATCGCCGCCGAGATCGCCCGCGAGTCCCGCCCCGAGCTGGGCCGCGATTCGCTGGCCAAAGAGCTCGGCTATCGCTCACCTACGGCGATGCTGGCGGCCACCCTCGGTACGACCAACGGTGAGGCCGCCCGGTTGGTGCAGGTCGGCGAAGCGACGGCTCCGCGGCAGATGTTCAGCGGCGAGCAGGCTCCCGCGCGGCATCCGCACGTGGCGGACGCACTCGCAGGCGGCGCGATCGGGGCGGCCACGGCATCCGCAATCATCACGATGCTCGATCGTGTCGCGCTCCGCGCGGGCCCTGACGCCGTCTACCGCGCCGAACAGACCCTCGTCGCGCAGGCTCCCGGTCTGTCGATCGACCAACTCGCCCGCATCATCACGCGCGCCGAAGCCTGGCTCGATCCCGACGGCGTCGCCCCCCGCGAAGACGAACTGCGCAGCGAGCGGTCACTGCACATCCGCGAAGAGCGCAGCGGCATGCTCGTCTTCACCCTGCGCGTCGATCCCGAGCACGGCGCGCCGGTCAAGACCGCCATCGAGGCGATCGTCACCGCCGAACTGCGGGCGGCGCACGACGACCCCGACGCCGCGCAGTCGATGGATGCCGTGCGCCGCACGATCCCTCAGATGCAGGCAGACGCGCTCACCCTCATCGCAGAACACGTGCTCGGCTGCACTCACCGCGACGTACCGGTGCAGGGTGCGACCGTGGTGGTGCGCATCACACTCCAAGATCTCGTAGACGGCACCGGCCACGCCACCATCGACGGGGTCGCCGCACCCGTCTCCGCCGCAACCGCACGGCGTATGGCAGCCGGCGGCGGAGTCATCCCGTGTGTGCTCGGCGGCGACAGCGAAGTCCTCGATTTCGGTCGCACCCGACGCCTCTTCAGCGCAGCCCAACGCCTCGCCCTGGTCGAACGCGACGGTGGTTGCGCCATGTGCGGCGCCCCACCCGGACACACCAAGGTCCATCACATCCGATGGTGGGCACGGGATGCCGGACCCACCGACCTCGCGAACGGCATCCTGCTCTGCGAATCCTGTCATCATCGGATCCACGACAACGGGTGGGAGATCCGCATCGACGGTCCCGGAGTGACTGCGCCGGTCTGGTTCATCCCGCCGACACACGTCGACTTCGACCGAACCCCTCGCCGCGGGGCCCGCGGTCGGTACGACTACGCCGCCTGAGGCACGTGTCACCCCGCTCATCGACCGGCGCCGCCCCCGTGTCATTGAGCGAGCGCAGCGAGTCGAAAGCGCCTACCGGCACTCCCTTCGAACTCGTCGGCAACATCCCCGTGCATCAGTCGCAATGAGACTCTGGTAGTAAGGGACAGTCCCCAAGACATGTCTCCCCCAAGACACCCTCCCCCAAACCTCGCAGGAGTTCCCCATGCGTCTTTCTGTCATCGGCTGTGGCTACCTCGGCGCCGTCCACGCGGCTGCCATGGCGTCCATCGGCCACGACGTCATCGGCATCGACGTCGACGCACGAAAGGTCGAGCAGCTCTCCCGCGGCGAAGCACCGTTCTTCGAGCCCGGACTGCAGGAGATCCTCACTGAGGGCATCCAGTCGGGCCGCCTGCGCTTCACGACGGACATGGCCGAGGCATCCGGGGCGACCGTGCACTTCGTCGGTGTCGGCACCCCGCAGCAGAAGGACGGCTACGCCGCCGATCTCACGTATGTGAACGCCGCGATCGACGGTCTCCTCCCGTACCTGAACCCGGGCGACCTCGTCGCCGGCAAGTCGACCGTGCCGGTGGGCACCGCGGCCGACCTAACCCCTCGCGTCGAAGCCACCGGCGCGACCCTTGTCTGGAACCCCGAGTTCCTTCGCGAAGGCTGGGCCGTCCAGGACACCATCGACCCCGATCGGCTCGTCGTGGGCGTGCCCGCGGGCGAAGCCGGCGAGCGCGCCGCCGCCACCCTGCGCGAGGTCTACCACCCGGCCGTCGCCAAGGGCACCCCGTTCATCGTCACCGACCTCGCCACCGCTGAGCTGGTCAAGGTCGCCGCCAACGCGTTCCTCGCGACGAAGATCTCGTTCATCAACGCCATGGCCGAGATCGCCGAAGTCACCGGCGCCGACGTCACCCAGCTCGCCGACGCGATCGGCCACGACGCCCGCATCGGCCGCCGCTTCCTCGGCGCCGGCATCGGCTTCGGCGGCGGTTGCCTCCCGAAGGACATCCGCGCCTTCTCCGCCCGCGCAGAGGAGCTCGGCCGCGGCGAGTCCGTCGCGTTCCTCCGCGAGATCGACGCCATCAACCTGCGCCGCCGCGACCGCGCAGTCGATCTGACCGTCGCTGCTCTCGATGGGACGGTGTTCGAGAAGAAGATCACCGTCCTCGGCGCCGCATTCAAGCCGCACAGCGACGACATCCGCGACTCCCCCGCCCTCGACGTCGCCGTGCGACTCCGCGGCCTCGGGGCGAACGTCACCGTCACCGATCCCGCCGCGATCGAGAACGCCCGCAGCCGCCACCCGCAGCTCACCTACGTCGAAGACCGCGACGAAGCACTCCGCGATGCCGACGCCGTCATCGTCGTCACCGAGTGGGACGAATACCGCCGCCAGATGCCGCCCGAGCACGTCTCCGCGCTCACCGCCGGTCGCATCATCATCGACGGACGCAACTGCCTGGATGCCGCCGCCTGGCGGGCCGCAGGCTGGACGTACTACGGCATGGGCCGCCCCTAGGCGCCGCCGGATGTGCGATCGCGGAGGCGCACTGGAGCTCGACGAGGCCGTCGAGCTCGGTCACGCGTGGGTGCAGACCCTCGCGGACGGCCGCGGCATCCGCGTGCTGTTCGTCACGGGACCCGCACTGGAGCGGCACGGCCTCCGCGACGCTCGCGCGTCGCACGACGTCGAGGTGCTCGTCGAGCCGCAGCGATACGACGAGCTGTGCAGCGTCATCGCCGCGGCGGGATGGAAGGTGCGACCGCAGCCGTCACCCGGTCGCACGACGCTGCACACGCAGGTCTACCGGCACCAGGACTGGCCGTGCGACCTCGACGTGCACAGCCTCTACCCGGGCTTCCTCTACGACCCCGCGATCGTCTTCGACGAGCTGTGGGCCCGGCACGAGAAGATGTCGTTCGCACACCGCCCCTGCCGGGTACCCGACCGAGTCAGCGGCATCCTCATCCTCGCCCTGCACTCGCTGCGCGGGTCGAGCACGAACACCGGTCATGCGGATGAGCTCGAGCAACTCGTACGGGTTCCGTTCACCGATGAGGAGCGCGCCCACGCGGGCGCCGTCGCCCTGGCCACCGGCTGCACCGCGACTCTGGACACCGTGCTGCCGCGCCTGGGGATCCACGTCGACACGCCCGCCACGGACCTCTCCTCGCCGGCGCTGCAGGAGTGGCGCGAGCAGACCGGCGCAGGGACGCCGCGCACATCGTCCTGGCGCCTCGCCGGACGCGAGGCCCCGATGCGAGTGAAGGTCCGCGCGATGTGGGCGTCGATCCGGCCGCGCGACGACCGCTGAGAACCCTGCATGACAGCTGTATACCGGCGAACGGCCGGCTGATACGCTGACCGACGAACGGAGCGCAAGCCTCGTTCGGGGCGGCCTTGGGGGCCGCTCGGCACGGCAGAGGTGCGGTACGCCGCACAACCCCTGGGGAGGGTCTCATGTCCGATTCATCGATGATGCGTGGTGCGCCCGCGCAACGGCTCGACCGCGACGAGCTGATCCAGGCGGGGGTCTGGGGAGCACCGGCGCTCGTCTTCGCGACCGCCGCACCCGATGTCGCAGTCTCCGGATCATGGCGGGCACAGGTGATCGGCGTGCCCGAGCTCACCGCGGTCAGCCGCACGCCCGGGTCGCTGGACGTACGCCTGCGCCTCGAGTACGCGTTCGACGGCTGGTGGGCGGCCGGGCGGCCTCCGTCGGGCGCGCCGCTGTCGGCGATCCTCAACTGGCGCATCACCGCCGTCCACGAGGGCGTGGGCAGCCTGCTCGGCATCGGGGCGCAGTCGGTCGTGTCGTCATCGAGCACCGACGTCGTGATGTACTCCGAGACCGACTTCGAGCCCGGCACCTACACCGTGCGGCTGGAGGCCTCCGCGACCTTCCCGGCCGACACGAGCGACGCGGTCTTCGTGGCGGAGTCGCGGTTCGCGCAGCTCCGCGTCGACGTCGCGTGACGCACCGTGAAGTGACGCACCCCTAGGACAGGCGCGCGACCACTCCCGCGTCCTCGAGGTACTCGAGGAGCGCGGACACTTCGGCACCGACCGCGGCGGGATCGGCCTCGAGCCGGGCCGCGAGCGGTTCGACGATGTCGCGCACGCTGCCCGCGCCGTCCACGAGCGACAGCCAGACCGCGGCGGCCGATCCCTCCAGCGCGCGCGGAACCACCCCACCACCACGGGGGACGAGCACGACGACGCGATCGTGCAGATCCGTCCACACGGCGCTCTCCCGGATGGCCCACCGCGGGCGCTCCTCGAGCACCCCTTCGCGACGCAGCGTGTCGACGACGGACACGACGGATGCCGCGGCGTCCCGTTCGCCGGGTGTGCCATGCTCGGCCACGACAGCGGCGACGAGATCGTCGAGGGTCGCGGCATCCGCCGCACGCCAGATCGCGGGCGCGATGCCGGCGAGCATCCGGACGGTCCCCTGCCCGTATTGATCGACGTGCAGCAGGGCCAGCCGATCCGGGTCGGCGAGAGAGAGCGCATCGAGCGTGAGCGCCCGCGTGTAGACCGGAACCCCTTCTTCGGGCGGCGCGGGACGCAGCACGGCGGCGGATGCCGCGCACGCGGTCGGATCGACCGCCGTCGGCGTCTCGGCCAGCAGCGCCGCGACAGCAGGCCCGAGCCGGTCTGCATTGCGGTAAGTGAGACGGTGCACCGTGCCGACGGAGGCTGCGAGCGCCGCCATGGTCTGCAGCGGCGCCGCCATGTCCGCGAGGTGACTGGACTGCGCGACGAGTTCGCTGAGCGCATCGCCGAAGTCGACCGGGGTGACCAGCGGTAGATCCCCCGCGTCGTCGCGCCGGTCCAGCAGGACGATCGCGGCGACCTGCAAGGGCGCGTCCGGCAACGCGCCGATACCTCGTTCACCCGGCGCCGACTGCCGGGGTGCCGCTTCATCCGCCGAGATCGTAAGTGGCTTGCGGTACGGCAGCACCGCCCCCGAGCCATCGATCGCGACCGCGTCATCCGACACGTAGCCGAGTCCCAGCGCCGCACCGACAGCACTCACGACGCACGTCTTGCCGCTCCCGGACGGACCGACGAACACGATGACGCGTCCGTTCGGGGCGGCCAGGCCGGCAGCGTGCAGGATCCATGCTTTGCCTCGCACGGCCTCGATCGCTGCGCGCGTCACGCGCTGCGAGAGGTCGACGAGCATCGCGTCACGGTCATCCCCGGCCCGTGGCGACACGGTGGCTACGGCATCCGTTCGGCCCTCGTCGGCGACGGCATCGGCCCAGACGCGACGCACCGCCTCGGCGTCGGCATCCTCGAGGCCCGTGAGCCGGATCGCGACCACCGCACCCAGTGCGTGCACGAACAGGTTTCGAGTCACAGTGGGTAGTTTAGGGGCGGCCGAGCACCGCTCAGACGCTGACGACAGGCACCGCCGGCGCCGGCGTCGCATGCACCTCGCGGTGCAGCCGTTCCATCTGTGCGTCCAGCGCCGCGGCCGTGTCGGCGGCATCCTTCAGGCTGTCCAGCAGCGGTGCCGGAACCTGACGGTCGAACTTGTAGTAGATCTTGTGCTCGAGGCTGGCCCAGAAGTCCATCGCGATCGTGCGGAACTGCACCTCGACCGGCACCAGCACCCGGCCGGTGGAGAGGAACACCGGCACATCGACGATGACGTGCAGACTCTTGTAGCCGTTGGCCTTCGGTTCGGCGATGTAGTCCTTGACCGTGCGGATGGTGATGTCGTCCTGCTGGGTGAGCAGATCGAAGAGGCGGTACGCGTCGGCGACGAAGCTGACCGTGACACGGATGCCCGCGACATCCGTGATGTTCTCCCTGATGGAGGGGAACCCCGGATCGATCCCCTTGCGCGTCACCTTCTCGACGAGGCTGTCGGGCGATTTCACCCGGCTGGAGACGTGCTCGATCGGGTTGTAGTCGTGCATGTGAAGGAATTCCTCGCGCAGAATCCCGATCTTCGTCTCGACCTCCGCCAGGCCGAACTGGTACTCCAGCAGGAACCGCTGGAACTCGTCGCGCAAGGCACGCATCTCGGTAACGGTGGCAGAGAACGTGGGATCACCTTGCGGAATGGTCACCCCGCCAGGCTACGAGCGAGGGTTCTGAGGTTCCTGTGAATTGTGCGGGATGCCGCGACGAATCCGTTCGATGACGACCACCGCGAGCAGTCCGATGGCCGCACCCAGCGTGTTGGCGATCACGTCGCGCACGCTCGGCGTGCGCTGGGTCAGCAGCAGGGCTTGGCCGACCTCGATCAGGATCGTCACCGCGAGCGCGATCGGCACGACCCACTGCCGCCGCGAGGGCAGAGCCAGGGCGAGGATCGCCCCGAGTGGGACGAACAGCACGACGTTGGCGCTGAACTCGATCACGCTGTAGGTGAGCCACGGCACTGCCGCGGTGATCGAGTGGAGGATCGGACCCGCACCCTGATCGACCGGCGACGGCCAGAACGCGATGAGCGCAAGGATGAAACCGTAGACGGCAAGCTGCACCCGCAGGTTTCGCGTGACCGTTGCCATCCCGGCCTCCTTCGAACCCGCCCCGACGTACGGTGATGCGAGCGAGCCTACCCGTGCGCGCGAGGCGAGCATTCGGCCGGACCGCATAGGCTGGCCGGATGACCGGTGCCGCGATCTCTCGTCCCGCGCGCGTGGCAGGCCTCGTCTTCGCCGCCGTCCTGGGCGCGATCCTCCTCGTGACCCTCGTCATGGTCGTCTGGGTCGGCGTCCGCGGCTTCCTCGCGTACGGGCACCTGCGCGACGCACAGGCCGCCGCGGAGTCTGCCCGCAGCCAGCTCACCGACCCGGCCGCCGCCTCCGGTGCGATCGACGCGATCGCCGCCGACACCGCCGCCGCCCGGTCCCTCACCAGCGACCCGCTGTGGCGCCTCGCCGAAGGACTGCCCTGGGCCGGACCGCAGCTGTCCGCCGTCTCCACGATCGCGGCGTCCCTCGACGACGTCGCCGGCAGCGCGCTGGCGCCCCTGGTCGAGGTCGCATCGAGCTTCTCGTTCGACGCCCTCCGCCCCCAGGCCGGCCGCATCGATCTGGCCGGCTTCGTGTCGCTGCAGGATGCCGCCACGACCGGCGCCGACGGCATCGCGCAGGCCGCGGCATCCCTCGACGAGATCGACCACCGTCCGCTCGTCGCTCCGCTGCGCAGCGCCGTCGACGAGGTCGACGGTCTGCTGCAGCAGACCCGCGGCGCCACCGACGCCCTGGCCCGCGCCACACTCCTGCTGCCCTCGATGCTCGGTGCCGACGGCCCGCGCAACTACCTCGTGCTCTTCCAGAACAACGCCGAGTGGCGGTCCCTCGGCGGAATCCCCGGCGCGATGGCCGTGATCCACACCGACGGCGGCGCGATGTCGCTGGCCGCGCAGGGCTCCAGCAGCGACTTCACCCAGTACGAGGCATCCGTCCTCCCGCTGTCGGACGAGATCCTCGCGATCTACGGCGACCGGCCGGGCAAGTGGATCCAGAACGTCACCCAGGTGCCCGACTTCGCCGTCTCGGCCGAGCTCGCGAAGGAGATGTGGGCGCGCGAGAACGGCGGCCAACAGGTCGACGGCGTGATCGCGCTCGACCCGGTGGTGCTGTCGTACATGCTCGCCGCGACCGGCCCCGTGCCGCTGCCGACCGGCGACGTGCTGACCACCGAGAACGCCGTGCCGCTGCTGCTGAACGACGTCTACCAGCGGTACCAGCGCCCCGCCGATCAGGACCTCTTCTTCGCCGCGGCCGCCGCCGCCGTCTTCTCCGCCCTGTCGGACGGCACCGCGAACCCGACCGAGCTGGTGACCGCGCTCGCCCGCGCCGGTGACGAGCACCGCCTGCTGATGTGGAGCGCACACCCCGAGGAGCAGGCGATCATCGCCGGCACGACCCTCGCGGGCGGACTGCCGGTGACCGACGATGCGACCTCGACGTTCGGCGTGTACCTCAACGACGGCACCGGCTCGAAGATGGACTTCTACCTCACGGCGGACTCCGCCGCGGAGTGGACGCAGTGCACGGCGGATGCCGCGGGCGCTGCGCACGGTACGGCCGAGCTCACCGTGACCCTCACCAGCAATGCCCCGGCCGACGCGGCCGCGCTGCCGGACTACATCACCGGCGGTGGCGTGTTCGACGTGCCGCCCGGCATCGCGCGCACGGTCGGCTACATCTACCTCCCCGAGGGCTTCGAACTCCTCGATGCCACCCTCACCGGCGACCCCGGTTTCGGCGGCGGCGTGCACGACGGTCGCCGCGTGGTGAGCTTCACGGTCGACCTCGCCCCCGGGGCGAGCGCCACCGCCACCATCATCGCCCGCGCCACGGTGCCGACGGGTCCTGAGCTGCGCATCGAGTCCACGCCACGGATCGGCGGCGACACGGCGTTTGCCGCCCTCTGCAGTGCGCCTTAGACTTCCAGGTGTCATGACACATTCCCTGCGCACCGCGATCGCGGCCGCGACACTCGTCGCCGCCGTTGTCTTCCTGGCACCCGCCGCCGCGCAGGCCTCGAGCATCTACCCGCCGACCGGGTCGTGCACGACCTCGCCGACCACGATGACTCCGGGCGGCACGATCACGTTCTCCTGCGCCGCCGACACGTTCTCGGCCAACGAGACCGTCGCGATCACCGTCACGGGCGAGAACGGCAGCGCCGCCACCATCGGCATGCTGCGCTTCGCCATCAGCACGGCCAGCGGCTCCGCCACCTCGGCCGACGACGGCTCGCTCCCGGGCGTGAAGATCACGCTCCCCTCGAACGCGTCGGGCACCTACAACATCGCGGCCGTCTCGCCGACCTCGGCGGGAGGCACGGCCCCCACCACGATCGCCGGCGCCGACGGCGGGCTGCCCGCCACGGGCATCACCGGCGGATCGACCATGGGCGTATGGATCGGCGGTGGCGCACTCGTGCTCGCCGGTGCTGCGCTCGCTGTCGCCGCCACACTGCGACGCACACGCCGCAGCGACTGAGCCTCAGGCCACCCTGGCCGCGGCCTCCGCGGGATGACGCGCCGTCACGAGAATCGGCAGGTGATCGCTGAGCCCCTGCGGCAGCGTGCGGACGCGATCGATCTCGAACCCGACCGACGTCGCGAAGTCGTAGTGGCCGCGGAAGAACTTGTAGCGCGTGTACGTGCGGGAGTCGCTGAGATTCAGCTCGTACCCCTGCTCGCGCACCTTCTGCCCGAGGTTCTCCTTGAAGACCGGATAGTTGTAGTCGCCGACCATCAGTGTCGGCAACCCCTCGCCCAGTTCCCCGAGCTCGGCGAGCGCAGTGCGGATCTGGTGCCGGCGCAGCGAGTTCAGCGCCGTGAGGGGAGCCGCATGGAACGACGCCACGATGACGTCCCGGCGATCGTCGATGTCATGCAGCCGCACACCGAGCAGGCGCTCTTCCGCGGGTTTGAGTACCCGATCATGCAGCGACTTCTTCAGCGCGAGCGACCGCGCGGCCACGGCACGGTACGTGTTCTCGCGGTAATAGACGGCGAGGCCGAGCCGGTTGCGGTTGGTCGCATCCGCCAGCCGGAGTCCACTCAGGTGCTCGGGCAGGTCGGTGGTGTCCGCCTCCTGCACGCACAGCACGTCCGCGTTGTAGCGCTCCACCAGATCGGTGAGCTCACCGGCGGCGCGGTGCTTGCGGAGGTTGTAGGAGATGACCTTCATGTCGGCCCCAGCCTATGACCACGGCGCCCCGCAGCGGGGACGATGACAAGATCCCCAGAACACTCATAGCGGACGGATGCCGGAGGCACCGCGCGCGGGGCTGCTGCGGTGGACCGGTAGAGTCCCCTCGTGACTTCCGCCGACCCGGCGCGGACCCCCGCTCCGCGCTCCTCCGAGCTCCGCAGCGGCCGGACACGACTCGTCGCGCTCATCGTCGGTGCCGCCGGCGTCGCGGTGATCGCCGTGGTCGTCGCCCTCCTCCTCTGGCCCGCCGGATTCGGTGCGCCGACGCCTCCGGGCGACGGCACACAGGTCGTGGCATCCGCTCTCTCGAAGGCGCACGCGGCGGCCGCGACCGGGACGGCAGGGACACCCGAGCACGACGCGGCCGTCTACCTCAGCGCGCAGCCGACGGCGGTATGGCTGACGCCGGAGGCCGACCCGATCGCGCAGGTGCCGGCGCGCGTCGCGGCGCTGGCCGACGAAGCGCGCACGCAGTCCGCCACCCTGGCGCTGGTGATCTACGGCCTGCCGGGGCGCGACTGCGGCGGCCACTCTGCGGGCGGGTTGGAACCCGCCGCATACGCGGAATGGACGACGGCCATCGGCGACGTGCTGCGCGAGAACGCCGACGTGTCGAGCATCCTGATCCTGGAACCGGACAGCCTCGCTCTGGCCCCGGAATGCGGTAACGCCGACGAGCGCAGCGCGCAGCTGCGCAGCGCGGTGGAGGCGCTCGCTGCCCCGCACACCTGGATCTATCTCGACGGCGGGCACTCGGCCTGGCTCCCCGCCGAGCAGATGGCGCAGCTGATCGAGGACGTCGGCGTGCTCGATCAGGTGCGCGGGTTCGCGACGAATGTGTCCAACTACAACGCCACCGACGCGGAGGTGGCGTACGCGCACGCGCTGGCCGCCCTACTCCCCGGTGCCCGCGCCGTCATCGACACGTCACGCAACGGCGTCGGTTCGAACGGCGAGTGGTGCAATCCGTCCGGACGGCGCGTCGGCTCCCCCGGCGGCGAGGTGCACGATGACGTGGTCGACTCGAACCTCTGGATCAAGCCGCCAGGGGAAAGCGACGGCACCTGCAACGGCGGGCCGACAGCCGGTACCTGGTGGCCGCGAGCTGCAGTCACCCTGACATCCGACGCTCCGGTCGACTGAGGCGGCACGGAGGGCGCGGTGTGTAGTCTCAAAGAGACCCCGCACCCCCAGGGCAGGGCTGATGCTCTCGCGCACGGGCAATGGTCGCCGCCGTTCCGAGAGAGGTTCGCCCCCTTCATGAGCATCCCCGCCGACGTCCTCAAGACCGCCGTCATCATCGAGGACGACCCCGATATCCGGCGTCTGCTGGCCGAGGTCCTCGAGTCTGCGGGCTTCTCCACCGTGTCGGTCGGCAACGGGATCGACGGCGTGAAGGCCGTCCTCACGTACAAGCCGCTCATCACGACGCTCGACGTCAACATGCCCGGGATCGACGGCATCGAAGCGGCACGGCGCATCCGCGCCTCGCATTCCGACACGTACATCATCATGCTCACCGGGATGCAGGAGGAGGCCGACGTCGTGATCGGCCTCGGCTCGGGTGCGGACGACTACCTGGCCAAGCCGTTCCGGCCGCGCGAGCTCCGCGCCCGTATCGACTCGATCCTGCGCCGGGTGCCCGCAGCCGGCGGGCATGCGGCAGTGCCGATGCAGGAGAGCGTCGGCCCCTCGTTCCCCGGCGCGCGCCCGACGACGGTGGCGAACCCCGTCATCCGGCCGGCCGTGATGGACCGCACGTCTGCGCCGGCTTCGGCAGCTCCCCCGGCCGCCCCGCGCGACGAGGCATCCGAAACCCCGGTGCCGGTCCCGGTCGACGGCGCGCACGGCGAATGGCTGCACCACCGCGACCTGCAGCTCCAGCCCGATACCCGCATCGTCCAGCTGCGCGGCGCAGAGCTGGACCTGACGCGCACCGAGTTCGACCTGCTCGCGACCCTCCTCGAATCCAAGCGCCGGGTGCGCAGCAAGGCCGACCTCACCCTGGTGCTGCGCGGCGAGTCGTACGTCACGAGCTATTTCGTCGGCGACGCCGACAAGCGCGCGATCGAGGCGCACATGACGAACCTGCGCCGCAAGCTCGGCGACACCCCGGTCAACGCCCGCTACATCGAGACCGTCCGGGGCGTCGGCTACCGCATGACCGCCGAATAGGCGCGCCCCGAGCACGTCAGACCTTGAAGCCGTGCTGCCGGCGGATCAGCTTGAACAGCATCGACACGGTCTGCAGCACGGTCACGATGCCGACGATGGGCCACCCGATCCACAGGATCGAGGACTGCACGACCGGGCCGAGCATCGACCAGATGATCGCCGCGGCGATGATCACGATGACCACCACGATCAGCGGCGTCCAGTGACCGAGCCCGGAACCCCGCTCGGCCTTGGCCTGCATGGCCCAGTTGTCGACCTTCTTGCGCGACAGGAACCGCGTCCATGAGCGGGCGAAGTGGCTGAGCCGCACCCACATGTACACCTCGGCGGGAAGCAGGGTGACGGCGAAGAGGATGTCGAGGGCAGAGCGGGTGTTCATCGTGAGGGCCATGCGCAGGTTGAGCAGCATCGCGACCACGACCGGCACCAGCCACCACGCCGAGAACACGAACGCCCCGATGGACAACGACCCGGCCAGGAGCGTCAGGAACGCGACGCGCACGAAGAGGTTGGTCAGCATCCCGAAGTTCTCGAACCACCGGATGCGCAGGTTGGGGTGGAACGGCTGGCCCTTGGTGTCGCCGCGCTGTCCGGGCCACATCAGCTCGATCGCACCGTAGGTCCACTTCACCTGCTGCGCGTCCAGCGCGCGCAGCGTGGTCATTCCGCCGACGTCGGCCCGGGCGAACGGGCTGATCTTCGTCAGATAGCCTGCGCTCTTGATCTGCAGCGACAGCAGCGAGTCCTCGACCTCACTGTCCTTCACCCACGGGCTGGACTGGTGGTTCTGCTCCATCGCGTCGCGCAACGCGTGGGTCGAGAAGATCGAGAACTGCCCGCCGAGCACGGCCATGTTGCGGCCGCGCAGCAGGTTCTGCAGGTTGAAGGCCGCGAACTGCGAGCGCTGGCCGGCGATGAGGAACCTGGCGATGCCGCCCTTGATCGGCTTGTCGTCGATCGTGTAGATGGCGGAGATGCCGCCGATACGGGTGTCCGAGACCGCCTCGGACTCGAGGTACTCGACCGCGCGGCTGTCGGCGACCGTGTCCCCGTCGACCCCCAGCAGATAGTCGTAGCCCTCGACGAGGGCGAAGCCGTAGTTGAGCGCACCGACCTTCTTGTCGGGGTTCTTGCCGATGTCGTGCACGAACACCTCGGTGAACTGCTCGCCGAGCTCGGTGACGACCTCGTGCGGACCTGCGTAGCGGGAGGCGATCTTCACCGTCGCATCCGAGGTGTTGTTCACCACGACGTGGATCACGTCGGGCACGCGCGTCTGGCCGAGCAGCGACTCGATCACCTGCGCGATCGACTCCTCCTCGTTGTACGCCGGGATGACGCAGCCGATCGTGGAGCGATGCACCGTGCCGTCATCCAGCACCGCGTCGAAGTCGTCGGGGAACCCGACGACCGGCGGGATGATTTCGAGCTCCGCAGCGACGTCAGGGCGCGCACCCTGACGTCGGGGGTCTGTCGTGGAGAGTGGGACGATGTCGGTCACTGCTGTTCGCCTTCGTTTTCGGTATGCGCACGCCCGGGTTCTCGGTGCCGCAGGACCAGCCTCGCGGATCGAGCGCAACGGGAGATCCGGGGTCGCCGGGTAGACCCGCAGGATTTGCTCAAGATCCCGCAAGGGGTGCTCCCGCACGCGGGGAGACGTCCCATGCGCGGGGCCGCATAGACTCGCCCTATGGCTACCGGGGGGTTAGCGCAGGCGCCATCCGCGGGCGCGAGTGACTCCCGCACGCGTTCAGTCTGGCTGACACAGCTGGTGCTGGCCGCCAGCGTGCTGACGATCAGTGTCCTGGTGCTGTTCCTGCAGCCCGAACTGTTCACCCGTTGGACCTTCGCGGTGGGCGTGCTGGCGATCGTCGTGGTCAGCCTGGCCACGCTCACCGTTCCCTGGATCCGGCTGCCCCAGTCGGCGGTCCTCGCGGTGCCATTCCTCGACGCGCTGGCCATCGGGCTCGTCGCCAGCGACACCGACCTGCGCTTCGGCTACCTGTGGGCGTTCCCGGTGATGTGGGTGGCGATGCACTTCAGCGCCGCAGCGCTGGGCGCCATGCTCGCGGTCATCGCCGCGATCCTGCTGGTGGACGCAATCGGCACGCCGAGTCCGGCGGTGACCCTGCGCCTGTTCATCGTGCTCCTCTCAGTCCTGTTCATCGGCATCACCACCCATCTCGCGATGCGCCAGATGCGCGCCTTCCGCAGGCTCCAGCGGCGACAGGCGCGTCGGCTGAAGGCCACGGCCGAACGACGGGCCGACCAGGAGCGTCGCGCCAACGAGATCCTCAACGGTGTCGATACGGGCGTCGCGCGGCTCTCGGCATCCGGAATCGTCCTCACCGTCAACCACGCCTACTCGCGCCTCTACGGGCTGGATCCGATCGACCCGAATCTGCCGGGCACGTCTGTCGAATACGCCGGCCGACGCGGCATGCCACTGCCACCGCTCGACCGGCCGTTCGCGCGAGCGGTGCGCGGCGAGACGTTCAGCGATGCCCGCGTGTGGCTGTTCACGCCGAAAGGCGAGTGGCGCGCGCTCTCGATCAGCGCCAAGCGGCTCAGCTCGTCGGAGGACGAGGAGCCGAGCACCCTCCTCGTCGTCCAGGACGTCACCGCGATCACCTATGCGCAGCGCGAGCGCGAGCGACTCAATGCGATCGCGTCGCACGAGCTCAAGCATCCGCTCACCGTGATGATCGGCAACGCGGAGCTCGCCCTCGAGGCGGATGACCTCACGCCCCGCATGCGGGAGCGCCTCGAGACGATGCTCGGTGCGAGCGAGCGGATGCTGGAGATGGCGGGCAGCATGCTCCGCACCGGCCGCTCGACCGGGACAGGGAACGAGTCCTTCGAGGAGATCGACCTGCGCCAGATCGTCCGGGACTCGGTCGGATCCTTCCGCCCGACGGCCGCCACGCGTGAGGTCACCCTCGACCTGCACCTGGATGATCCGCTCCCGGTCACCGGGGACGGCTTCCGGATGCGGCAAGTGGTGGACAACCTCGTCAGCAACGCGATCAAGTACACGCCGCGCGACGGCGCGGTGCGCGTCACCTCGGTCCTCACCGACGACACGGTCGCGCTGATCGTGACCGATACCGGCATCGGCATCTCGCCCGCCGACCTGCCGCACGTCCTCACGCCGTACTTCCGCACGGCAGAGGCACAGGAGACCGCGAGCGGCACAGGCCTCGGACTCGGCATCAGCCGGGAGATCGTGGCGGTGCACGGCGGCACGCTCTCGGTCGACAGTGAGCTGGGCGTCGGAACGGTCGTCACAGTGACGATGCCGCGGACACCCCCTCGCGTCGCCTCTGCGGGCGGTGACGACCGATGAACGAGATCCTCCTATCGATCACGCCCTACGCGGGGGTCGCCCTCGCCGCCGTCGCCACCCTGGCGACGATGCTGGCGATCGGTATCGGGTTCCTCTCCCACCCGGGCAGGGCAACGCTGGACTGGTCGTTCGCGTTCGCCCTGGTGATGGTCGCCGCGTACGGCGCGGTCGTGGCCGCCGAGCTCGACTCCGATCTCCTGCGCCACCTCAGCCTGGGCGGCGCGGTGGCGGCTCCGGTGCTCATCTGGTCCGGAGTCCGCGCGCTGCGCGGCGTCCGGGATCTGCCGTGGGTCGGCGGCGCCTTCGCGGTGATCGCCGCGGGGGTCCTGGGACTAGCCGCCGGCACGCCGTGGGACGCCCTGGCCCATCGCGGCACTTCCCTCGTGGGGGCGGTGTTCGCCGCCCTCCTGGTGCTCGAATGGTGGCGACTCCCCCGCCCGCGCTCGGCCTGCCTCATCCCGCTGGTCACGGCATCCGCTCTCCTGGCTCTGACCGCGATCGCGGCCACAATCGTGGACCCCGCGGTCACCTCCGCGGCGATGAGCGAGGACCTGGTCGGCCTCGTCGGCGTCGCAGCCGCCATTCTCTACCTGCTCTGCGCACTCGTCGCCGCGATCGCGCCCCCGGTGCACGCGCTGCTCGCCGCACGCCGCTCGGGCGCATCCGTCGAATGGCAGGCGTTCGAGCGCGCGGCCGCGCACACGTGCCGGCAGGCACAGGCCACCGGCGAGCCGTGCTCCCTCGTCCACATCCAGCTCGACGATGCCAGCGAGATCCATGACACCGCGGGACGCGGCGCGCTGGCCGAGCTCAACCGGCGTGTGGATACCGAGATCCGCGCCGCGCTGCCACCCGGGACCGTGATCGGACAGCCGAGCGTCGGACGGTTCGTCGTGCTGATCCGGCGCCCGGATGCCGACATCCGCGATCTGGTGCGCGACGCGCTGCGCCGCATCTCGCGCATCGAACTCGAAGGAAGCCATCTGCAGCCGTCGGCCAGCGCGGGCTGGGCGCAGACCTCGACCGTCGGCTACGAGCTCGGAGCCCTGGCCTACATGGCACGCGATGCCGCGGCACTCGCGAGCGAGAAGGGCGGCGACCGGTGGGAGCGGGTCGGGTCGACCGTGATCGACCGGCTGCTCAGCGCGCCAGCGCTACGGTGACGGTGTCCGTCGCGGTCTGCTTGGCGTACTCGCTCGAGGTCGGCGTCGTCTGCACCAGGAAGTCGTAGGTGAACTGCAGCGTGACGTAGGTCGCCTCCGCCGGCACCGGCCCGACGGTGAAGGTCTGCGAGTAACTGTACGGCGAGAGCACGAGATAGCCCGGGCTCACCGTCGCGGCGTCGACCTGCGGCTCCAGCGCTGCGAGCGTCTCCGTCGGCGAGGAGGGGATCACCGTCATGGTGGCGCGCTGCAGGTAGACCTTCTGGCCGTCGCTGGGTTCGATCGTCGTGAGCATCGACAGACTGACGGGCTTGAGTGCCTCCGCCGTCCACTTGTCCATGCTGAGCGTCGACCAGTAGTCGACGGTCGCGGTGACGGCACCCGCCACGAGCGTGCGCTGCGTCGCCCCGGAGGACATGTCGTTCGGGACGGGAGTCGGGATGACGCTGGCCGAGCCGGTCGGCGCGGGCGTGGAGCCGTCTTCCCAGGGCGCGGGACCGCAGCCGAGCAGCGCCACGGCGAGGAGCGGGCCGAGGGCACCGATCACGGCGATGCGGTGGGCGGCCTTCATGCGTCTCCCGAGTCGGTAAAAGCGGCCCTGCAATGGCCGGCGTGCGGTCAGTCTAGCCGCGGATCCGGAACGACCCGCGGCCGGGTCACTCCCGGTCGCGGCGGGCGCGGGTCTGCTCGGCGCGCATCGAGAGGAGGTCGTCGGTCGGATAGCCCACCTCGGCAAGCGTGAGCCCGCGGGCCGCGAGCACCTTGACCTCGGGGGTGCGCTCCCCCGCGTCGCGGATCTCGGCGATGTCTTCGATGTCGAGGCGCCCCTCACCCACGGCGACGCAGGCCCCGACCAGGGCCCGTACCATGCTGTGGCAGAACGCGTCGGCGCGCACCCCGGCCACAAGGACGCCCTCGGCGTCGCGTTGCCAGCCGAAGTTCAGCAGCGTGCGGATCGTCGTGGCCTCTGCGCGCGGCTTGCAGTACGCCGCGAAGTCGTGGAGTCCGATCAGGGACCGGGCCGCGGCATCCATCGCCGACTCGTCCAGCACCGCGCGGACGTACGTGGTGCGATGCCGCTCCATCGGGTCGTAGCCGGAGGACGCATCGGCCAGCCGGTACTCGTACCGGCGCCACACGGCGGAGAAGCGGGCATCGAAGCCCTCGGGCGCGAGGCTGCTGGCGGACACCGTGACGTCGGCGTACGCTCCGAGCACTCCGCGCAGGCGGGCGGCGAGGGTCGTGACGGGATCGGATGCCGTGTCCCGCGTGTGCCGTTGCAGCAGTCGCTGCACCTGACCCTCGTCGAGGTCGACATGGGCCACCTGCCCCGAGGCGTGCACGCCGGCGTCGGTGCGCCCCGCCACGACAAGTCGTGGGTCACCCGCCAGGATGCGGGCGAGTGCTTCTTCGAGCGAGCCCTGGACCGTGCGCAGCCCGGGCTGGCGGGCCCAGCCGCGGAAGTTCGTGCCGTCGTAGGCGATGTCGAGCCGGATGCGCACCCGCCCAGCTTAGGCCCCGCCCGTTGAGCGAGCGAAGGCGCCGGTCGGCGAGCGAGCGGAGCGAGACGAAACGTCCTCGTCAGCCCAGCACGGCCCGCCCGGGGTCGAGCGACTCCCCGATCTCGGCGAGCGCGCTGCGGGCGAGCCGGACGCGGTTCTCGTTCTCGCGGACGATCTCGCGGGCGAGCACCGGGTGGGCCCGCACGATGTCGTCCAGCACCGTGACAGGGATGGCCACCACCTCGACCTCGGTCAGCGCGATCGCGCGGGAGATGGTGCCGGTGCGGGTCAGTGCGGTCAGGCCGATGGCGTCGTCCCGCCCCAGCTCGGTGATCTTCACGAACCCGGAGTCGGTCGGCACACCGAGCATGACCCGGCCCGCCAGGACGAATCGCGTGGACGAGGGCACAATGCCGGGCCGGAGGATCACTTCGCCCTGGCAGTACCGCTCGAGCCGCGCCGACGCGGCGAGGGCCTCGGCATCCGCCGGCGACACGCTCAGCATGGGCGCGATCTGGTGCAGCGCGTCCTGCAGGCGGCTCGCCGAGTTCCAGTCGTCGGTCAGGTCTCCGTCCAGGTGCAGGTCGGCGCGACGCGCGGCGTACCACACGCGGGTCGAGAAGGCGTCGAGAGCGTCGCTCGCGTCGGCCGGGCTCCGTAGCGGGAGCGTGACCCGGTAGCGCGATCCGTCCAGGGTCGTGGCGGTCGGCTCGCGGGTCTCGCTGAGCAGCGGGATGTCGCGCGCGACGTCGACGAGCAGCTGGCGCACGCGCACGGGCGGGTCGTCGGTCGCGAATGACAGCTCCCGCTCCGCCGCGAACGGCTCCGGGCCGCGCGAGAGGTTGGTGAACGACGCCCCGGCCAGCTTCGCCGTCGGCGTCACGACGATGCCGTTGCCGGTGTCGATGTGCACGGCCCGCCAGTTGACCTCCACGACCTGCCCGCGCACCCCATCGGCCACGATCCAGTCGCCGAGCTCGAACGGCGACTCGAAGATGAGGAAGAGGCCCGACACGATCGAACCGACCGCATTCTGCAACGCCAGGCCGACGATGATCGAAGTCACCCCGAGCGCAGCGAAGATGCCCGCGACATCCGCATCCCACACCCACCAGAACAGCAACGCGATCCCGACGACGATGAAGACGAACCGGATCAGGTCGCTGAAGATCGTCGGGAAGCGGTCGCGCCACGAGCCCTTCTCGGCGCGGTGGAAGATCAGGTGGTTGATCGCGTTGATCACCACGAGGATGACCAGCAGCCCGAAGACCGTCGCGATCGCCTTGGGCCACGTGCCCTGGTCCCTCCACGCGCCGGGCTGGGAGATCAGGATGAGCACGGCCGCGACCGGCACGAGGTAGTTGCGGACCATCACGACGATCGGCGCCGCCCGACTGCCGCGGCGCGCGAGCGCGTTGTGCATCTCGGTCAATCCGATCAGCACGAGCGGGAGGCCGATCGAGACGATCAGAGCGGGCCAGAACCACGGCTGGGAGACGATGTCGGCCATCGGATGCCTCAGCCTTCGACGACGGTCACGGCCGTCTCGATCCGCCACACGCGCTGCGTGCCGCTCTGCGTCTCGACCTCGCCGGCTGGGCGGATCGGGATGGTGTCGGGGATGCGGTCGGCCACCCGCTGCGTGACGTAGATGCCCGGTTCGTCGGAGTCGCCCTGCACGCGGAAGGCGAGGTTCACGGCATCCCCCCACATGTCGTAGACGACGCGGGCACGGCCGATGAGGCCGCTGGTCACCTTGCCCGAGTCCAGGCCCGCGCGCAGCCCGAGCTCGACACCCTGCTGTGCGGAGTACCGCTCCAGGATGGTCGACAGCTCCATCGCGAACTCGACCGCGCGGCGGGCGTTGTCCACACGCGGCGTGCCGAGCCCACAGCTGGCGAGGTAGCTCTGGCGCGTCGTGCGCACGCGCTCGACGCCGTACTTCTCCGCCGCCTCGTCGAAGGTGCGGATCAGGTCGTTCAGCCGTGTCACCGCTTCTTCGGAGCTCAGCGACATCGCGAGCGCCTCGAACCCCACGATGTCGGCGAAGATGACCGTGACATCGTCGTTGTCCTGCGTGATGGCGTCGTCGCCGTGCTTGTACCGGCTGGCCATGCCCTCGGGCATGAAGGAGAGGATGAGGCGCTCGTTGGCCTTCTCGTGCTCCTCGATGAGGCCGGACTTCACCTGCAGGCTACGGCTCATGTCGTTGAACGCCGTGGCGACGTCGGCGAGCTCGTCGCTGGAACCCGCGTCCACCTGCACGCCCTCTTCGCCGGCCGCGATCCGCTGCGCGGCGCTCTTCAGACGCCGCAGCGGACGCACGAAGACCTGGGCCAGCACGAGCGAAAGGAGGCAGACGAAGATGATCATGCCGGCCGTGGAAAGGATCAGGTTGCGGGTGAAGTCGTCGACCGGGACGAGCGCCTCGGTCGAGGTCTCCTGGGCGATGATGATCCAGGGCAGGCTGTCGACCGCGAGGGGCGCGTACGCGGTGAGGCTCTCCCTCCCCAGATAGTCCGTGTCCAGCATCGTGCCGCTCTCACCGGCGAGCGCGCGGGTGACCGCCACACTGGTGACGTCCTGCTGCATCAGCGTGTCGCCGTTGCGCAGGCCGAGTGCGGCGGCGGCCGGCGAGAGCCCGGCACCCACGGCATCCTTCACGTACGTGTCCGGTGATTCGATGAGCGCGCGCGAGACCGATCGCATCAGCTGGTCGCGCCCGACCAGATAGGTCTCCCCCGTCTGGCCGAGACCGTTCTGCTCCCACGCGCGGCCGACGGTCATGACCTCGTTGATGCGGTCGATGGGCAGTTCGATCGCGAGGGCGCCGATGACCTCGCCGTCCGCCGCGATCGGCGTGACGGCCCATCCCGCCGGGTTGCCGAGACTCGGGCTGTACGGTGCGAAGTCCGCCAGCACGACGTCTCCGACGATGTTGCGGCTCATCGACTCGCGGTAGGCGTCGGCCAGGTTCGAGAGGCGGTAGGGACCGTCCAGCAGGTTGGTGCCGAGGTCGACCCCCTTGTACGCCGTGTAGACGACATTGCCCGAGGCGTCGATCATGAGCACGTCTTCGAAACCCTGCAGCTCGGTCATGGCCCGGAAGTAGGGGTGGTACTTCGCGTGCGCGGCCGACCATGCGCTGCCGTCACCGGCATCCTCGCTGAGGATCGCTTCCTCCCACGAGGCGTACGGGATCACGTAGTGGTACTGCAGATAGCGCTCCGCCGCATCCTTCGGCGTGAACGTCGCCCCGTCCACGACGGTGCCGGTCGCGTCCGACAGCTGTGCGGCGAACGTGCCGTCGTAGTAGTCCCTCAGCTGCGCGGACTGATCCTTGTCGAGCGGCTGCTGATCGAGCTGTGCGAAGCCGTCGGCGAACGCTCGGGCCGCTTGCGTGCTGGTCTCGTTCATCGCACCGAGTCGCACCGCGTTCTCGATGGTCGTGAACAGCTCGGTGACCTCGCGAGCACGGTTCTCCCGGATCTCGACGAGCTTCTCGTAGGCGATCGTGCGCAGCGCCTGGGTGCCGTTCGCGTAGCCGATGATGCCGACGACGATGCTCGAGAGCACGCTGACCGACAGCAGCATGATGAGCAGGATCGAGTAGATCGACAGACCGGCGCGACGACGCGCGCGCGGACGACCCACCCACATGGTGGGACCCGCGTCAGGCGCGTTCCCCTCGGACATCGTCCGACTCCCGACTGTGCTGCTTCCCCAGTACCCCGGCGTGCCGAGGGTGCGCTCAGGATAGCGCCGCTGGTGCTCCTGGGGATAGAGCGGGAGACGTGACGTTCTGATACCGGTTCCGCGGCGAATCGGCGGGGAGTGGGGGCGGATGGCACGAGTGCGGGCCGACGTAGACTGGAGGTCGTTCTTCCCCTTGCCATGACATACTCCACTCCCTCGCCCGCGCCTCGTCTGGCCGGGCTCGACGGACTCCGGGCGATCGCGGTGGGCCTCGTGGTGATCTACCACCTGTTCCCGGGCTGGGTGCTGCAGGGCGGCTTCGTCGGCGTCGACGTGTTCTTCGTCATCAGCGGCTTCCTCATCACCACCTTGCTGCTGCGGGAGCACGCGGCGGAGGGGCGGATCCGGCTGGGGCGCTTCTGGCAGCGCCGCGCCCGCCGTCTGCTGCCGGCCCTCGCACTGCTGGTCACCGTCTGCGCCACCGCGGCCTGGGTGATCGGCGGCGATGTCCTCGTTCGCCTCGGCGAGCAGGTGCTGGGAGCGGTGACGTTCTCGTACAACTGGGTGTCGATCGCGGGCGGAACGGGCTACTTCACCGGCGCGACGCCCGAGCTGTTCCGCAACCTCTGGTCGCTCGCCGTCGAGGAGCAGTTCTACGTGCTGTGGCCGTTGATCCTGCCCCTGTTCCTGCTCCTGCCGCGCGGGACCGCACGAGCGGTGGTCGCCCTCGCTCTCGCCGTGGCTTCGGCCGTCTGGATGGGGATGCTGGTGACCTCGGGCGCCGACCTCACGCGCGTCTACTTCGGCACCGACACCCATGCGTTCGGCATCCTGCTCGGGGTCGCCCTCGCCTTCGCGCTGCAGCGCACGCTCTCGACCCCGCCGGGCTGGACCGCACGCCGCTCCTGGCGCGTGGCCGGACTGGTGCTCGGCGCGGGCGCGGTCGCCGGGCTCGTCGCCGTGAGCACCCTTCCGGCGCAGCCCGACGCCTTCACCTTCCCCGGCGCGACCGCCGCAGCCAGCGTCCTGACCGCCGTCGCGATCATCGCCGGCGTGCTGCCCGGCTCCTGGTTCGGCCGGGCGATCGATGCACAGCCGCTGCGCTGGATCGGCGACCGCTCGTACGGCATCTACCTGTGGCACTGGCCGCTGCTCGTGCTGCTGGTGGCCGCACTCCAGGGTTCATCGTCCGTCGCCGGAGCTCCCGTGTGGATCGGGCTCCTCGCCCTGGTGCTCACGATCGCCATCGCCGAACTCTCGTATCGGTTCCTCGAGATGCCCGTGCGCCGCTATGGATTCCGCGGCTCGCTCGCGCGGCTCGGGCAGCGCGTCAGCGGTCCGCCGCTGACCAGGCTCAGGGCTCTGTCCGCGATCACGGCGACCGTCATCGTGCTCGGCGGCACCTCCGCCGCGATCGCCGCCGCACCCGACGTCGCGTCCGGCCAGGCGGTCGTCGAGGCGGGCGCCGCGGCGCTGGCCGAGGCATCCGATACCGCCGCACCGGCCCCCTCGACACCGGCGCCGGTGCCGTCGGGCTTCCCTTCGCCGGCGCCCTCCCCGACGGACGTCCCCGGGACCGACATCACGGCGATCGGCGATTCTGTGATGCTGGCGTCGGCCCCCGCGCTGCTGGACCGCTTCCCCGGCATCCAGGTCGACGCGGCGGTGTCGCGCTCCATGTGGGCGGGCCCCGGGATCGCGCAGACGCTGGCCGACGGAGGACAGCTGCGCCCGTTCGTGGTGGTCGCCCTCGGCACGAACGGCGCGGTCGACCCCGAGTCGCTCGACAAACTGTTGGCCGTCGTCGGTCGGGATCGCGGCTTGATCCTGGTCAATGCCTTCGCGCCGCGCTCCTGGGTGCCAGAGGTCAACGCGGATCTCGCGGCATTCGCGGCATCGCATTCGGGAGTCGTCCTGGCCGACTGGGCCGGCGCGATCGGCGGCCGCACCGACCTCCTCGCGGGCGACCAGATCCACCCGGGCGATGCCGGTGGGCGGGTATTCGCAGACGCCGTGGCCGACGCCGTCGACACGGCCGAGGCCGAGCGCGCCGAGCGTCAATACCGCGCCGATCTGCGTGCCTACCGCCTCACCAACGGCATGGTCGCCCCGGTGCCGCAGTAGGGGCGGTCAGAACCTGCGCACGAGCACCTGCTGGCGCTGCGTCGCGGTGAAGCCGAGACGTTCGTACAGCGTGTGTGCGCCTGTCGGACTTGCCGTGTCGACATCCAGCACGGCCTGCTCCAGCCCGGCGGCCTTCGCCGCAACCAGCGTGCGGGCGATGACGGCGGGAGCGAGGCCGCGGCCGCGCTGGTCGCGGACGACACCGATCAGGTCGATGTAGGTGTGCGAGGCGCCGAGCGCCGCCCAGTCCTCCTCGTTCACCGAGGCCAGGCAGAACGCCACGATCCGCCCGTCCACGAGTGCCAGCGTCGACAGGTCCGGACGCAGGAACGGTCCGCCCACGAACTGCTCCCACCGCTCGGGTGCGCTCTCCAGGCTGCCCCAGTGATCGCGGAACGAATCGTTGCGGGCGATGCGCGCATCCTCGGCGCGCTCCGACGTGTACGCGACGAGCTCCACGCCCTCAGCGGCCGCGGGGACCACAATGGGCTCCGACAGATCCCGGTGCATCGCGGTGAACCAGCGTTCGGTCCTCAGCCCGAGGCGCTCTCCCAGCACCACGGCACCGTCGTTGCCCTCTTCGACGTAGAGGAAGACCGCCGCGGGGACGGTCGCCTCGGTCTCGACGAACATCTCACACACGCGCGCATACAGCCATGCCATGAGCTGAGCGCCCAGACCCCGCCGACGCCAGTCCGGGCGCACGGTCCCCTGCAGGTAGCCGTGCAGCTCGACGTCCTGGACCGGATGCACCATCGCCCATCCCCACGCGACCAGCTCGTCGTCGACGACCGCGACGAGCGTGTCGCGCGCAACCTCGACGTGCGACAGCTCGAACACGTCGGCGATGTCTTCCCGGGGCGTGATCCACGTGGGGTGATCGACACGATCGGATGCCGCGGCCAGCGCTTGGATCGCGTCGATGTCGGCCTCGACCGCGGGCCTCCACTGCACCCGCGGATCGCTGGGCGTGGTGAGCGGCGGGGCATCGACCCGCTCGCTGATGGGGCGGGCGTCCGGCGGTGTGGCGTTCTCGTTCACCCGAACCAGGGTACGCGAGCAGCCGAGCCGCCGTGCGGATGGGACGCCGCTCGGAACGACGAAACCCGCAAGCCCCTGAGGGCTTGCGGGTTTCGTACGCAAAGATCCGGGCGAGCCCGGAGGCGGACTACTCCGCCTTCTCCTCCGCGGCGTCGGTGGCCGGCGTCTCGTCGGCGGCGGCGGTCTCCTCGACCACGACCTCCTCGGCGACGGCTTCTTCGACGGGGGCTTCCTCGACCGGAGCCTCGGCGACCGGCGCGGCAGCAGCAGCAGCCGCGGTCTTCTTCGCCGACTTCGGCTTCGGGTTCACCGGCTCGAGAACGAGCTCGATGACAGCCATGGGAGCGTTGTCGCCCTTGCGGTTGCCGATCTTGGTGATGCGCGTGTAGCCACCCTCGCGGTCCGCGACGAGCGGTGCGATCTCGGTGAACAGCGTGTGCACGACGGACTTGTCGCCGATGACGCTCAGCACGCGACGACGCGCGTGCAGGTCGCCGCGCTTGCCGAACGTGATCAGACGCTCAGCGAGCGGACGCAGGCGCTTGGCCTTGGTCTCGGTCGTGGTGATGCTCTTGTGCGTGAACAGCGCGGCAGCGAGGTTCGCGAGCAGGAGACGCTCGTGTGCGGGTCCGCCTCCGAGGCGGGGTCCCTTCGTGGGCTTGGGCATTCTCAGTTACTCCAGGATGATTCGTAGCTCGGAAGCGGGTCAGACGGTTTCTTCGTCGTATCCGCCGTAGAAGTGCGCGCCGTCGAACCCGGGGACCGAGTCCTTCAACGACAGGCCCAGCGAGATGAGCTTGTCGCGCACCTCGTCGACCGACTTCTGACCGAAGTTGCGGATGTTCATGAGCTGCGTCTCGGACAGAGCAACGAGCTCGCTGACCGTGTTGATGCCCTCACGCTTGAGGCAGTTGTACGAGCGGACGGACAGATCGAGGTCCTCGATCGGCATCGACAGTTCGTTGGAGAGGACGGTCTCGACCGGCGCGGGGCCGATCTCGATGCCCTCGGCCTCGACGTTCAGCTCGCGCGCCAGACCGAACAGCTCGGTCAGGGTGCGACCGGCCGATGCGACGGCGTCGCGCGGCGCGATGGACGACTTGGACTCGACGTCCAGGACGAGCTTGTCGAAGTCGGTGCGCTCACCGGCACGGGTCGCGTCGACGCGGTAGCTGACCTTGAGGACGGGCGAGTAGATCGAGTCGATCGGAATCTGACCGGCCTCGGCGTACTCGTTGCGGTTCTGGGTCGCCGAGACGTAGCCACGGCCACGCTCGATCGTGAGCTCGAGCTCGAACTTCGCGGTGTCGTTCAGGGTCGCGATGACCAGCTCGGGGTTGTGGACCTCGACACCGGCCGGAGCCGAGATGTCAGCGGCCGTGACCTCGCCGGCACCCGTCTTGCGCAGGTACGCCGTGATGGGCTCGTCGCGCTCGCTCGAGACGACGAGCTGCTTGATGTTGAGGATGATCTCGGTGACGTCTTCCTTGACACCGGGAATCGTGCTGAACTCGTGGAGGACGCCATCGATGCGGATGCTCGTGACGGCCGCGCCGGGGATCGAGGACAGAAGGCTGCGACGCAGTGCGTTGCCGATCGTGTAGCCGAAGCCAGGCTCCAGCGGCTCGATGATGAAACGGCTGCGGAACTCCCCGATCTTCTCCTCGGTCAGGGTGGGACGCTGTGCAATAAGCACTATGTGTTCCTTTCGGCTAAGTGCCCGCTATATGACACTTGCAGTGGGTGGAGGTATTGAGTTTCATGGATGGCGCGGGCCGCGGCATCCGATATCTGTGGGTGCGCTCGCGTATCGGCGAGACAGCCGGAGATGCCGGGGCACCATGGGTGCCCCGGCTCCGGGATGTCAGACGCGGCGACGCTTCGGGGGACGGCAGCCGTTGTGCGCCTGAGGCGTCACATCGTTGATCGAACCCACCTCGAGGCCAGCAGCCTGAAGCGAACGGATCGCGGTCTCGCGGCCCGAACCCGGGCCCTTCACGAAGACGTCGACCTTCTTGACGCCGTGCTCCTGCGCCTGGCGGGCAGCGGACTCCGCTGCCATGCCTGCGGCGTAGGGCGTCGACTTGCGCGAGCCCTTGAAGCCCACGCCACCGGACGAGGCCCAGCTGATGACAGCGCCGGTCGGGTCGGTGATCGAGACGATCGTGTTGTTGAACGTCGACTTGATGTGGGCCTGGCCCAGCGCGATGTTCTTCTTTTCCTTGCGGCGCGGCTTGCGCGCGGCAGTCTTGGGTGCAGCCATGTGCTGTTCTCCTGAATCCTGCGCAGGCGGAGGCCTAGCGCGCCTTCTTCTTGCCGGCGACGGTGCGCTTGGGGCCCTTGCGCGTGCGGGCGTTCGTCTTGGTGCGCTGTCCGCGGACGGGCAGGCCACGACGGTGGCGGATGCCCTCGTAGGAGCCGATCTCGACCTTGCGGCGGATGTCGGCGGCAACCTCGCGGCGGAGGTCACCCTCAACCTTGTAGTTGCCCTCGATGTTGTCGCGGAGCGCGATCAGCTGGTCGTCGCTGAGGTCCTTGACGCGGATGTCGGGGCTGATCTCCGTCGCGGCGAGAATCGCCTTCGAACGGGTGGGGCCTACGCCGTAGATGTAGGTAAGGGCGATCACCACGCGCTTATCGCGCGGGATGTCAACGCCGGCAAGACGTGCCATGCGGTTCTCTCCTGTGGAGTGAGTGGAGGTATGGAGCAGAATCGGTGCCCGGGCCTCCGCCCGGGGTGTCCCCCCTCGCGGGGTTCTGAAACTGCCTGTGATGTGTTGAGTTGTGCTGATCCGGATGCCGGTTACGCGGCATCCGGAGCAAATCTGTGACTAGCCCTGGCGCTGCTTGTGGCGCGGGTTCGACTTGCAGATGACCATGACGACGCCGTGACGACGAATCACCTTGCAGTGATCGCAGATGGGCTTGACGCTGGGGTTGACCTTCATGATGTTTCCTGTTCGCTGTCTTCGTACCGAGTCGGCAGGGCCGACACGGTCGTTACTTCTCGACCGGTCTAGCGGTAGCGATAGACGATACGACCGCGCGTGAGGTCGTAGGGACTGAGTTCCACGACGACGCGGTCCTCAGGAATGATGCGGATGTAGTTCTGCCGCATCTTGCCGGAGATCGTGGCGAGCACTTTGTGGCCGTTGCTCAGCTCGACGCGGAACATCGCGTTGGGCAGGGCCTCGGTGATCGTGCCCTCGATCTCGATGACACCGTCTTTCTTCGCCATACACTCACTGTCGCTAGGTTCACAGACCGGTCGGTCTGCGGTGGGTGGGATGTTGGTGCTGGGGCCTTCGGGATTCCTCCGTCAGACACGCCGAAACAGGCGCAAAGCACCAAAGATCAAGTGTACGTGATAGTGGATGCCTCGGCAACTCCGCCGCGCTACTGGAAGAGCGTGGCCAGATCTGCCGGCTCGGGCAGCGACGAGTTCGCGATGACCTCGCCGTTGACCGCGATGGTCGGCGTGCCGATTCCCGTGGAGCCCGGAGCAACCGGCGTCTTCGGGGTGATCGACGTGACGAACTTCATGTAGCGACCCGAGGTGATGCAGTCCGCGGCATCCGTCACGCCCACGCCTTCGGCGATGGCGACCATCTGGTCGTCCGTGAGTCCCGACGAATTCTCGTCGGGCTGGTTCGCGAACATCGCCTGCAGGAACGGCAGGGCGGCGTCGGGGTTCGCGTCGGCGACGCAGTACATCGCACTGGCCGAGCGCGTGGAGAACTTCGTGCCCTGCGAGGCGCGGTCGAGGATGGAGATCGGGTGGATGTTCAACGTGATGGTGCCGTCGTCCACGAGTCCCTCGATCGACGGGCCGTAGGCCTCTTCGAACTGGCCGCAGATGGGGCACATGAAGTCGACGTAGGTGTCGAGCGTGCCTTCACCCTCGCCCACGGCGATCGCTCCGGTCTCGGTGTTGATCGAGGAGCTCTCCGGGGTGGAACCCGGTCCGCTCGCGGTCGCGTTCATCCACACCACGAGGCCGGCGACAGCGACGAGCGCGACGACGACTCCGATGCTGATCCAGATCGCGAACCAGTTCTTGCGTGCAGCCGCAGCCATGTCCCTACCGACCTCTCGAGTCCTACTTGATGGCAACGGGGACCACGCCGAACGGCGCCAGTCCCGCTGCCCCACCATCGGGCGCCGTCAGCACCCAGATACCACCATCATGCACGGCGACGCTATGTTCCCAGTGTGAACCGGCTGAGCCGTCCCGGGTGGAAACCGTCCAGTCATCGTCTTCGATGAAGGTGACTTCGCTGCCGGCGGTGACCATCGGCTCGATCGCGACGGCCAGCCCGGGGCGCACCTCGGGGCCCGGATCCTCGACGCGGTAGTTGAAGATCGACGGCGCCTCGTGCATGCGCCGGCCGATGCCGTGCCCCACGTAGTCGCGCAGGATGCCGTAGTCGTGCCCGGATGCTTCGATGTAGTCCTGGATCGCTGCCCCGACTTCGCCGAGATGCGTGGCGGAGGCGAGCGCGGCAATGCCGGCCCACAGCGAGCCCTCGGTCACCCGGGACAGCTCTTCGCGCTCGGCGACCAGCTCCGGACGGGACGGGTCGGGCACGACGACGGTGAACGCCGAATCGCCGTTCCAGCCCTTGTACTCGGCGCCGGCGTCGATCGACAGGATGTCACCGGGCTCGAGCGGGCGATTGCCCGGGATGCCGTGGACGACCTGCTCGTTGACCGACGCGCACACGGTGTGGCGGTAGCCACGGACCATCTGGAAGTTCGACTTCGCGCCGCGAGCCGTGATGACGGCGGATGCCGCCGCATCCAGTTCGAGCGTCGTGACACCCGGAGCGATCAGCGCACGAACCGCATCCAACGCGGCGGCGGTGATCAGACCGGGCTCCACCATCGCCCGCAGCTGAGCGGGCGACTTGTAGATGGATCGGCGCAGACCGACCACGTCAGGCGGCGGCCGTGCGGATCAGTCCGCGGGCTTCGAGCGCCGCGACGATCCGGTCGGTGATCTCGTCCAACGAGCCGACACCGTCGATCGTGTCGACGATGCCCCGCTCGCCGTAGACGCCGAGGATCGGAGCGGTCTCGCGCTCGTAGATGCCCAGGCGGTTGGCGATGACCTCTTCGGTGTCGTCCGTGCGGCCCTGCTCCTGAGCACGCAGGGACAGGCGCGCGATGCTCTCCTCGCGGGGAACGCGCAGCTCGATCACGGCGTCCAGGCTCTCGTCACGGCCACGCAGGAAGTCGTCGAGGTCGGAGACCTGACCGAGGTTGCGCGGATAGCCGTCCAGCAGGAAGCCGTCCGCGGCATCCGCCTGCGACAGGCGGTCGCGCACGATCTCGCTGGTCAGCTCGTCGGGCACCAGGTCGCCGGCCTCGATGATGGCCTGCACCTTCTGCCCGAGCGGCGTACCGGCGGCGACGTTCGCGCGGAACACATCGCCGGTCGAGACGACCGGGATGTGGAACGCGGCGGCGATGCGGACGCCCTGGGTTCCCTTGCCGGAGCCCTGGGGGCCGACGATCAGGAAACGTGCGGAGGAGTTGACGGAGTCGGTCATCGGAGAAGTCCCTCATAGTGACGCTGCTGCAGCTGGGCATCGATCTGCTTGACCGTCTCGAGACCCACACCGACGATGATCAGGATCGACGCGCCACCGAACGGGAAGTTCTGGTTGGCGCCGACCGTGGCCAGGGCGATGAGAGGCAGCAGAGCGATCAGACCGAGGTAGATGGATCCCGGCAGCGTGATGCGCGTCAGAACGTAGTCGAGGTACTCCGCGGTGGGACGACCGGCACGGATGCCGGGGATGAACCCGCCGTACTTCTTCATGTTGTCGGCGACCTCGACAGGGTTGAACGTGATCGCGACGTAGAAGTAGGTGAACCCGACGATGAGCAGGAAGTACAGCAGCATGTAGAGCGGGTGATCGCCCTTGGTCAGGTAGTTCGTGATCCACACGACCCACCCGGGTGCCGTCTCCCCCGCCTGCGGCTGGTTGAACTGCGCGATGAGCGCGGGGATGTACAGCAGCGACGAGGCGAAGATGACGGGCACGACGCCGGCCATGTTGACCTTGATCGGGATGTACGTGTTGGTGCCGCCGTAGGTGCGACGACCGACCATCCGCTTCGCGTACTGCACCGGGATGCGCCGCTGGGACTGCTCGACGTAGACCACGAGCGCGACCACGACGATACCGACGGCCAGGACCAGCAGGAACGTCTCGAAGCCCTTGGCCTGCGCGATCGCCCACATCGATGCGGGGAAGGCCGCGGCGATGGAGGTGAAGATGAGGATCGACATGCCGTTGCCGATGCCGCGCTCGGTGACCAGCTCGGCGAACCACATGATGAGGCCGGTACCGGCGGTCATCGTGATGATCATCAGGAGCTGAGCCCACCACACGTCATTGGTGAGGAGCTGCTCGCACTCGGGGATGCCTGTGGCGCCGAAGAGCTGGCCGCTGCGGGCCACGGTCACGAGGGTGGTCGACTGCAGCAGTGCAAGTGCGATCGTGAGGTAGCGGGTGTACTGCGTCAGCTTCGACTGACCCGCCTGACCCTCTTTGTAGAGGGTCTCGAAGTGTGGGATGACCACGCGCAGGAGCTGCACGATGATCGTCGCGGTGATGTACGGCATGACGCCCAGCGCGAAGATCGACAGCTGAAGGAGCGCGCCGCCTGAGAACAGGTTGACCAGCGACAGCAGACCTTCCGCCCCGGAGCTCTGCGCAAGGCAGGACTGCACGTTGGGGAAGTCTACGAACGGCGAGGGCACATGAGCGCCGAGCCGGTAAATGGCGATGATCGCCAGCGTGAATGCGATCTTCCGACGAAGGTCGGGAGTGCGGAAGACCCGCGCGATAGCGCTGAACAAGAGGTTGCCTCCAGAGGGGATGCCGGAACGCCCGTGGCGAGCCGGTATCCAGGGTAACCCAGGAGGGACCGGAGCAAGCGCCCCGGCCCCTCCTGTGCACTACTTGACGGTGCCGCCTGCGGCGACGATCTTCTGCTCGGCAGAACCCGAGACCTTGTCGACGGACACGGTGAGCTTCACCGCGATGTCGCCGGTGCCCAGCACCTTGACCTTCTCGTTCTTGCGAACGGCGCCCTTGGCCACGAGGTCGGTGATGGTGACATCGCCGCCCTTCGGGTAGAGCTCAGCCAGCTTGTCGAGGTTGACGACCTGGTACTCGACGCGGAACGGGTTCTTGAACCCGCGCAGCTTCGGGGTGCGCATGTGCAGCGGCATCTGCCCACCCTCGAACCCGGCCTTGACCTGGTAACGGGCCTTCTGGCCCTTGGTGCCACGACCCGCGGTCTTACCCTTGGAACCCTCACCGCGACCCACGCGGGTCTTTGCGGTGTTGGATCCGGGGACCGGACGCAGGTGGTGCACCTTCAGCACGCCGGGACGGGCTGCCGGGGCATCCGCCTTCGGCTTCGCGGCAGCCTTGGGAGCAGCCTTCTTCGCAGGGGCCTTCTCCGCCTTGTCGGCAGCCTTCGCCGGGGCAGCCTTGGGGGCCTTCTCGGCAGCAGCCTTCTTGGGGGCAGCAGCCTTCACGTTCGCCTCTGCCTTGACGGCTTCGGTCTTCTCAGCCTTCTCGGCCATTAGTCGATCTCCTCAACGTTCACGAGGTGGGCGACGGTCTTGACGTACCCGCGGTTCTGCGCGTCGTCGGGACGGACGACGGAGTCGCCGATCCGCTTGAGACCGAGGCTGCGCAGCGTGTCACGCTGGTTCTGCTTTTCGCTCACCTTGGACTTGATCTGCGTCACCTTCAGACGCTGAGCCATCAGGCACCTACCTTCTGCGCCGCTGCGGCCTTGGCCTCGTTGCGGATGATGATCGCCGGAACGACCGCGTCGTAGTCGAGGCCACGACGTGCGGCGACCGCACGCGGTTCCTCGAGCTGCTTGAGCGCGGCGACGGTCGCGTGCACGATGTTGATCGTGTTCGACGAACCGAGCGACTTCGAGAGCACATCGTGGATGCCGGCGCACTCGAGCACTGCACGCACCGGGCCACCGGCGATAACACCGGTACCAGCTGCTGCGGGACGCAGGAGCACCACACCGGCGGCTGCCTCACCCTGCACCGGGTGCGGGATGGTGGAGCCGACGCGGGGCACGCGGAAGAAGTTGCGCTTGGCCTCTTCGACACCCTTGGAGATGGCGAGGGGGACTTCGCGCGCCTTGCCGTAGCCGACGCCGACGACGCCGTTTCCGTCACCGACGACGACGAGAGCGGTGAAGCTGAAGCGACGACCACCCTTGACGACCTTCGACACACGGTTGATCGTGACGACGCGCTCCAGGAACTGGCTCTTGTCGGCATCACGGCCACCGCGGTCACGCTGGTTCTGGTTGCGCTCACGACCACCGCGACGCGGCTCGCGCTCGCGCTCGGTCGTCGCCTCGGCAGGCGCGGTGGCCTCGGCCGGCGCGACCTGCTCGGCGGACTGCTCGGTGGCGGTCACTTCGTTCTCCTTGTTCTCACTCACAGGTTCAGACCTCCCTCACGGGCGCCGTCCGCAATAGCGGCGACGCGGCCCGCGTAGCGGTTGCCTCCGCGGTCGAACACGGCGTCGGAGACGCCGGCGGCCTTGGCGCGCTCGGCGACGAGCTCGCCGACCTTGCGGGCCTTGGCGGTCTTGTCACCATCGAACGCACGCAGATCGGCCTCGAGGGTCGACGCCGAAGCCACGGTGTGGCCCTGGGCGTCGTCCACGAGCTGCACGAAGACGTGACGCGATGAACGGTTCACGACGAGGCGAGGACGCTCCGCCGTACCGACGACCTTCTTGCGAAGACGGGTGTGACGACGCGAACGCGCGACTGACTTTGATGTCACAGCCATGGTTACTTACCAGCCTTTCCGGCCTTGCGCCGAACAACTTCGCCGGCGTAACGCACACCCTTGCCCTTGTACGGCTCGGGCTTGCGGATCTTGCGGATGTTGGCAGCCGCCTCGCCGACGGCCTGCTTGTCAATGCCACTCACGGTGAGCTTGTTGTTGCCCTCGACCGTGAACGTGATCCCGACAGGCGGGTCGACCAGAACGGGGTGCGAGAAGCCGAGGGCGAACTCGACGGAGCCGCCCTTCTGCGCGACACGGTAACCCGTGCCGACGACCTCGAGGCCCTTGGTGTAGCCCTGCGTCACACCGATGATGTTGTTGCTGATCAGGGTGCGGGTCAGGCCGTGAAGCGAACGCGACTCGCGCTCGTCATCGGGACGGGAGACCAGGATCTGGTTCTCCTCGACCTTGACCTCGATGGGGCGCGCCACGGTGAGCGAGAGCTCGCCCTTGGGGCCCTTGACTGCGACATCCTGGCCGTTGACCGTGATGGTCACGTCCGCGGGGATGTCGATGGGAAGACGTCCGATACGCGACATATCAGGTCACCACACGTAGGCGATGACTTCCCCGCCCACGCCCTTCTGCTCGGCCTGACGGTCAGTAAGCAGACCGGAGGAGGTGGACAGGATGGCGACGCCGAGGCCACCGAGAACGGTGGGGATCTCGGTCGACTTCGCGTACACGCGAAGACCGGGCTTGGAGACGCGCTTGATGCCGACGATCGACCGCTCGCGGTTCGGGCCGTACTTCAGCGTGAGGGAGAGGGTCTGGCCGACGCGTGCGTCTTCGACGATCCACTCGGCGATGTAACCCTCCTTCTTGAGGATCTCGGCGATGTTCGTCTTGAGCTTCGAGCTCGGCATCGACACGGAGTCGTGGTGCGCCGAGTTCGCGTTGCGCAGACGGGTCAGCATGTCTGCGACCGGGTCTGTCATTGTCATGTGTTGTGTTCCTTTGTTCACCAGGTTTCGGCGACCGTTACACGGAAGACGACCTGTGGTGGTGGTCCTTCACCCCGGCCCGCACCGTGAGGTGCGAGCCGAGGACGAAGCGGGGGTGAAACTATGCCTGGATCTCGTCGTCCGGGCGGAGCGGGAAGCCCAGGAGGCGCAGCAGCGCCCGACCCTCGGCATCCGTCTTCGCCGAGGTGACGACCGTGATGTCGAAGCCGCGCACGCGGTCGATCTTGTCCTGATCGATCTCGTGGAACACCGACTGCTCCTGCAGGCCGAAGGTGTAGTTTCCGTTGCCGTCGAACTGCTTGGGCGACAGGCCGCGGAAGTCACGGATGCGGGGAAGCGCCAGCGACACGAGACGGTCGATGAACTCCCATGCGCGGTCGCCACGGAGGGTGACGTGCGCACCGATGGCCTGGCCCTCGCGCAGCTTGAACTGTGCGATGGACTTGCGGGCCTTCGTGACGATCGGCTTCTGGCCGGTGATCTTGGTGAGGTCGTCGACCGCACCATCGATCACCTTGCTGTCGCGAGCTGCCTCACCGACACCGGTGTTCACCACGACCTTGACCAGGCCGGGAATCTGGTTGACGTTCGTGTAACCGAACTCTTCCTGCAGCTGCTTCTTGATCTCGGCGTTGTACTTCTGCTTCAGGCGCGGCTGGATCTTGCCAGCCGGCGCAGCAGTGATGCTGCTCATCAGAGGTCCTTACCTGACTTCTTCGCGTAGCGCACGCGGACCGTGCGCTTGACGCCATCCTTCGTCTGCTCCTCGACACGGTGGCCGACACGGGTCGGCTTCTTGGTCGAGGGGTCGACGAGAGCGACGTTGGAGATGTGGATGGGGGCTTCGAAGGTCTCGATGCCACCCGTCTTGGTGCCGCGCTGGGTCTGACCGACGCGGTTGTGCTTGGTGACGTAGTTCACGCCCTCGACGATGACGCGGTTCTGCTCGGACAGGATCTCGAGGACCTTGCCCTGCTTGCCGCGGTCGCCGCCACGCTCGGGCTTGGCGCCCGAGATGACCTGAACGAGGTCACCCTTCTTGATCTTCGCCATGACTAAATGACCTCCGGGGCGAGCGAGACGATCTTCATGAACTTCTTGTCACGAAGCTCACGACCGACCGGTCCGAAGATACGGGTGCCGCGGGGCTCCCCGTCGTTCTTCAGGATGACGGCGGCGTTCTCGTCGAACTTGATGTACGAGCCGTCGGGACGGCGCGTCTCCTTCTTGGTGCGGACGATGACGGCCTTGACCACATCGCCCTTCTTGACGTTGCCGCCCGGGATGGCGTCCTTGACCGTCGCGACGATGATGTCACCGAGGCCGGCATACCGACGGTGCGAGCCACCGAGCACACGAATGGTGAGCAGCTCCTTGGCGCCGGTGTTGTCGGCGACCTTGAGCCGGGATTCCTGCTGAATCACTGTTTACTCCTTGGGTCCCAAGTAGCCCGAGGGCTTACTTGGCCTTCTCGAGGATCTCGACCAGGCGCCAGCGCTTGGTGGCGCTCAGCGGACGGGTCTCGTTGATGAGGACGAGGTCGCCGATGCCGGCGCTGTTGGACTCGTCGTGCGCCTTGACCTTCGAGGTGCGACGGATGACCTTGCCGTAGAGGGGGTGCTTAACGCGGTCCTCGACCTCGACAACGATCGTCTTGTCCATCTTGTCGCTCACGACGTAGCCGCGACGCGACTTGCGGTAGCCACGGGCGCTGGCGTCACGGACGTCGCGCTCGGAGCTCTCGTGGCCCTTGACCTGGTCCACGACGGCCTCGGCCGCAGCAACCTTCTTGGCGGGCGCCTTCTTGGCGGGCGCCTTCTTCTCGGTCGTCTCAGCCATTACTCGGCCTCTTCCTTCACGGCCTCGTCAGCGGCATCCGCCTTCTTGGCCTTCGTCTTCTTCGCCTTCGTCGTGGCTTCCACGGGAGCGGGCGTGGCACGAATGCCGAGCTCGCGCTCACGGATCACGGTGTAGAGCCGCGCGATGTCGCGCTTGACCGCACGGATGCGACCGTGGCTCTCGAGCTGGCCGGTGGCCGACTGGAAGCGCAGGTTGAACAGCTCTTCCTTGGCCTTGCGCAGCTCCTCGACGAGGCGCTGGTCTTCGAACGTATCGAGCTCGCTTGGTGCGAGCTGCTTGGTGCCGATCGCCATTACGCGTCGCCCTCCTCGCGCTTGATGATGCGTGCCTTCAGGGGCAGCTTGTGGATGGCACGGGTGAGTGCCTCGCGAGCGAGTTCCTCGCTGACGCCGGCGACCTCGAAGAGGACGCGACCCGGCTTGACGTTCGCAACCCACCACTCCGGTGAACCCTTACCGGAACCCATGCGGGTTTCGGCGGGCTTCTTGGTGAGCGGACGGTCGGGGTAGATGTTGATCCACACCTTTCCGCCACGCTTGATGTGACGCGTCATGGCGATACGAGCGGACTCGATCTGACGGTTGGTCACATATGCCGGAGTCAGCGCCTGGATGCCGTACTCACCGAACGACACCTTGGTGCCACCGGTGGCCTGGCCCGAGCGACCCGGGTGGTGCTGCTTGCGGTACTTGACCTTACGGGGAATAAGCATCAGGCAGACGCTCCTTCTGCGACGGGGGCCTCGTTGCGGGGGCCACGTCGACGGTCGCCGCCACGGTCGTCACGACCACGGGGAGCCTTCGGTGCGTTGGCCTGCTCGCGTGCGAGTTCCTTGTTGGTGAGGTCGCCCTTGTAGATCCAGACCTTCACGCCGATGCGGCCGAAGGTGGTCTTCGCCTCGTAGAAGCCGTAGTCGATGTTCGCGCGCAGCGTGTGCAGCGGCACACGACCCTCGCGGTAGAACTCCGAACGGCTCATCTCGGCGCCGCCGAGGCGGCCGGAGACCTGGATGCGAACGCCCTTGGCGCCGGCACGCTGTGCGCCCTGCAGACCCTTGCGCATCGCGCGGCGGAAGGCCACACGTGCGGTGAGCTGCTCGGCGACACCCTGTGCCACCAGCTGAGCGTCAGCCTCGGGGTTCTTGACCTCGAGGATGTTCAGCTGGATCTGCTTGCCGGTGAGCTTCTCGAGGTCGGTGCGGATGCGCTCGGCCTCGGCGCCGCGGCGGCCGATCACGATGCCCGGGCGGGCAGTGTGGATGTCGACGCGAACGCGGTCACGCGTGCGCTCGATCTCGATGTTGCTGACGCCCGCGCGGTCGAGGTTCGACTGCAGGAGCTTGCGGATCTTGATGTCCTCGGCGACGTAGTCGGCGTAACGCTGGCCCGGCTTCGTCGAATCCGAGAACCACCGAGACACGTGGTCCGTGGTGATGCCGAGGCGGAAGCCGTACGGGTTTACCTTCTGTCCCATTACTTGCTCGCCTTCTTCTGGGCGGCCGGAGCCGCGTCAGCGACCTCAGGCGTGGAAAGCACGACCGTGATGTGGCTCGTGCGCTTCTTGATCTGGAACGCGCGGCCCTGTGCACGGGGGCGGAAACGCTTCAGCGTCGTGCCCTCGTCCACGTAGGCGTTGGTGATGTACAGATCCTGGTCATCCAGGTACTCGTTCGCTGCGTCGGACTTGACGCGAGCGTTCGCCATAGCGGATGCGACCAGCTTGTAGATCGGCTCACTTGCGCTCTGCGGCGCGAACTTCAGGATCGCCAAGGCCTCCTGGGCCTGCTTCCCCTTGATCAGCGCGACGACACGACGAGCCTTCTGAGGGGTCACGCGGATGTGTCGCACGCGTGCGATGGACTCCACCATTTCTCTCTCCTCTGCTGCCACCGCGCTAGCGGCGGCGGCCCTTCTTGTCGTCCTTCACATGGCCGCGGAAGGTGCGGGTGGGCGCGAATTCGCCCAGTTTGTGGCCGACCATGGTCTCGGACACAAACACAGGGATGTGCTTGCGACCGTCGTGCACCGCGATCGTGTGACCCAGCATCGCCGGGATGATCATGGAGCGGCGCGACCACGTCTTGATGACGTTCTTGCTACCCGCTTCGTTCTGGACGACAACCTTGCGAAGCAGGTGCTCGTCGACGAAGGGGCCCTTCTTAAGACTGCGTGGCATCTTCCTCTACTCCTACTTGCGCTTCTTGCCGGCGTTGCGACGACGGACGATGTACTTGTCGCTTTCCTTGTTGGCGTGACGCGTGCGGCCTTCTTTCTGGCCCCACGGGCTCACCGGGTGACGTCCACCGGACGTCTTACCCTCGCCACCACCGTGCGGGTGGTCGACCGGGTTCATGGCGACACCACGGACGGTCGGGCGAACGCCCTTCCACCGCATGCGGCCGGCCTTACCCCAGTTGATGTTCGACTGCTCGGCGTTGCCGACCTCGCCGATGGTCGCGCGGCAGCGCGCATCGACGTTGCGGATCTCGCCCGAGGGCAGACGCAGCTGAGCGTAGATGCCGTCCTTGGCGACCAGACGCACGGATGCGCCGGCCGAACGGGCCATCTTCGCTCCGCCACCGGGACGCAGCTCGATCGCGTGGATCACGGTACCGGTGGGGATGTTGCGCAGCGGCAGGTTGTTGCCGGGCTTGATGTCGGCGCCGGCGCCGGACTCGATCACGTCACCCTGCGACAGCTTCGCCGGAGCGATGATGTAACGCTTCTCGCCATCTGCATAGTGCAGAAGGGCGATGCGGGCGGTGCGGTTCGGGTCGTACTCGATGTGAGCGACCCGAGCGTCGATGCCGTCCTTGTCATGGCGACGGAAGTCGATGACGCGGTACTGACGCTTGTGTCCACCACCGATGTGACGGGTCGTGATGCGACCCTGGTTGTTGCGACCACCGGTCTTGCTGAGCGGGCGGAGGAGCGACTTCTCGGGCGTCGATCGGGTGATCTCAGCGAAGTCGGCCACCGACGAGCCGCGGCGACCCGGGGTCGTGGGCTTGTACTTGCGAATAGCCATTGTCTCTAGTCCTCTATCCCGACCGTCAGCCGACTGCCGTGAAGATGTCGATGGTGCCCGACTTCAGCGTGACGATGGCGCGCTTGGTGTCCTTGCGCTTTCCGGTGCCGAAGCGGGTGCGGCGGGCCTTGCCGACGCGATTGATCGTGTTGACCGCGGCCACCTTGACACCGAAGATCTTCTCGATGGCGAGCTTGATCTCGGTCTTGGTCGCGCGGGGGTCCACGAGGAACGTGTACTTGCCCTCGTCGATGAGCCCGTAGCTCTTCTCGGAGACGACCGGCTTCAGGATGATGTCGCGCGGGTCCTTGTTGATGGTGGTCATGCCGAGACCTCCTGGGTGGCGACGGCCTTGGAAGCGACGAATGCCTCGTAGGCGGCCTTGGTGAAGACGATGTCGTCAGAGACGAGCACGTCGTAGGCGTTGAGCTGGTCGAACGTGAGGACGTGCACGTACGCGAGGTTGCGCACGCTCTTCACGGTGACCTCGTCGCCACGCTCGATGACGACCAGGATGCGCTTCAGCGTCGGCGCAAGCTGGGTCAGGACCGCAGCAGCAGCCTTGGTCGAGGGCGAGCCCTCGATGCCGAAGGAGTCGACGACGTGCAGGCGAGCGCCACGAGCACGATCGCTGAGCGCGCCCAGCAGGGCGGCGGCGATCATCTTCTTGGGCGTGCGCTGCGAGTAGTCGCGCGGCTTCGGGCCGTGGACGATGCCACCACCGGTCATGTGCGGCGCGCGGATCGAGCCCTGACGGGCGTTACCCGTGCCCTTCTGCTTGAAGGGCTTGCGGCCGGCACCGGAGACCTCACCGCGACGCTTGGTCGAGTGGGTGCCCTGGCGAGCCGCCGCGCGCTGCGCGACGACGACCTGGTGGATCAGCGGAATGTTCGTCTTGACGTCGAAGATCGCGGCGGGCAGCTCCACTGAGCCTGCCTTCTTGCCGTTTGCGCTTCGGACGTCGAGCGCGAGAGTCGAGTCGGCCATCGGACTAGGCCCCCTTCACTGCGTTGCGGACGTAGACCATGCGGCCACGCGCACCGGGGACGGCGCCCTTGACGAGCATCAGGCCCTTCTCGGCGTCGATCGCGTGCACGGTCAGGTTGAGAACGGTCACGCGCTCGCCGCCCATACGGCCGGCCATGCGCATGCCCTTGAAGACGCGGCTCGGAGTCGACGAAGCGCCGATCGAGCCCGGCTTGCGGTGGTTGCGGTGTGCACCGTGCGAAGCGGAGACACCCTTGAAGTTGTGACGCTTCATGACACCGGCGAAGCCCTTGCCCTTGCTGGTGCCGACGACGTCGACCAGCTGGCCGGCCTCGAAGACGCCATCCACCGTGAGCTCCTGACCGAGCGAGTACTCGGCGGCGTCCGCGGTGCGGACCTCGGTGAGGTGACGACGCGGGGTCACGCCTGCGGCCTCGAAGTGGGCCGTCTGCGGCTTGTTGACCTTACGCGGGTCAATCTGGCCGTAGGCGATCTGCACAGCGTTGTAGCCGTCCTTCTCGGGGGTGCGAACCTGGGTGACCACGTTCGGAGCAACCTCGATGACGGTGACGGGAATGAGCTTGCCCTGCTCGTTCCACACCTGGGTCATGCCGAGCTTGGTGCCCAGCAGTCCCTTGGAAATCTTGGAGTTGATGTCAGCCATGTCGAACCTCAGAGCTTGATCTCGATGTTGACATCGGCCGGAAGGTCGAGACGCATCAGCGAGTCGACAGCCTTGGGCGTCGGGTCGATGATGTCGATCAGACGCTTGTGGGTGCGCATCTCGAAGTGCTCGCGGCTGTCCTTGTACTTGTGCGGCGACCGGATGACGCACACGACGTTCTTCTCGGTCGGAAGGGGCACGGGGCCCACAACGGTCGCGCCAGCACGGGTCACGGTGTCGACGATCTTGCGCGCCGACGAATCGAGTCCGGCGTGGTCGTACGACTTCAGGCGAATGCGGATCTTCTGTCCCGCCATTGTCTGCTCTCTCTCTTTACGCGTCTTACGTTCCCGGGTTCCGGGCCGCATTGGACGCACGGGGGCGTGGGAGGGGTCATCCCTCGCCCGTTGGCACTTCGCTCATCGCGTTTCCGCGATGCATGCTGCACCACTGTTCTGCTGTCAAACCGGATGCCTCGGCCTCCGGCTCCGCATTCCCCCGCACGCAAGCGTGCTCCCGGCGAGCCGGTGAAGGATGTGGATGTGTGTTCTGCTGCCTGCGGCCTAGGACCCTGCGCTGTCGCGCCGCCTATGCACTGCCCTGGCAGTGATCCGGCGCACGCATAGCGGCCCCGGAGTGTGGAACCTCACTAGTCTACGTGCAGCCCGGGCGTGTCGCAAACCCGGGCGTGTCGCAGAACGCGAAGTTGGGCACCTTCACAGACATGGCAGCCCTCGGAGACCATTCTGCACGGCTCCGGGACGGAGAAGGCCCCTCGTTCGCTGGGAACGAGGGGCCTTCTCCACACCAGGCGATGCGAGCGGGGAAGGGCGGACGTTGGGGGCTGTCCACCCTTCCTCACAGTCACAGCTGGGGTTTGGGATCCCCACGACGGCGACGGATCATGAAGACCGTCATCGTCCCACCCAGCAGAGCCAGGAACCCGAGCAGGATCAGCGGAGTCAATGCGGAGCCACCCGTGGCCGGCAGGCCCGAGAGCAGCACAACCGCGTCATCCGCATCCCGACCGGTATCGGTCGGGTCGCCGAACGTGTAGTAGTCCACTACGCCCACATTGGTGATCACACTCGCCTTGGATGAGGCGTTCACCGTCGCCGACAACGTGATCGTCGGAGCAGCCGAGGCACCGAGGCCGGAACCGGCCGGCTGCAACGGACCGAACAACTCACACGTGAGCGTTCCGCCATACCCCGCCCCGTTCTGGCCCGACACCGCGCAGGTCGACCAGTTCGGGAACACGTTCGCGTCGCCCTTACCCGTCCACGACACATCCGTGATCTTCAGATCAGCGGGAATCGTGTCCGTCACGACCACACCATCAGCGGCCGAGTCATCGCTGACATTCGCCGCAGCCAACGTGTACGTGAACGACTTGCCAGGATCGGTCTTCTCCACACTCGCGGTCTTCTCGATCTGCACCTCGGTGTGGCGAGCCACGAAGCACTCCGGCGTCGCGTCGGGGTACTCCACCGTGAACGTCATCGACGGGTTCACCGAGAGCACCACAGTGGTCGTGTTCCGCCACGCGTAGTCCAACTCGCTCGGATCGAAGATGAGACCGTTGAAGATCATCTCCTCCTCATCGGCCGGCGTCATCACATCGGTCGTGCCCGGGATGTAGTACCCGCCACCGGGCGCATAGTCCGCGGCAGTGAGCCCCCGCCATCCCGGGTAGTCGATCGAGATCCCCGACGGGGTGAACGCCGTGCCCACCCACGCGAACTCATCCGAAACAGTCGCCGTCCCACCCGGGTACTGCTTCTCGACGTTGGCCGGGGCCGTGCCCGACTGCGGGAAGTTCGGCGTCCAGGTGAAGTCGACGGGCAGCGCAGCCAGGTTCGGGGTCTTAGCGACAACGAAACCGATCAGCGGAGCATCCCCGACACAGCGCGTGTAAACGATCGCCGCGATGTCCTTCGTCTCGACCGTGACACTGTCGCAGTCGTTGCTCGGGTCGCTGTCGACGTCCGCATCGACACACGCCTGGTTCACCAGCGTGCTCTGCGGCAGCGCTGGCGTCGGCACCGGATCGCCCTCGTTCAGGTTCGGGATCTCCGGCACAGGCACCGGATTCACCTTCACCGTCAGCACGATCTCGGCCGTCGCACCCACCCCGAAGCTGGCCGGGCCGGTCAAGTCGACCGTGTTGCCCTCGCCCACGAAGAGTGGGAGGTGGTCGTTCGACCATCCGGGAGCATTCGCAAAGTCGATGCCGGTGACGGTGAGGCGTCCCGGGACAGGGTCGCTCACCTTCACGTTGGTCGCTGCGCGCGTGCCGTGGTTGGTCACGGTGAGCACGTACTTGAACGTGCCATCCGACTCCACCGGCCCGTCGACACCCTGGGTCGTCTTCACGATCCCGACGTCGTCGAAGTGCACGTTCTGGCACGCGTCATCGTCGTTGACGTAGTTGCCGGAGGTGACGGTCGCCATGTTCCAGACTGCGATGCCGCTTACCTCTCCTTCACCGCACGGCTTGGCCGTGGCGGCAGCCTCGGTCACGCGAATTTGCGCTGTGACGGTGAAGACGTGCTGCGTGACGTCGTCGACCTCCGGGTCGAGTGTCGACGTAATGATGGTCCAGTCGCCTGTGCCATTCCACGTGGGATCCGTCGGCGTCGGGGTGTTGTCGTTTGCCGCCGACGCCGTCCAGTCACCGGCGAGCGTGACCCCGGTCGGGAGTGTCGGCTCATCCGCCAGAACGTAACCGATGCTCGGGCGCGGAGTCGTGTCCGTCTCCGGGTACGACACCGTGATGTTGTAGGTGACGCGCCACAGGCCGGTCTCGGGGTCGAGCACAGCCTTACCGTCAGCAGTCTTCTCGATGTCCGGGAAGACCGGCTCGGAGCAGGCATCCACGGGCGTCGACACTCCGCCTGACTTCAGCAGTGCGGTGTTGAGGAAGCCGCCAGCGGCCGGCGGGCTGCCCTCCTTGCAGGTCGTCGTTCCAGTGTCGATGGCCTTCTTGGTCACCTCGGCCAGGACGCGCACCGTGTAGGTGTGCGTGGCGCCCGCGGCAATCGACTTGCCCGTTGCCATGGTGGCGTTGTCACCGACGAAGTCGCCCGACGAGGTGCCCGTCCAGGAGGCGTTGCCGATGTTGATGTCGCCACCGAAGTCGAGCGTGTCCGTCAGGTCGTACTTCGCAGACAGCCCGCCCGAGTTCGTCGCGAGCTTGACGACGACGTCGTAGGTGATCACCCAATCGCCGCTGTCCGGCTTCTGCACCGTGGAAGCGACGGTCTTGGTGATCGTCGGGTACACGCGGTCGGCGACCGGGATGCAGTCGGTGCCATCGATCGGGATGTCGCCCACGGTCAGCGTCGCCTTGTTGAAGAAGCCGTCGCCGGGTGCACCGGTGCAGGTCTTCGTGTCGACGCTGAAGGCATCCGTCACTGTCGCGATCCACGACACTCGATAGGTGTGCGTCCCTGTGGCCGCCAGCGCCACATCGGTCGCGAACTCCGCGCCCGAGGTGATCGGCACGGTCGGCTGCGCCGGGATGTCGGTCCGCTGCGCGAAACCGGCACCGAGCGTGATGCCCGCCGCGAAGCCCGGGGTATCGGACAACGAGTAGAAGGTTGCATAGCCGCCCGACGTGACGGTCACGTCGTAGGAGACGAGCCACTTGGCAGGATCCACGGGATCCTGCGCCGCGGAGACGCCGACCTTGTCGATCGTCGGCAGCTTCGGCTCGGAGCAGTCATCCGCGGGGATGGTCCCCCCGTTGACCGTGACCAAGGCGGTGTTGAGGAACCCGCCGGCGGCCGGTCGCTCACCCTCCTTGCACTCGAGCGTGTCTCCGCTCCATGCCGCCTGGTCGACCGTGGCGTGGACGGTCACCGTGTAGGTGTCCACCCCCGCATCGCCCGTCTTCGGCGCGAGCACCCGGTTGGTGGCCAGCGTGGCCGTGCCGGCCGTGAACTGCTGGTCGCTACCGGTGGGACCGGTCCAGGAGGCGTCGTCGACGACGATGTCGCCGCCGAACATCAGCGTGTCGGAGAGGTTGTAGGTCGCCGCCAGCGTCGTCGATTCATTCGTCACGACGACGTCGTAGGTGATCGTCCACGTCCCGTCCACGAGTTGCGTCGTGCCGGTTTCGGTCTTGGTGATCGTCACGTCCGGCCGATCGATCTCGGCGCAGTCGGACGAGTTGTCGTTCGCGAGTCCGTTGGTCACGGTCGCGGTGTTCCACACGCCGCCACCCTGGTTCGGCACTTCACCACAGGTGAGGGCGGCGTCGGTCACGGTCGAGGCGACCGTCACCGTCCGCGTCACCGTGTAGGTGTGCACAGCACCGACCGGAAGAGTTCCGGCCGCGAGCTGACCGGAGCCTGCCCATGCCGCGTTGCGGGCATACGTGCCGCCGACGACGATGTCCGGGTTGGAGGCTGCCCAGGCGCCACCGGTCACCCCGGCAGGCAGTGCCGCCGCGGTGTCGGACACCGTGTACGACAGTGCCAGCTGGGTCGGGTTGGAGACGGCGACCTTGTAGGTCAAGGTCCACTCGCCGGTGGCGGTGTTCTGCACGGAAGCCTGAGCGGTCTTCTGTACGACCGGCTTCGCCGGGACGGCGCATCCGGTGTCGCTCGCCGTGCCACCCGGGTACGTGACCGTCGCCGAGTTGAAGAACCCGCCCTTGCCCGTCGAGCTGCAGACCAGCGCCGTCGGATCGACCGGAGTCTCGTTCGCCTCAGCCGTCACGACGTAGTGATACGTGTCACTGCCGCCGCCTTCGATCCCGATGTCCGTCACGTCCGGGTTGCCCAGCCACCCCTGCGTCAGGATGGTGAAGCTCGAGTCGAACTGCGGGGTGTCGGTCAGGCTGTACACCGTGGCGATCGTCGGGCTCGCGTTGGTCACCGTGACCGTGTAGTCGATCGTCCAGACACCGCCCGCTGCCTGACTGGCCGTGCCGTCGGACTTGACGACGTTGACCGGCGTGGTCGTGATGCTCGTGCAGGCGTTGGCCGAGGAGCCGCCGACGCCGTTGGTCACGGTGGCGTTGTTCCAGAAGCCGTTTCCGCCGGGCGTCTGGCCGCACGTGAGGGTGTCCGGGTTGACGCCGACTGTCAGCGTCACCCCTGCCTTGACGGTGTAGGTGTGCGTCGTTCCCGCCAGCAGGTGTCCGGTTGCGAACTGGGTGTTGGGCACGGTGCCCGTCCAGCCCGGGGTCAGCGCGGCCGTTCCGCCGTTGAGTGCGGCAGGACCGGTCACCGACCACGGGGTCGTCAGCGTGACTCCGGCCGGCAGTGCAGCCGGGGTGTCGGATGCCGTGTATGCCAGCGGCATCCCGGAGGTGTTGCTGACCGTCACCGTGTAGGTGAGCGTCCACTCACCGCCCGGTGCCTGCGTGGCCGCCGCGGCCGACTTGGTGACGGTCGGCGACTTGGGCTCACCACAACCTGTGTCATCGTCAGTGCCGCCCGGGAACGTGACGAGCGCGGTGTTGAAGAACGCTCCCCCCGTCGTGGTGTCACAGGTGAGCTTCGGGTTCGGCGTCGCCGGGTTGAACGAGGCGATCACACGGTAGACGTACTGGTCGGAGCCGTTGCCCTCGATCGCGGTATTCGCGACCGGTGCCGTCCCGACCCAGGTGCCCGACACCAGCGTGAAGCCGGTGCCGAGAGCCGGGGTGTCAGTCAGCGTGTAGACCGTGGCCTGGGTGGCGCCGTTGTTGACGGTGATCGTGTAGTCGATCTGCCAGGTGCCGTTCGCGAGCTGCGACACCGTGCCATCCGTCTTGACCACCGTGACCGGCGGCGTGACGATACTTACGCAGTCACCGCTGGTGTCGGAGACCGAGCCGGACGTGACTGTCGCCGTATTGGTGAGCCCCTTGCCCTGCGTCTGGCAGGAACCGATCGGGGTTGCCGACGCCGTCGGGGTCAGCTTGCCGGTCACGAGGTAGGTGTACGTCGTGTTCGCCGGCAGCGTGCCCGACCAGATCGGCGAAGCCGCGCTGGTCGTGTTCGTGATCGGCGCGCCGCCTTGTGCGGCGATGTTCCACACCCCACCCGCGAGTGTCCACCCGGCCGGCGTGGCCGGGAAGGCATCCGTCAGCGTCGCGCTGATCGGCACAGCTCCCGGGTTCTTCACCGTGATCGTGTACGAGATGTTCCACGAGGCATCCGGATTCTGCGTCGGCGTGCCGGCCACCTTGGTGACGTCGGGGAACGAATGCCCGCTTCGGGTCGGTCGCGGAGCACTGCCAGGTCGTTCCGGCAGGAACGCCGCTCGCGATCGAGGCGTTGGCGGTCACGTGGTACACGTGCGTCAACGTCGCCTTCGTGAGCTGCTTGCCCGTCGCCATTGTGGCGTTACTCCCGGTGAAGTTGCCGCCGGATGCGTCCGGCCCGGTCCAGCTCGCGCTGTTCACCGTGATGCCGGCACCGAAGGACAGAGTGTCGGTCAGGTTGTAGGTGACCGTCGAGGCCGCCGAGGTGTTCGTCACTGTGATCGTGTACGGGATCGTCCACGTGCCGTCAGCATTCTGCACCGGCGCACCGGCCACCTTCGCGATCTGAGCGGTGCCCGGCACCGCCGTGTTCACGATGCGGCAGGTCGCGTTCTGACCGACGGTCGTCTTGACCTGGTTGCTGTTCGTGACCGGAACCACGGTGCTCGTCCCGGTGACCACACACGCCCACACACCCGTGGAGGTGTAGCCGGAAGGCCCGCTCTCCGTCAGCGTGTACGTGGTGTCTCCGAGGACCGACCCGCTGATGGAGGCCACAAGTCCGCCGGCCGGCGAGCCGATGCCGTTGATCGGGCTGTTCGCCCCCGCAGTCGCCTTCAGCGTCCACGCATCCGCCGTCGAAATGCCGCCACCCGTGTTGACGACCTGCTTCTCCAGCGTCAGCGTCGGCTGCTGTGCGGTGTTCGTGAAGGTACACGTCACCGTCGCCCCATTGGCCACAGCCACCGTGTTGTTCGCCAGAGTGGTCCCGCCGGTCGAGCACACCAGGTTCGTCAGCGTGTAGCCGGCGAGCTGACCGGTCTCGGACAAGGTGTACGTGCCGGCCGCGACCTGCTTCGCCTCACCCGTGTTGTAGTTCAAGGTCGTGTCTGCACCGCGCTTCGCGTGCAGGTTGCCGTTCCAGTCGGTCGCCACGGCCGTTCCACCGTTGGCGTTGTCGACCACCTTGACGAGCGTGAGCGAACCAGGCTGATCGTTGTTGACCAGCGTGCAGGTCACATCGTCGCCGGGCTTGAGCGTCAGCGTCGGTGCCGCCTTCGTGGTGTTCGGGTATCCGGTGCAGGACAACGAGTCCCACGTGTACCCGCTCGGGCCGCTGTTCTCGGCGATCGTGTAGACCTCGCCAGCCTCAACGGTGCCGTTTACACCGGTCGTCCCGCTGAGGTTCGGACCGCCCGGAGTGCTCGCCGTCAGCGTCCACGCCGTCGGTTGTGCATTGCCGCCGTTGTCGTTCGTGACTGACTTGATCAGCGTCAGCTTCGGCGCGACGTCGTCGTTCACGATGCGGTAAGTCTCGTGACCGAGAGCGGTGACCGAGACATCGAAACCGACGACCTCGACCCACGCTCCGTTGACGAGGCGTTCGAGGCGGACCTTCGTGTATCCCTGGGCCGGACCCGTCTCGTTGATCGTGTAGGTGTAGTCGGGACGGACGTACTTCGTGTTCGCCGTCGTCGCGCCCTCGGCACCCACGACACCGGTGATCGGCGCCAGGCCCGCGAGAACCGGCTTCGGCGTCGCCGAGAGTGTCCAGTCGTCGGCCTCCGCCGTGCCGCCGTTGTCGTTCACGACGTGCTTGAGGATCGTGAGCTGCGCGGTCTGGTTGATCGCCTCGCAGTCCACGTGCTGCCCCAGCTGCACCTCGACCCAGCCGTTGAGACCGCCGGCACCCTCACTGACCCGATTGCCCTGGGCATCGAGGATGTAGCAGTGCCAGGAGCCGGAGGATCCCGCGACCGGCACGGCGTTCGGGGCGACTTCCTGCGTGTAGCGCAGGTCGGTGCCTGTCTCGCTGAGCACGTACCGCGCCGCCGGGGTGACGTTGGTCAGGGCAGTGGTCGGCCCATTGCCCGTCGGACCGGCGAGGGCGCCGCCAGGGCCTGTTCCGAACAGAGTCCAGGTGGTCGCAGAGGTTTCCCCGTTGGCGACCTTCTTCGTGAGCTTCAACTGCGTCGAGCACGTCACCGTGTTGGTGACCGTCACGACATTCGGAGTCGGCGTGGAGGTCATCACGTGCGTGCCCGTACCGCTGGACACGTTCGTGCAGAAGGTCGGAAGTCCGGTCACGGTCTCGGCGATCGCCACGTTGTCACCGACGTTGTAGGTGTATTCGTTGCCGAAGGTCGCCGGAACCGTGTTCAAGGTCAGTGCCGCCGAGCCGAACGGGCGCGTGGCGTCGTTGTTCTCGTAGGGAGTGCCGTTGATCACCCACTTCTTGATCACCTGCAGTTTGACCTGTGGATTCGGGGCCTGGTTGATCACCGTACAGCTGACGATCTTGCCACCTGTGGCGTTGGCGGTGAACCCGAGCGCTCCGTTGTTCGTCACGGAAACCGCAGCGCCGGTTTCGTCCTTGCAGACCGCGTTCTTGCCGCCCGCCTGCTGGACCAGCGTGTAGCCGGCGCGGTTCTCCTCGGTGATGTTGACAGCCGCAGACTGACCTGCCGTCAGACCTGCGACCTTGAAGCTGATCGCGCCGGAGGCGTTGGTGTTACCTGCGCCCGGCGTCACGGCATTGTTGCTCGTCGCGGTGAAGCCCCAGCCGGGGGTCGCCGTGGCCGTGCCACCGCCCGCCGGCTGTACCAGCTTGGTGACGTTGATCGTGCTGTCGCACTGACCCTTCGCCAGGTTCTGGAGGAATGCGGCAAGCGCCGCGTAGTTGTCGACGAGGTAGTAGTCGCTGTTCACCGCCGGGCCGGAAATCGCCTTGATGTTGGCGACGGCGTTGCCCACGCCGATCCCGACGGGAACGACGCGCGTGCCCAGCTGCTTCACGGCGTTGGCGGAGAAGACCGCGGACTCCACCTCGCGGAAGCGCGAGTAGCTGCCGGGGCCGTCCGCGCTCGGGCCGTAGAAGGTGGGGGTGCCATCGGTGAGCATCAGGAGGACGTCGACCTTGTTGGCGGCGTCGTTCGCGACCTGCCACAGGCCCTGATCCCAGTTCGTGCCACCCTGATCCCCGCCGGGCTGCGTCAATCCGGAGATCTTGTTCTTGACGATCGTGGCGCCCGCGGGCGTGGAGACCGACGTGAGCCCGAGCGAGCCGTTGTTCGCACCGTTCGCCGGAGCGTTCGTGGCGAAGGTCCACATCGCGAGCGTGGACGGGGTGCCCTGCAGCGCGTCGACGAAGCCGTTCGCGGCGTTCTTCAGCTGCGTGAGCTCGGTGCTGTCGATCGAGTTCGACAGGTCAACGAGGAGACCCACACGGATGCCGCAGGCCTGGAGCGCGGCGGGGTTGTTCTTCACGTCGGCCCAGTAGCCGGACGACGTGGTCGCGCCACTCCCTGTACCCACGACCGGGTAGGTCGTGTTCGAACCGGCGCTCACCGAGCCGGTGCGGAATCGGTACGGCGTGTTGGTCTGGCTGCCGTCCGAACCGCCGACGTACAGCTGGTCGATCATGCTCCACCCGGAGGGCGCCGACCGTTCGATGATCCAGTACTCCGCGCCCGGAGGAACGGGGACCGAGCACTGCCCGTTCGCCGCCGTCACACAGCTGCCGACGAGGTTCGCGGCGGCGGTGTCAGGGGTGCTGGCGGTGCCGCCCTTGTAGACGTCGAACGTCGCTCCCTCGAGTCCGCCCACAGCTTGTGCGCCCGTGCGGAGGCCACCCTTCTGGATCGTGACCGTGCCGGGTACGGGAACCGTGTGGAGGAAGTCGCCGAAGCTGTAGGTGTTCCCCGTCCACGGGGACGTCGTGGGCGTCGCGCCCGATCCGGGGATGAATCGGTACGTGTTCAAAGTCGTGGGGATGTAGCCGGCGGGAGCCGCCGTCTGCTGCACCCGGTAGCGGTTGGTCGCCGTCACGGTGTGACCGTCGAATGTCTTGACGAGGAATTCGCCCGGGTCAGAGTCCAGGTCGGGCCCCGCGCACGGAGCGACGACGCAGTCCGTCACGGTCGCTTCGTTCGCATCCCACCGACTGTTGGACGAATCGGAGAAGCCGCCGCTCTCACGCGGTCCCTGGAGGTAGAACGTCGCCCCGGCCAGAGGGCTGCCGTTCTGGTCGAGGGCCCGCCAATACACGTACGGCGGCGTAGCGCCATCGGGGCCGACCGCCAGTGGGGTGACCACGAGCTCATCCACGGCCTGTCGCGACTGGGTCTGGTCGGTCTTCGGCTCCGCCGGAGCCGTGGGGGCGTCAGTCGGCGTGGTCTCCGCAGGAGGAGTCGTCGTGTCAGCCGGAGGCGTGGTCGTGTCCGCAGGCGGCACGGCCGGGTCGACCGGAGGCGTCTCGACCGCGGGAGGCGTCTCCGCGGGAGGCGTGTCGGTCGGAGGCGTCGTCGCCTGGGAGGTGTCCTCCGCGGGCGGCGGCACGACATCGGCCAGCGCCGGCGTGCTCACTCCCGTGAACACGAGCGCGGCCGAGATCAGCGTCGCGACACCGCCCGCGTACCACCGGTGGCGCAGCACGAGCTTGCGCTCGCGCTCCTGTTCGGCCCGCAACTTCCGCCGCAGCCCGCCACGATTTGCCCCGTCATTTCCCCAAATGCGCATGGTTTTCACCCTCGTCGTCAACAGACAACGGGTAACTCAGCTAGAGCCCCCAAGACTCAGACACTCGCCGGTAATCTCCCCAGACATCGGCGGGCCTACTGCCCCACGGAGAACATAAAGGGCGGCCGAGCATCACGTCAAGCAATCGGGACAAATTCGCTGGTCACGGAATGGTTTCGAACCCACTCCCAGGGACGGAGAAGGCCCCTCGTTCACGGGGAACGAGGGGCCTTCTCCGCACCGGATGGTGCGAGCGAGGAAGAGTGGACCTTGGGGGCAGCCCACCCTTCCCCACAGTTAGAGCTGCGGCTTCGTGCTACCTCGACGGCGTCGGATCATGACGATCGTGGCGGTCCCGCCGAGTAGTGCCAGGAACCCGAGCAGGATCAGCGGAGTCAATGCGGAGCCACCCGTGGCCGGCAGGCCCGAGAGCAGCACGACCGCGTCATCCGCATCCCGACCGGTATCGGTCGGGTCGCCGAACGTGTAGTAGTCCACTACGCCCACGTTGGTGATCACACTCGCCTTGGATGAGGCGTTCACCGTCGCGGACAACGTGATCGTCGGAGCAGCCGAGGCACCGAGACCGGAACCGGCCGGCTGCAACGGACCGAACAACTCACACGTGAGCGTCCCGCCATACCCCGCCCCGTTCTGGCCCGACACCGCGCAGGTCGACCAGTTCGGGAACACGTTCGCGTCGCCCTTGCCCGTCCACGACACATCCGTGATCTTCAGATCAGCCGGGATCGTATCGGTCACGACCACACCATCAGCGGCCGAGTCATCGCTCACATTCGCCGCAGCCAACGTGTACGTGAACGACTTCCCAGGATCGGTCTTCTCCACACTCGCGGTCTTCTCGATCTGCACCTCCGTGTGACGAGCCACGAAGCACTCCGGCGTCGCGTCGGGGTACTCCACCGTGAACGTCATCGACGGGTTCACCGAGAGCACCACAGTGGTCGTATCGCGCCACGCGTAGTCCAACTCGCTCGGGTCGAGGATGAGACCGTTGAAGATCATCTCCTCCTCATCGGTCGGCGTCATCACGTCGGTCGTGCCCGGGATGTAGTACCCGCCGCCCGGCGCATAGTCCGACGCCTGAAGCGCACGCCATCCCGGGTAGTCGAGTGACACACCCGACGGCGTGAACGCGGTGCCCACCCACGCGAACTCGTCGGAAACGGTCGCGGTTCCACCTGGGTACTGCTTCGCGACCTCGGCCGGATCGGTGTCCGGTTCAGGGCTGTTCGGCGTCCAGGTGAAGTCGACGGGCAGCGCAGCCAGGTTCGGGGTCTTGGCGACCACGAAACCGATCAGCGGAGCATCCCCGACGCAGCGGGTGTAGACGATCGCCGCGATGTCCTTCGTCTCGACCGTGACACTGTCGCAGTCATTGCCCGGGACACTGTCCATGTCCGCCGAGACGCAGGCCTCATTCACCAGCGTGCTCATCGGCAACTCTGGCGTCGGCACCGGATCGCCCTCGTTCAGGTTCGGAATCTCCGGCACAGGCACCGGATTCACCTTCACCGTCAGAACGATCTCGGCCGTCGCACCCACCCCGAAACTGACCGGACCGGTCAAGTCGACCGTGTTGCCTTCGCCGACGAAGTCGGGATCGTTGTCGTTCGTCCAGCCCGTAGCATCGGTGAGGTCGATACCGGTGACGGTGAGACGACTCGGAACCGGGTCGGTCACCTTCACGTTGGTCGCTGCGCGCGTGCCGTGGTTGGTCACTGTCAGCACGTACTTGAACACGCCGTCCGACTCGACCGGCCCATCGACGCCCTCGGTCGTCTTGACGATCCCGACGTCATCGAAAGGCACCGTCACGCAGGCGCTGTCGTCGGAGGTTCCGACTCCGTTGGTGACAGTGGCACTGTTCCAGAAGCCGTTCCCGCCGGGCGTCTGGCCGCACGTGAGGGTGGCCGGGGTGACGCCGGCCGACAGAGTCACGCCCGCCTTCACCGTGTAGGTGTGCGCCGTTCCGGCCAGCAGGTGTCCGGTTGCGAACTGGGTGTTGGGCGCGGTGCCCGTCCACCCCGGGGTCAGCGTCGCCGTACCGCCGTTGAGAGCGGCAGGACCGGTCACGGCCCACGGAGTCGTCAGCGTGACTCCGGCCGGCAGCGCAGCCGGGGTGTCGGATGCCGTGTACGCCAGCGCCATCTCGGACGTGTTGTCGACCGTCACCGTGTAGGTGAGCGTCCACTCCCCGCCCGGTGCCTGCGTTGCCGCGGACGCGGACTTCTCCACGGTGGGCGACTCGGGCTCACCGCATCCGGTGTCATCGTCGGTGCCACCCGGGAACGTGACGAGCGCCTTGTTGAAGAACGCTCCCCCATTCGTCGTGTCACACGTGAGCTCCGGGTCCGGCGTCGCCGGATTGAAGGAGGCGATCACGCGGTAGACGTACTGGTCGAAGCCGCCGCCTTCAATCGGTGTGTTCGCCACCGGTGCAGGGCCGAACCACGTACCGGACACCAGCGTGAAGCCGGTGCCGAGGTCCGGGGTGTCGGTCAGCGTGTAGACCGTCGCCTGCGTGCCGCCGTTGGTCACGGTCACCGTGTAGTCGATCTGCCAGGTACCGTCGACCAGCTGCGACACCGTACCGTCCGTCTTGGTCACCGTGACCGGCGGCGTGACGATGCTCACGCAGTCACCGCTGGTGTCGGAGACCGAGCCGGACGTGACCGTCGCGGTGTTGGTCAGGCCCTTGCCCTGCGTCTGGCAGTCGCCGATCGGCGTCGCGCCGGCCGTCGGAGTCAGCTTGCCGGACACGATGTAGGTGTACGTCGTGTTCGCCGGCAGCGTGCCCGACCAGATCGGCGAAGCCGCGCTGGTCGTGTTCGTGATCGGCGCACCGCCTTGTGCGGCGATGTTCCACACCCCACCCGCGAGCGTCCACCCGGCAGGAGTCGCCGGGAAGGCATCCGTCAGCGTCGCGCTGATCGGCGAAGCTCCCGGGTTCTTCACCGTGATCGTGTACGAGATGTTCCACGAGGCATCCGGATTCTGCGTCGGCGTGCCGGCCACCTTGGTGACGTCGGGGAACGGAACCCGCCGGCCCCTGGAGTCGGACCGCCCTCGCACTTCCAAGTGTCGCCACTCGGGACGCTCGCAGCGACGGTCGAGACGACCTCGATCTCCCAGACGTGCGTGTGCTGCACAGCCGTGAGGCTGACGTTCGACGCGAGGTTCGTGTTGGGGTTGAGGCCCGTCCACGCCGGGTTCGCTGTGGCGCCGGCCGGGACCACTGGCACTGTCGCCGAGGTCGGAGTGAGTCCGCCGCCGTAGTTCAGCGTGTCCACCAGGTTGTACGTGTAGTTCGAGCTGGCGGAGCCATTGGTCACCGTGATGCGGTAACGGATGGTCCAGGTGCCATCCGCGTTCTGCACCGTGCTGAGGACGCTCTTGGCGACCGTGCCGGTGGCCGGGATCGCCGTGTTGACGATGCGGCACGTGACGTTCTGCCCGACCGCGGTCTTGACCTGGTTGTTGTTCGTCACGGGCACCACTGTCTGCGACCCCGTCACCACACAGGCCCAGATACCCGTCGAGTTGTAGCCCGAAGGCCCGCTCTCGGTGAGGGTGTAGGTCGTGTTGCCCAGCACCGCGCCGCTGATGGATGCGACGGACCCGCCGGCCGGAGTACCGGTTCCATTGATGGGCGTGTTGCCGCCGTTGGTCGCTGTCAGGGTCCACTGGTCGGCTGTCGCCGTACCGCCGCCCGTGTTGACGACCTGCTTCTCGAGCGTCAACGTCGGCTTTTGTGCCGCGTTCGTGAACGTGCACGTGACATTCGCACCGTTGGCGACGACAACCGTGTTGTTCGCCAGCGTGGTCCCGCCCGTGGAGCACTCGAGGTTGGTGAGGTCGTACCCCGCGAGCTGACCGGTCTCCGTCAGCGTGTAGGTGCCGGCCGGCACCGGCTTGGTCTCGCTCGTGTTGTAGTTCAGCGTGGCGTCGGATCCGCGCTTCGCGTGCAGCTTGCCGTTCCAGTCGGCGGCCACTGCCGTGCCTCCGTTGGCGTTGTCGACCACTTTGACGAGCGTGAGCTGACCGGGCTGATCGTTGTTGTTCAGCGTGCAGGTCACATCGTCGCCGGGCTTGAGCGTCAGCGTCGGTGCCGCCTTCGTGGTGTTCGGGTATCCGGTGCAGGACAGGGTGTCCCACGTGTACCCGCTCGGGCCGCTGTTCTCACCGATCGTGTAGACCTCGCCAGCCTCAACGGCACCATTGATGCCGGTCGTTCCGCTGAGGTTCGGACCGCCCGGAGTGGTCGCCGTGAGCGTCCACGCTCCCGGCTGAGCGGTGCCGCCGTGATCGTTCGTCACGGTCTTCACCAGTGTCAGCTTCGGTGCGACGTCGTCGTTGACGAAGCGGTACACCGCCTCATCCAGCGCGGCGACTTGGATCTGCCAATTGCCTTGTGCGTTCTTCTGCGGATACAGGGCCGGGTCGGCGTTGGCCACGACATCCACCCACACCCCGCCGACGAACTGCTGCAGCTTCACGAACTGGTAGCCTGCGACGTTCGACTCGGTCAACGTGTACACGTGGCGCGGACGCACCTCGAACATGGATGCCGGGACAACCGTCTCGGATCCGGCCACTGACGTTGCCGACAGCCCTGTCAGCGTCGCGGGGGTCGCCGTCAGGCTCCACGCGCTCGCCGGGCTCGACCCGCCGTTGTCATTGACGACGTTCTTGAGCAGAGTCAATTCTGCGTTCTGGTTCACCAGCGTGCAGGCCACTCGGTATCCCAGCGGCACATTGACGCCGCCGTTGATGCCGTCGGAGTATCCGCTCCCCGCCCAAGGTGCACCGTTCGCATCGACACGGATGCACGTCGCCGATCCCGTGGACAACGGGTTCGACTGGAGATTCGTGCGGTTGTCCGTCTGCGCGTAGAGCGGGCTGCCACCGGTCTCGAACAGCTGGTACCTGGCGTCAGGTGTCACCAGCTGACCGGTCGTGCCCGGCGCTCCGGTCGCGCCGGAGAACCCAGGAACACCTGCCGGCACCTCCGGCGTGGCGAGGAACGAAGCATTCAGCGTCCACGACGTCGGCGCGGCGTTTCCACCCTGGACTGTCTTGATCAGTGTGAGTCGGCTGTCGCATGTCACCGTGTTGGTGATCGTGGCCGTGTTGTGCTCGTTGGGCAGCGTCATGACATACCCCCCGCCCGGAAGTGGAATGTTGGTCGCAGCTCCGTTCAGGTTGGTGATGACCGCGTTGTTGGTGCACATCGCGGGGTCGATCAGGGTGACGGTCTCGGTCAGCGTCGTGTTGCCGCCCTTGGTGTAGCCCCCGCGGGTGACGCCCCATCCCTGGTCGGTCGGCGTGTTGTTGCCCGGACCTGTCAGATGCAACTGCGCGCTGAGTCCGCTCGGCTGGGCGCCGTTTGCGACCGGCACGCCGTTGACGACCCAGTTCTTGGTCACCGTGACGTCCGACTCAGGGCTGGGCGCACGGTTGTAGACGATGCAGTTCACCAGGTCGGTGCTGGGCACCGCGACGGTGAAGCCGTCCACCACATTGCTCGGGATCACCGGCTGATTCGTCGTCTTGTTCGTACACACCGCGTTCTGCAGGTTGACGGGCTGGAGAACGAATCCAGGTTGCTGAGCCTCCGTGACCGTAACCGAACCATTGAGCGTGCCCCCTGGGAATGTCATCGGGTAGGTCACAGTTCCGGTGCCATCGGCCGTAGTGGTGCGTACCGGGTTGGGCGTGGTGACGCCGGGAGTGTTCATCACGCTCGTGAACTGCCAACCGGCTCCGGCCGGGACGGCGCCCGTGATCGACCCGGGAGGGGCCGATTCCGGGACGATCTGCTTGGTCACAGTCAGCGTCCCTTGGCAGTTGCCAAGCGCGAGGTTCCGCAGCGCCGTCCCTACGGCCGCGTAGTCGGTCGTCTGGTAGTAGTCCGCGACGGCACCGTTGCCACCGTTGTAGACCGTGGGCCCGGAGATGGAGCGCAGGTTCAGCGCGGTGTTCGTGCCGTTCGCGCCGGCACCGACGCCGAACGCGATCACTCGGGTTCCGGCCGCCTTCAGCGCGTTCGCAGAGTAGATGCCGTTCTCGGTCTCACGGAAGCGGTTGTTGCTGCCCGAACCCTGGTACGGCTGGTTGTACGTCGTGGGGTTGCCGTCCGTGATGATCACCGCGACGTCGAACTTGTTGTTCGCCGTGTTCGATTCGGCCGCGATGCCGAGACCGCGGTCCCAGTTCGTGCCGCCGTCCGAATCCCAGTTGGCGTAGAGATTCTTGAAGGCCGTGCCCTGTGCCGCTGTGGCTACAGAAGTCAGGTTCGCGACGTTGGGGCCTGCTTGGCTCGCCGGTGTCTGCCACGAGAACGAGAACAGAGACATCCGCGACGGCGTTCCCTGCAGCGAGTTCACGAACGTATTCGCGGCCTGCTTCAGGTTCGTGGTGTCGCCAACCGAGCCCGACAGGTCGAGAATCAGCGCGACATCCAGCCCACAGGATGCCTGCAGTGTCGGGTTGTTCCGCGACTGCTGCCAGATGCCTTGCGAAGCGTTGCCTTCAGTGCCCGAGCTGAGCATGAGCTGGTTGGCATTCAGAGACGAGTAGGCGGTGGTGCCACTGATGCCGACCTTCATGCGGAACTGGTAGGCGAGTGAGCTTCCGTCGCCGGTTGCGCCGCCCACGCGCAGCGTCGGGTTGGCGTAGTAGCCGGCGGGCACGCTGTGCTGCACAACCCACGGCTGTGTGCCGTTGTTCGCGCCGCCTGCCTGGGTGTCGGGCACCGTGAAGACGCAGTCACCATTGGCGTCGGACACGCAGCGTGCCCATCCGGCAGCATCCCCTGCGACGCCATCGGCGCGCGTGCCGCTCGGGGCACCGGCACCGCCACCCGTGTTCGACTGCAGATAGAGCACGACGCCCGCGAGATTCGTCACACCGGTGGTCCCTGTGCGGTCGGAGCCGACCTTGACCGTGATCGTGGCTTGCTGCGGCGCGATGAACGTGTGCGTCGCGGTACATGTAGACGCAAGGCCGCTGTTGTTGTTGAACGCCAGGTTGGGCGAATTCCAGGTCACGCCCGAGCCCGGGTCCGTGCATGTCACCGTCGTGTTGTACGCCTGTGCGGTGGCGTTGTTCGGCGTTGCAGTGATGGCATAGGTCGCGTTCCGCGGAACGGCGATCGTCTGAGGCGGCACGAAGTCGTACCAGTCAGGACTCGACGCCCTGTCAGCGCGATACGTCCAGTCCGCGACGGTCGCCGAACCCCCGTTGATCACCGCGTTGAAGGTGATGTTGGAACAGTTGTTCGTACACGCGGGAGCTAGCGACAGCGGCGAGATCAGGCCCTCGTCCGGCGCGATTTGCGACTCGGTCGAGTCGGTCTTCGATCCGTCCGCCGGGGGCACAGTGGGGTCGGCCGGCGGCGCGGTCGTGTCACTCGGAGGCGTGGTCGTGTCGCTCGGCGGAGTCTCCGCCGGAGGCGTGGTGGTATCGGCCGGAGGCGTCTCGACGGCCGGAGGGGTATCAGCGGGAGGTGTCTCCGCCGGAGGCGTTTCTGCGGGAGGGGTGTCGGCTGGCGGCGGTGTCGCCGCGGATGCGTCCGGCGGCGGCGGTACGGTATCGGCCATCGCCGGCGTGCTCACTCCCGTGAACACGAGCGCCGCCGAGATCAGCGTCGCGACGCCACCCGCATACCACCGGTGGCGGAGCACGAGCGCGCGATCACGCTGCTGCTGCCCCCGCATCGCACGACGTTCCGACCCGTCATTTCCCCAAATGCCCATGGTTTTCACCCTCGTCGTCAACAGACAACGGCGACTCAGCTAGAGCCCCCAAGACTGAGACACTCGCCGGTAATCTCCCCAGACATCGACGGGTCTACTGCCCCACCGAGACCATAAATCCCGATTGGGCGCCCGTCAAGTACCTTGGTGAATTTCCCTTTATCACGAATCATCCACGCGCCCAAATCGCACGGCAGAAGGCCCCCCGCTCCGAGGAGCGAGAGGCCTTCATACGCCCGAAGGCATATGTGGGGAAGAGCAGGCCGGGGGGCAGCCTGCTCTCCCCTCACAGTCACAGCTGGGGCTTGGCATCTCCCCGGCGGCGACGGATCATGAAGACCGTCATCGTCCCGCCGAGCAGAGCCAGGAACCCGAGCAGGATCAACGGCGTCAACGCGGAGCCACCCGTGGCCGGCAGGCCCGAGAGCAGCACAACCGCGTCATCCGCATCCCGACCGGTATCGGTCGGGTCGCCGAACGTGTAGTAATCGACCACACCCACGTTCGTGATCACACTCGCCTTCGACGACGCGTTCACCGTCGCCGACAACGTGATCGTCGGAGCCGCCGAGGTACCCAGTCCGGAACCGGCCGGCTGCAACGGACCGAACAACTCACACGTGAGCGTCCCGCCATACCCCGACCCATCCTGACCAGCCACCGCGCACGAGGACCAGTTCGGGAACACGTTCGCGTCGCCCTTACCCGTCCACGACACATCGGTGATCTTCAGATCAGCCGGGATGGTGTCGGTCACGACCACGCCATCGGCGGCCGAGTCATCGCTCACGTTCGCCGCAGCCAACGTGTAGGTGAACGACTTGCCCGGCCCGGTCTTCGTCGCCGACGCCGTCTTCTCGATCTGCACCTCGGTGTGACGAGCCACGAAGCACTCCGGCGTCGCCGGCGGGTACTCCAGGGTGAACGTCATCTCGGGGTTCACCGACAGTTTCACCGTCGTCGCACCACGCCAGGCGTAGTCCAGCTCGCTCGAGTCGAGGATCAGCCCGTTGAAGACGTCCGACTCTTGCTGAGCAGGGGTCATCACGTCGGTCGTGCCCGGCACGAAGTACCCGCCGCCCGGCGCGTAGTCCGACGCCTGCAGCGGACGCCATCCCGGGTAGTCGAGCGACACACCCGACGGGGTGAACGCCGTTCCCACCCACGGGAACTCCGCGAAAACCGTGGAGGTGCCGCCGGCATAGGCCTTCGCCACCGACGCGGGTGCAGTGGTCGGCGTGACCGCGTTCGGCGTCCAGACGAAGCTCACCGGCAGATCGGTCAACGTCTCCGACTTGGCGAGGGAGAATCCGATCAGCGCGGCGTCGCCGACACACCGGGTGTACAGGATCGCCGAGATGTCCTTCAGATCGACCGTGACGCTGTCACAGTTGTTCGTCAGGTCGGTGTCCACCGCGGCCGACACGCACGCCTCGTTGACCAGCGTGCTGACCGGCGGGGCGGGAGTCGGAACCGGGTCGTCGGCGTCGAGGTTCGGGATCGCGGGCGAGGCGACGGCATTGACCGTCACCGCGACGCGGATCTCGACACTGGCACCCACGGCGAGCGTCGGCGCCGACAGCGCGACGGTGTTGTTCGCTCCCACGAGTGCGGGCGCGTTGTCGTTCGTCCAGCCCTCGGCGTCGGCGAGGTCGATGCCCGTGACGGTGAGGCGCGCCGGAATCGGGTCGCTCACCTTCACATCCTTCGCGACTCGCGTGCCGTTGTTGGTCACCTTCAGCACGTAGGTGAAGGAATCACCCGACTCCACGGGCCCTTCGACACCCGAGGTGGTCTTCTCGATCTCGACGTCATCGATCTGCGACGTGTTGGTGAACGTGCAGGTCACGCTCTGCCCATTCGTGATCGTGATGGTGCCGTCGGTGATCGGCGTGCTGCAGACGAGATTCGTCTGCTCGTAGTTCGCAGGTCCACCCGACTCGGTGATCGTGTACACGCCCGCCTTCACCGGAGCAGCAGTCACCTCGGACTTGCCGGACTTGCCGCTGACCGCCGTCGGTCCGGCCGCGCTGAGCGTCCAGTCCGTGGGCACAGCCGTTCCGCCGTGGGTGTTGTCGACCTCCTTGACCAGCGTGAGCAGACCCGGCTTGTCGTCGTTGTGCAGCACGCACGTGACGTCGTCGCCCAGGTCGAGCGTCACGGTCGGGGAAGCAGCCGTCGTCGCATCCGACTTGTCACAGCGCAGGTAGTCCAGCGCGTACGTGGTCGGGCCGCCGTTCTCGCCGATCGTGTAGGCGACACCGGCCTTGACCGGCTGATCGGTGACCGATGCGGTCTCCGTCTTGCCGCTCAGGTTCGGGCCGTTCGGCGTGGTCGCGGTGAGCGTCCAGTCCGTTTCCTTCGCCTTGCCGCCGTGGTCGTTGGTGACCACCTTGACGAGCGTCAGACGCGGAGCGATGTCGTCATTCACGAAGCGGTAGACAGGGCTGCCCTGTGCGCCGACGATGATCTCCCAGTTGCCGGAGTCGTTCTTCGTGGGGTAGCCGGTGGGATCGGCGACGACATCCACCCAGATCCCGTCGACGAACGCCTGCAGCTTCGAGAACGCGTAGCCGGTCTTGCCGGATTCGCTCAGCTCGTACACCTGACCGGGACGCACCTGGAAGGTGGATGCCGGAACGATCGTCTCCGAACCCGTCACTGTGTTGGTCGGCACGGCCGTCGACTTCACCGGCTTCGCCGTCAGCTCCCACGCACTTGCCGCAGCGGTGCCGCCGTTGTCGTTGACGACGTGCTTGAGCAGCGTGAGCTCAGCGGTCTCGTTGACGAACGTGCAGGCGACTCGGTAGCCGAGCGGCACGTTCACGCCGCCATTGATGCCGTCGGAGTAGCCGCTGTCGGCCCATGGCGCGCCGTTCGCATCCACGCGGATGCACGTGGCCGAACCGGTGGAACCAGGGTTGGACTGCAAATCGGTGCGGTTGTCCGTCTGGACGTAGAGCGGGTCGCCACCACTCTCCGCGAGACCGTAGCGCGCGTCCGGAATGACCTTCACATTCGTGACCGCCGGGGCGCCGCTCTTCCCGGAGAAGCCCGCATCATTAAGCGCCTTCAGCGTCCACAGCTGCGGCGATGCATCGCCACCGCGCACAGACTTGATCAGCGTCAGGCGGCTCTCACAGGTCACCTCGTTGAGAATGGTGACGGTGTTGTGCACCTTCGAGAGCGTGATCGGATAGCCCTGGTCGAACTGCAGGCTGCGCGTCTCGCCGTTGATCTCCGTGATGATCGCGTTGTTGTTGCACATCGTGGGGTCAACGAGGTCGACGGTCTCGAACAGCTTCGTCTGGGCGTTCACCTGGAAGCCGGTGCGTGTGACGCCCCAGCCCTGGTCGGTGGCCTCGTCGCTGCCCGGACCGGTCAGCTGCAGCTGCGCGCCGAGGTCGCTCGGCTGCGCCCCGTTTGCGTACGCCTTCCCGTTCACGGTCCACTTCTTGGTGACGGTGATGTCGGCCTCTGAGCTCGGTGCACGGTTGTACACCGTGCAGTTGACCGTCTCGGTGCTCGGAACGTCGACGGTGAACCCATTGGTCACGTTCGCGGACGGAATGACCGCCGCTCCGGTGTTGAGGTTGGTGCACACGGCGTTCTTGCCGTCGACCGGCTGCAGCACGAAGCCCGACTGCTGGGCCTCGGTCACGGTGACCGAGCCGCTCGTCTTGCCGGAGAAGGTCATCGGGTAGCTGACGGTTCCGGTACCGTCCGCGGTCGTGGTGCGCACGGCGGTCGGCGTGGTGACGCCGGCCGTGTTCATCACGCTCGTGAACTGCCATCCGGCACCGGCCGCGGCCGCCCCCGTGATGGATCCGGCCGGGGCCGACTCGGGGACGATCTGCTTGGTCACGTTGAGCGTGCCCTGGCAGTTGCCCAGTGCGAGGTTGCGCAGGGCAGTGCCGACCGCCGCATAGTCCGACGTCTGGTAGAAGTCGGCCGTGGCACCGTTGCTGCCGGTGTACGCGGTGGGGCCGGAGATCGCGCGGAGGTTCAATCCGTTGGTCGTGCCGGTAGCTCCGTCGCCGACACCGAATGCCAACACTCGGGTTCCCGCCGCCTTCAATGCGTTCGCGGAGAAGATGCCGTTCTCGGTCTCACGGAAGCGGTTGTTGCTTCCCGAGCCCTGGTAGGGCTGGTTGTACGTGGTCGGGTTGCCGTCGGTGATGATCACGGCGACGTCGAAGGTGTTCGCGCCGGTGTTCGACGACGCTGCCGTGCCGAGACCGCGGTCCCAGTTCGTGCCGCCGTCCGAAGTCCATGTGGCATAGCGGCTCTTGAACGCCGTCGCCTGATCGGTCGTGGACACCGACGTCAGGTTCGGGAAGTTCTGCGAAGCGCCGCCGGCCGGCGTCTGCCACGCGAACGAGAAGAGCGACATCCGCGAGGGCGTGCCCTGCAGCGAGTTCACGAAGGTGTTGGCCGCCGTCTTCAGGTTGGTGGTGTTGCCCACCGAGCCGGAGAGGTCGAGGATCAGCGCGACATCCAATCCGCAGGAGGCCTGCAGGGTGGGGTTGCTGCGCGACTGCTGCCAGATTCCACCGGATGCGTCTGCGGACGAGCCGGACGAAAGCATGAAGTCATCGCTGTCCTGCGACGAGTAGGTGCTGCCCGCGCGCAGCCGGTCACCGGTGCGGAACCGGTAGGCGGTCGAATCGCCCGCACCGGATGCGCCGCCCGTGCGGAGGCTCGGGTTCGTGTAGTAGCCGGTCGGCACACTGGACTGGACGACCCAGAAGCGGGCGTCGCGGTTCTTGCCGGCCGCGATGCCGTTCCACCAGTCGCCTGCCTGCGTGTCGGGAACGACGAACGAGCAGTCACCCTGCGGGTCGGACACGCACTTCGCCCAGCCGTCGCCGGCGCCGGCGACACCGTCGGGACGGGTGCCGCTCGGGCTTCCGCTGCCGGTGTTCAGGAGCAGCACGACGCCGCCGAGGTTCGTCACCCCGGTGATGCCGGTGCGGTCGGAGCCGACCTTCACCGTGATGACGGCCTGACCGGCGCCCGGCGCGGGAACGGACATCGGGCTGATCTCGGCGAGAGGAGCAGGCGCCTCTGTCGACTTGTTCGTCAGGGGTTCGGCCGCGGGAGCCTCCTCGGCGGGAGCCTCCTCGGCGGGAGGCGTGGCCTCGTCCGTCGGAGCCGGCGTCGCCGTGTCGTCCGCGGGAGGCGTGGCCGTCTCGTCTGCGGGGGGCGTCGTCGTCTGCGTCGTCGCGTCCGGCGCCGGAACCGTCTCGGCCAGCGCCGGCGAGCTCACACCCGTGAACACCAGTGCGGCGGAGATCACCGTCGCGACACCGCCGGCGTACCAGCGATTGCGCAGTACGAGCTTGCGCTCCTGTGCGCGCTCGAGCCGCAGCTTCCGACGATTCCCCAAGTGCGCCGAGTTGGCGGCGCGGTTGTACCCAGTCATCTTCACCCCAGTCAGAAATTGACATGGGCGACCCCAAGTAGCGGTCCCCCAAGACCAGGAAGCTGCATATTCCCATCGACACTCGTCCCCAGACGCGCGTCGTAATGCAGTTCCTTCTTTTGAACCTACACGACAAAACGACCCGGCTTTTACACCGGGTCGTCTTGGAGGGTGTGGGAGCTCAGCCACCCACGCCTTCAGCGCTATTCGTTGCCGACCGCCTTGTCGACGTGCTCGCGCACACCGTCGACGTGCTCGTCGACGCTGTCAGGGGCGATCTTCTTCACGAAGTCTGCGGCGGCATCCAGCACCTTGTCGCTGACACCCTCGGCCTGCTCGCTCTTGAGCGCGTCATCGATCTTGTCCTTGTTCTGGTCGAGGAACTCTTTCCCCTGGTTGACGAGGTCGTCGATTCCCATGTCTGCTCCTTTACGGCCCACCGGGCCACTCAGCACTCATTCTTGGATGCCGCAGCCTCGTTCGTCAACAGCCCCGGAACGCCACAGAGGGCCGGGCCCTTTCGGACCCGACCCTCTGTCGGAAATGCTGCGAAGACTACTTCAGGATCTTCGTGACCGTGCCGGCGCCGACGGTGCGGCCACCCTCACGGATCGCGTAGCCGAGGCCCTCTTCCATGGCGATGGGCTGGATCAGCTCAACGGTCATGTCCGTGGTGTCGCCGGGCATGACCATCTCGGTGCCCTCGGGCAGCGAGATGACGCCGGTGACGTCGGTGGTGCGGAAGTAGAACTGCGGGCGGTAGTTCGTGAAGAACGGGTTGTGACGGCCACCCTCCTCCTTGGACAGGATGTACGCCGTGCCCTCGAAGTTGGTGTGCGGGGTCACGGAACCGGGCTTGACGACAACCTGGCCACGCTCGACGTCGTCACGCTTGGTGCCGCGGAGGAGCAGACCACAGTTCTCGCCGGCCCATGCCTCGTCGAGCTGCTTGTGGAACATCTCGATACCGGTGACGATCGTCTTCTGCGTCGGGCGCAGACCCACGATCTCGACCTCGGAGTTGATCGCGAGGGTGCCGCGCTCGGCGCGACCCGTGACGACCGTGCCACGACCGGTGATCGTGAAGACGTCCTCGACGGGCATGAGGAACGGCTTGTCGCGGTCACGCACGGGGTCGGGGATGCTCTCGTCCGCGGCGTTCATGAGCTCGATGATCTTCTCGGCCCACTCGGGGTCGCCCTCGAGAGCCTTCAGGCCCGAGACGCGGATGACGGGAGCGTCGTCGCCGGGGAAGCCCTGGCTGGACAGCAGCTCGCGAACCTCGAGCTCGACGAGCTCCAGGATCTCCTCGTCGTCGACCATGTCGGCCTTGTTCAGCGCGACCATCAGGTACGGCACGCCGACCTGCTTGGCCAGCAGCACGTGCTCGCGCGTCTGAGCCATGGGGCCGTCGGTGGCGGCGACCACGAGGATCGCGCCGTCCATCTGAGCAGCACCGGTGATCATGTTCTTGATGTAGTCGGCGTGACCCGGGGCGTCGACGTGCGCGTAGTGGCGCTTCGGCGTCTCGTACTCGACGTGCGAGATGTTGATCGTGATACCACGCTGACGCTCTTCGGGAGCCGAGTCGATCGACGCGAAGTCACGCTGCACGTTGGTGGCCGACGGGTACTTGTCGGCGAGCACCTTCGAGATCGCAGCGGTGAGCGTGGTCTTGCCGTGGTCGACGTGACCGATGGTTCCGATGTTTACGTGCGGCTTGGTCCGCTCGAATTTGGCCTTGGCCACGGGGTCCTCCTAGGACATTCGTGTAGATGCGCCGGGCGCTGGTTTGCGACCGGAACTCTACGGGGATTGGTTTCTACTTTAGTAGAGAGATTGAGTGTGAAGCTGTGAAGTTGTGGATGCAGACGGGTGCGGATGCCTCGGCGCCATGCCGAGGCATCCGTGAATCACTCGCCCTTCTTCTGGACAATCTCGTCAGCGACGGCGCGAGGAACCTCGGCGTAGCTGTCGAATTCCATCGAGTAGACGGCGCGACCCGAAGTCTTCGAGCGCAGGTCACCGATGTAGCCGAACATCTCGGACAGCGGCACCAGCGCCCGCACGACCTTGACGCCCTGGGCATCTTCCATCGACTGGATCTGGCCACGACGCGAGTTCAGGTCGCCGATGACGTCGCCCATGTACTCCTCGGGCGTACGGACCTCGACGCCCATGAGCGGCTCGAGGATGACGGGGTGCGCCTTGCGGACCGCCTCCTTGAAGCCCATCGAGCCGGCGATCTTGAACGCCATCTCGGACGAGTCGACGTCGTGCGACGCGCCGTCCATGAGGATCGCCTTCACGCCCACCATGGGGTAGCCGGCGAGCACGCCGACGTTCATGGCGTCCTGGAAGCCCTGGTCGACCGGAGCGATGTACTCGCGCGGGATACGACCACCGGTGACCTTGTTCTCGAACTCGTAGATCTTGTCGGCCGAGACCTCGAGGGGCTCGAGCGCGAACTGGATCTTCGCGAACTGACCAGAACCACCGGTCTGCTTCTTGTGCGTGTAGTCGTGACGCTCGACGGCCTTCTTGATCGTCTCGCGGTACGCGACCTGCGGCTTTCCGACGTTGGCCTCGACCTTGAACTCGCGCTTCATGCGGTCGACCAGGATGTCGAGGTGAAGCTCGCCCATGCCCTTGATGACGGTCTGACCGGTGTCGGAGTTCTGCTCGACGCGGAACGTCGGGTCCTCCTCCGCGAGCTTCTGGATCGCGAGACCCAGCTTCTCCTGGTCGGCCTTCGTCTTGGGCTCGATCGCGACCTCGATGACCGGCTCGGGGAACGTCATGGACTCGAGCACGACCTGGTGCTGCGCGTCGCAGAGCGTGTCGCCCGTGGTCGTGTCCTTGAGGCCGATGACCGCGTAGATGTGACCCGCGGTGACCGAGGGGACCGGGTTCTCCTTGTTGGCGTACATCTGGAAGATCTTCCCGATGCGTTCCTTCTTGGACTTCGTCGAGTTGACGATCTGCGCACCGGAATCCAGGTGACCGGAGTACACGCGGATGTAGGTGAGGCGACCGAAGAACGGGTGCGTCACGATCTTGAACGCCAGAGCCGTGAACGGCTCGTCGCGGTCGGCGTGGCGCTCGATGACGATCTCTTCGTTCTTCGGGTCGTGCGCCTCGATGGCGGGCACGTCCAGCGGCGAAGGCAGGTAGTCGATGACCGCGTCGAGCATCGGCTGCACGCCGCGGTTCTTGAACGCCGAGCCACACAGCACCGGGTAGAGCTCCGAGGTGACCGTCAGCTTGCGGATGGCGCCCTTGATCTCGGCGACCGTGAGGCCCTCGCCACCGAAGTGCTTCTCGAGGAGGTGCTCGTCCGATTCGGCGACGGTCTCGAGGAGGAGCTCGCGGTACTTCGCGACGACCTCCGCCATGTCGGCGGGGATCTCCTGGATCTCGTACTTGGCGCCCATGGTGACATCACCCTTGGAGTCGCCGGCCCAGACGAGGGCACGCATCTCGACCAGGTCGACGACGCCGACGAAGTCGTTCTCGGCGCCGATCGGCAGCTGGATGACCAGCGGCTTGGCCTTGAGCTTGTTGACGATGGTGTCGACCGTGAAGTAGAAGTCGGCGCCCAGCTTGTCCATCTTGTTGACGAAGCAGATACGCGGGACGTCGTACTTGTCGGCCTGACGCCAGACGGTCTCGGACTGGGGCTCGACGCCCTCCTTGCCGTCGAAGACGGCGACGGCGCCGTCGAGGACGCGGAGCGAGCGCTCCACCTCGACGGTGAAGTCGACGTGACCGGGCGTGTCGATGATGTTGATCTGGTTCTTGTCCCAGAAGCACGTCACAGCAGCGGAGGTGATCGTGATGCCACGCTCCTGCTCCTGCTCCATCCAGTCGGTGGTCGAGGCGCCGTCGTGCGTCTCGCCGATCTTGTGGTTGGTTCCCGTGTAGAACAGGATGCGCTCGGTCGTCGTCGTCTTGCCGGCATCGATGTGCGCCATGATGCCGATGTTGCGGACCTTGGTCAGGTCGGTGAGCACGTCTTGTGCCACGGGGTGTTCCTTACTTGTTGGAATCCAGTCGATCGTTCGTGACGATCAGGCAGGTGGGGCGGCCGGACCCAGGATCGGGTCCGGCCGCGCGAAGGCGCGGTTCGACTCGGCCATCTTGTGGGTGTCTTCGCGGCGCTTGACCGCGGCACCCAGGCCGTTCGAGGCATCCAGGATCTCGTTCTGGAGGCGCTCGATCATGGTCTTCTCACGACGACCCTTGGCGTAGCTCACGAGCCAGCGGAGGGCCAGCGTGTTCGCACGGTGCGGCTTGACTTCGATCGGCACCTGGTAGGTCGAGCCACCGACACGGCGGCTCTTGACCTCGAGGGTGGGCCGGACGTTGTCGAGCGCCTTCTTGAGCGTTGCGACGGCGTCCTGGCCGCCGTTCTTCGCCTCAACGCCCTTGAGGGCGGTGTAGACGATCGATTCGGCGATGGACTTCTTGCCATCGACGAGGATCTTGTTCACCAGCTGGCTGACGATCGGAGCACCGTATACCGGGTCGTTGACGACGGGGCGCTTGGTGACGGGACCTTTACGAGGCATCTGACTCAGCCCTTCTTCGCACCGTAGCGGCTACGAGCCTGCTTACGGTTCTTGACGGCCTGGGTGTCGAGCGCACCGCGGACGATCTTGTAACGGACACCGGGGAGGTCTTTCACACGACCGCCGCGGACGAGAACGAGGGAGTGCTCCTGCAGGTTGTGGCCCTCGCCGGGGATGTAGGCGGTGACTTCGGAACCGTTGCGAAGCTTGACACGGGCGACCTTGCGCATCGCCGAGTTCGGCTTCTTGGGCGTGGTCGTGTACACGCGGGTGCAGACGCCCGCCTGCTGGGGGTTCGACTTGAGCGCCGGCGCCTTGGTCTTGGTGACCTTGGGCGAGCGACCCTTGCGAACCAACTGCTGAATGGTTGGCACGTTCTCTCCTTGTTGTGCTGCACGGTGACAGCGTTCGTGTTCTCTCCCCGTGCGACGGATCTTTCGATCCGAGGCCGTCGGGTTCACGTGGATCCACCGGAACGACAGCAGACTGTCGATGTTTTCGTGGACAAGCCGTGGGGGTTGACCTGTTCGCAGGTCGGTTCCCTGAGATGGTGCGTCCACGACCCTGCGACGCGCCGAGGCGCAGCACAAAGCGCGCATGAGCGCACACCCGATCTATGATAGGCGCCCTCCCGGGCGCGGTCAAATGGAGCCGGGTTCGGCAGGGGCCCTCGGATCAGGCGGCCCCGCCCCCCAGCAGCGCGATCAGCACGACGGCGGCCGACCCGAGGGCGAGGAGGATCGCGGCGCCCAGCAGCACTGCGCGCCGGCGCGCGGTGCTCCGGATGGCCCGGTCGATCGTCGGGCCTTCGCCGTACGGCCGTGGAGGGATGCCGGGGGTCGCGGGCCGTCGGCGCTCCGTGTCGTCCTCGCCTGCCGCGGGCAGAGCCTTCGGCACCGCCCTGCGGGGGTAGCGTTCTGCCCCGACCGCGGGGGCGTGTGCGACCCGACCGGTGGCGGGAGCCGAGGCGGCGCGACCCGATGCGGGCGCCGCCCGGTCGGGCGTCGAGGCCGTGCGCGTCGGCGGCGTCGCCCGCACGGCACGGATCGTGTCGTCGTCGATCCGGGTCGTGCCCCGGTGGACGACGATGGTCGAATCCAGCGGGTCGTCCAGTGCCGTCTCCTCCCACGCATCGGCCGTGGCGTCTGACCCCGCGGTGGCGCGTCGGCGCGACGACATCTCCGTGCGCTCGACGGCATCGTCCGCAGCGGACTCCCCCGCGACGATCTCCGGCGCCGCCAGCGCCGGTGTCCCCTCGCGACGGCGCGACGACATCGCGGTGCGTTCGGCGGCGTCGTCGAAGAGCGTCTCGTCGCCCAGGCCCCCGTCGGGCCCGTCGCCCTCGGGGGTGGAGGTCATGATCCCAGCGAGTCCTGCGCGAGCCGGAGCTCGGCGTCGCCGAGGAAGAACCGCTCGACCAGTTGCTCGGGCACGCCCGGGGTCGCCTCGACCTCGGAGCCGTCCTCGCGCACCAGGATCACGCCGTTGGTCGAGTCCAGGTCGACCACCAGCCAGCTGCCTCCGTGGAGTTCGAGGCGCGCGTGCGTCTTTGACATCGTGCGCGTCTCGTCCGCGACCGGCACCAGCTGCGCGGTGGGGAAGTCGGGGTCCGCCGCGGGGCGGCGGCCGATGATCAGCACGTCGCCGGCGACCTTGACCGGCACGCCGAGCGGGCGGGTGAGCGTCCAGCTGGTGCGGCGCCGGAACGCGAGGATCGTCTCGTCGAACTCCTCTTCGGGGTCGGGGAAGGCTGCGCCGCGCTGCACGGCCGAGACGGAGGCCAGCGCGGCCTTGGGTTCCCCGAGGCGCGGGGCGCCCGCAACGGCGGACACCTCGCCGGAGGTGTCGAACGAACCGTCGCTGTCGGCCGTGACCGGTGCCGAACGCATCGCCCGCATCGCGGCGGCCGGGATCGGCGTGGTCACCGCTGCCGGGGGCGCCCACGGATCGACCGCGGCGACAGGTGGCGAGGCGACGGGCGTCTGCGCCGGCGCGGGGGCGGGTGTCTCCGCGAAGAAGGAGGGGACGGATGCCGCGGCATCCGTCGTCCCTTCGGGGAGCTCGTCGGCACCGGGCACGACCGCGCGACGCGGCGCGGCCGGAGCAACGGGCTCTTCGCGCGCATCGTTGCGCGGGATCGGGATCGAGCCTGTATACGGCGCGCGCACCCGTTCGACGGGCTGCTCTTCGGCAGAAGCCTCCGCGTCGGCCCACCAGTCGAGCGCGGAATGCGGGGCAGGGGTGGGTGTGAAGGGGACCGAGTCGATCGGGCCGGCGGGCTCCGACGCGGCAGCAGGCGCGGGCGCAGGCGCCGGGGTCGGGGCTACCGGCTGCGCCGCCGAAGCGGCGGCGGCGACCGGTGCCACAGTGGGAGCGGCAGGCGCTTCCTGTGCGGTCGGCGGGAGCAGCGGCACGTAGGCCTCGCCGGCACCTCCGAGGATCCGCGCGTCGAGGGCGGTGTCGCCGCGCCGGACCGGACCGTGGCCGTGGCCGGCGGCGTGCGCGGCGCCGAGCCAGCGCGCCGAACCCCAGCCGAGGATGGTGGACCACACGGGGAGCACCAGCGCCGCGAGCACCGTCATCCCGGCTCCGAAGCCGAAGGCGCGACTGATCCGGTAGTACGCGATCACGAGGATCACGACGAAGACGATGTTCACGATCGGCACCAGGCCGAGCAGCACCCACCAGCCCGAGAAGCCGCCGAGGCGCAGCAGGATGATCGTGTTGAGCACCGGGACCCAGGCCTGCCAGCCCTCTTCCCCGGCCTTGCGGAACACGGCGTGCAGGCTCGCGGCGGTCCAGACGTACACGGCGACGGCGAGCAGGATCCCGAGGGTCAGCAGTAGCGGATCTCTCATGTCAGCGGGCCTCTCCCTGGGGAGCGCGCCCCCTCCTCTCGATGCGATGCGTCGTACGTGTGCGTGACGCCCGTGGCCACAGGCTCCGGGTGAACGACTCCAACGATACGGCTGCCACGATTCTGCGCCATACCGTCGACTCCGCGGCGAAACGGTGACGCTCCTGGTCGACCAGTCTCCAGAACTCCGCCGCCTCGGCCTCCGAGAGCGCCGCGTCGGAGAATACGGCTCGGTCCGCGGCGACCGCGAGCATCGGGGCATCCGGAGTCGCGTACTGTTCCGCGAGCTCGCTGCGGGTCTGTGCCCGCGGGGCCGGCAGACCGTGGTCGACGGCGGCATCGACGTACTCGTCCCAGCCCCCGACGACACGGGATGCCGCCTGCGGAGCGCTGCGGCGGCGGCGCCGCCGCGACGCCTTGGCCACCAGGACGAGCACGAACGGACCGCACAGGAGCAAGAGGGATGCCGCGACGATGGCGACGACGCGCGTCACCTCGCCGATCAGCGCCCAGTCGACGGATGCCGTCTCCGGCTCGCTCTCCGGCTGCGCGTCCTGCTGCTCGGGATCGGGCGGCACGACCTCGCGCGCCGATTCCGGCTGCACCTCGGTCGGGTTCTCCGGGTCGCGGACGCGGGTGATGTCCGAGTCGGCGGCATCCTCGTGCTGCGGAGTGACGTCGACGGCGACCCAGTCGCCCTGCGCAGAGCGCACCTCGACCCAGGCCGTCAGGTTCGCGCCGGTGCAGGCGCCGTCCACGCAGGGCGGCACGCCCTCGTCGGCTCCGGAGAGCCGCGCCCCGACGACGACACGGGACGGGAAGCCCAGCTCCTGGGCGATCAGGGCGGTCGCGACCGCGAACTGCTCGTCGTCGCCGATCGCGGCCACCAACGACGCGTCGGTGCCGTCGACGTCCGCCTCGCGCTCCAGCAGCTGCCGGAAGATCGTGTCGATGCGGGCGAGGGAATGCCCCGACGCACTCGGCTGGAACGTGTAGCCGGGCAGCGCGGCGGCCCATGCGGCACCCTCCTCGGGCACCGCCAGCGCGTGGCTGAGGTACCCGCGCGAGCGGAGCCGCTCGACCAGGGTGGCCAGCGCCGCACCATCGGTGCCGGCATCCTGCGCGTCCATCCAGGCAGTGAGGGTGTCCGGGAGCTCGACGGCCGGGGACGCCCCCGGCGCGGTCAGGGTCTCCAGCGGAGGCTCCGGGGCGACGACCGCAGAGACGAGGTACGACTGCCCCGACCGCACTCCCCCGCCGGCCGTCTCGACGCCGGCCCGGGCGTCCTCGTTGTAGTAGAACGCATCGGCCAGGGACGCGGCATCCGCGCCGTCGAAATCCACCTCTTCGACCGTGCCGAACGTCGGAAGCCAGATACCGTCCAGCCCGTCGATGCGGATCCGCACCGTCGCGCTCTCGCCGACGCCGCCGTCGCGCCGCGAGGGCACCCGGAGGAAGCTCGAGTCTTCGCCACCGGAACCGCCGTCGGCCACGCGGAACGTGGCGCCGTCGTAGTCGGAGAGTGTCGCGATGCGGATGCGTTCGGGGAGCTTCCCCTGCACCGCCTCGACCTGGAACAGCACCTGCGCGAAGTCGTCGTCGAAGGCCGTGCGGTACGAGGTCAGGGGGCTCAGCGCCCGGCTGATGGCCAGCTCGGGTCCGGCGGCGCTGCGCAGCACGTCGCGTGTGCGTCCGTCGGCGACCGCCGGGGCGGCCACGGCCGCGATCGCGACAGCCGCGACGATCATGCCGCCGGCCAGGACCGCACGGCGCAGGTCGGACGCCGAGCGGCGGCGGGAGATGCGCACACCGGTGGCATCGGCGGCCCGCCGGAGGGCGGCATGGCGCTCGGACTGCGCCCGCCACGACAACCATGCGAGCGAGAGCACCAGGGCCGCGGCCCCGGTGGCGAGCTCGCGCGGCGCCGGGATGCTCACGCTCCCGAGCACGAGCGGCGCGCTCGTGGAGGGCAGTCCGAAGACGAGGCCGAACGACACCATCGCGATCGCCGGGACCACGGCGATCGCGCCCACGCGTCCGCGCCGCCAGGACAAGAGCAGTGCACAGAGCGCTCCGCCGAGGAAGACCACCAACGCCGGCACCAGCAGGTTGCGGTAGCCGCCGACCGGCAGCTCGACCGTCACGAGGTCCTTGAACCCGGTGACGGCACCCAGGACGACGTCGCGCACCGCGCCGAGAAGGCCGAGCGGCCCGCTCCACGGCAGCGGCACGGCCAGCGTCACGCCGAGCACCAGGAGCGCGAGCACACCCGCTCCGGCGGTCACCCAGCCCGACCAGCGCCACCAGTGCGCCGCCGCGGCGATCCCGACGGCCGCGACCGTGCCCGCTCCCGCCACGATCAGGAAGGCCGGGTCGGCGTAGATCGGCCACGCGGCGACCGCGGCGACGGCCGCCATCGCCAGGACGTAGACCGTGCCCGCCACGACGGGCGCGGTCGGCAGCGAGCGCCCGGTCATGCCTGCACCCCCCGCAGCATCAGCGCGGTGAGGTCTTCGAGCAGACCGATCGTGAGTACCGTCAGGGTGCCGACCGGCCGGCGCCGCGGGTGCGCGCGTTCGTCGCACACCACCGCCACGACCGTGGTGTCGGCCGGGAACGCCATCGCCGCCTGACGCACGCGGGTCAGCGACACCAGCGACCCGCAGACCACGAACGCCAGCGACAGGGTCTCGGATGCCTCGGCCGTGAGTCGGCAGACATCCTCCAGCGGCATGGTGTGCTCGAGCGAGCGGATGCCGGAGAAGTCGTCCAGGAGCACGCGGGGCGAGACCGCCGACAGCGTCTGGATCGCCCGCAGCCGCCCGCGCACGACGCGCGGGATCTCGGCGCCCGTGACCACGCTCAGGTCGCGACCGTCGTGCACCGCCTGCACGGACAGGGAGGCCGCCGCGCTCACGGCCAGCTCGAACTCGTCGTCGGTGGCGTACTCGGACTCGGCGAGGCTCAGCACGACGGCCAGGCGCGAGCGCCGCGACTCCTCGAACTGCCGCACCATGAGCTGCCCGGTCTTGGCGGTGGACTTCCAGTGGATCTGCCGCCGCGAATCGCCCGGGGCGTAGGGGCGGATGGCGTGGAACGACATGTCCGCATCGACCAGCCGACGGCTCGCACTGCCCTCGAGGTCGCGCACGAGCCCGGCGCTCGTCGACGGGACCGCGACCGTCCGCGGGTGCACGAACAGCTCGTGCACCTCGTCCCACTCCCGCTCGCGTCGCAGCAGGCCGATCGGGTCGGTGCGCACGGCCGTCGCGGGTCCGACGGTGATGATGCCGCGCCGTGGCGCCGGGATCGAGACCGGCTGCGAGACGTCGTGCCCGGCTCGCAGCAGCGGCACGCCCAGTTCGACGAGCCCGTCGCCGACCGGAAGATCGAGCCGGCCAGGGAGCGCGGTGCGCGCACCGGTGTTGCGGATGTCGATCCAGCCGTCGACCACGTCGCCCGCGACGATGCGTTTGTGCGACAGCCGCAGCGACACGTCGTAGCCCCGTGCACCGAACAGGAACGGCGCGGTCATCGCGAGGAGCGCGACGGCCGCGAACCCCGCGACGAGCCATTCCACCCAGCCGAACGCCCAGCCGCACACCAATCCCGCCGTCGCGGCGAGCACCACGAGCCACCCGGCCGGCGTGACCGCGCGCCCGATCAGCCGCGCGGCACGGACGACGATGTCGCCGGTGCGCTGCAGCGCGTCCAGCGAGGCCACGACGAACCCGACCAGCGGGCTGCGGTGCGCCGTCGTGACCTGGGTGCGCGAAGTGACCCCCGTCGCCGCCGTGGAGGTCAGGGCGTCGGGGTGCGAGCGGGTGAGGCCGGAATCGGTCATACGGCCTCGCGCTGCGAGGGCGGCGGCACGTCCAGCAGCACCTGCCCGATGATCGCCTCGGCGGTCACCCCGTCGAACTCGGCTTCGGGATGCAGGATCAGCCGGTGCGAGAGCACCGGAACGGCGAGCGCCTTCACATCGTCGGGGGTGGCGTACGTGCGGCCCTGGGACGCGGCACGGGTGCGGGTCGCGCGGGTGAGGGCGAGGGCACCGCGGATGCTGACACCCAGCCGCACCTGCTCCGCCGAGCGCGTGGCATCCACGACGCGGGCGATGTAGTCCAGCACCAGCGCGTCGATGTAGACCTCCCGGGCGAGGTCGGCCAGGTCGATGAGGGTCTGCGGCGCGATGACCGGCTCGAGATCGGCGGTGGCGACGGCGGCGCCGTCGAGGATCCGCAGTGTGGAAGCGTGGTCGGGATAACCCAGCGACGTCTTGAGCAGGAAGCGGTCCAGCTGCGCCTCGGGCAGCCGATAGGTGCCGGCCTGCTCGACGGGGTTCTGCGTCGCGATCACGAGGAACGGCACGCCCACCGGGCGCGAGATCCCGTCGATGGTGACCTTGCCCTCCTCCATGACCTCGAGGAGTGCGGACTGGGTCTTGGGGCTCGCGCGGTTGATCTCGTCGGCCAGCACGATGTTGGCGAACACCGGCCCGGCGTGGAAGTCGAACGCGCCGGTCTTCTGGTCGTACACCGTGATGCCGGTGATGTCGCCGGGCAGCAGGTCGGGGGTGAACTGGATACGCGTGTTGGTGCCGTGCACCGACTGCCCGAGGGCCCGCGCCAGCGAGGTCTTGCCGGTGCCCGGGACGTCCTCGAGCAGCACGTGCCCCTCGCTCAGCACGGAGATCAGCACCAGCTCGATGACGTGGCGCTTGCCGAGCACCGCCTGCTCGACGTTGTCGGCCAGCGCGCTGAACGTCTGGGCGAACCGGGCGGCGTGCTCCTGCGAGATGGTCATGCGGCGTCCTTCGGAAGGGAGGGGAGGTCGAGGGTCATGGTGTTCCGCCCGGGCCAGGGGGAAGGTTCGGGATGCAGTCCGCGCCGAAGGTGGTCGAGGCCGGTGCGAGGCCCCAGCCGTGCGCGCTCCAGTCGACCGTCACGCCGATGCCGGCCACGCGCACCGCCCCGACCGGCACGGTCCAGGTGCCGGGGGCGGTCTGCGGCAGGACGGCGCCCAGGGCGTCGTAGAACACGAGCGAGGACGGGCTGAAGGTGATCGCGGCCTTGGTGCCGGACGGAGAGTTGGACGAATCGCTCTGCAGGCTCAGGTCGGACCCGCCACTGCAGGTCGTCGCCGACCAGCGCGCCCAGACCTGGTACGGCGCGCTGCCCGCCGCGGCGCTCGTGTTCGCCCACGGGGTCGAGGTGCCCCACACCTTATGGGTGTAGCGGACCTGAATGTCGGGGTTGCGGTCGAACACGTCGGTCGGGGGTCCGCCGCGGAACTCCGCGACGTTGTTGCGCGGGGGGTTCTCCGCGGAGGTGAGCGGGGAACGGATGAGCCAGCGCGCCTCGGTCGGGGTCACGCTCGGCGTCGGGTCGACGACGTAGGTCCAGCCCTGCGGCGCACGCCCGGACTGCACCGCACGCACGGTCGCCGACGTCGTACTGCGGCCGAACTGCGTGTCGCCCGCCCACGACTCGGCGCAGACCGTGAAGGTGTACTCGTCGCCGTCGGCGAGGCCGGGGAAGGTCGCCGAGGAGCCGGTCGCCGCCACGGTGCAGCTCCGCCCGGCCTGCACGATGCCGTAGCGGGTGGTGGCTCCGTCGCCCCCGAGGGTCGCGGTGGCCTCCGCCGTCACCGTCGATGTACCGTCGCCGGCCGAGGTCGACGACAGCGCGAGCGAGAGCCCGGTGGGCGCACCGATGCCGTTGGACGTGACCGTACGGGCCGCCCCGGAGGTGGCCCCGTCCAGCCCCGGCGGCACGGTGAAGCGCGAGATCGGGGTGACGGTGATGGTGGTGGCGGTGTTGGAGCCGACGCGGTAGCGCGGAATGGTCACGGACCGCTCGTCGCCGCGTACCCGCACCTGGATCGTCTCTCCGGTCGGACTGGAGACCTCGAGGCTGCCGGTGGCCGCGACGTCGATGCCGTCGACCTGCAGTGCGACGACGCCGCCCTCTCCGTTGTTGGTCACGACGGGCGTCGCCGTGATCGCGCCCGGTGCGGCGGGGGTCTGATACGCCCACGCGGTGGTGACGACGCTCCCCCGCGACGAACCGACGTCGTTGACGGCGACCGCCTCGTACACGCGAGGCTCTCCGTTGGGCGCGGCGATGGCCGGGCAGGTTCCGTCGGAGCTGCAGCTGGCGACCACCTGGCCGCGCTGGCGGATGGTGAAGCCGGTGAGGGCGGGATAGGCCTGGCGGGCCTCACCCGGGTCCACCCGCAGCGTGATACTGCCGTCGGCGTAGGCCGTCTGCGTGAGTGCGGCGGGGGCCTTCGGATACCCCTGGAGGTCCAGCAGCACCGCACCGTCGCGCTCTCCGTTGGTGCGGCGGCCCTGGGCATCGCGCACCGAGAACGTCGCGGAACACGTCGCGCCCGGGGCATCCGTCGTCCAGCTCGCGGTCACCGAGGAGGCGGAGGCCACCGCGAACGTCACGCCCACGCACGAACCCGTCGGACGCACCTCGACGACCTCCAGCGGCGTGCGCGGCAGGGGGTTGACCTCCCCGGAGGCGCCGGCGACCGCGAAGGTGCACGAAGACCCGGACGCCTGCGAGCAGCGCTGCACGACGGTGCCGCCCTTCGGCAATGTGCTGGGTGCGGCGCCGACGCGCAGGATGAGACGGGCAGGCGCGACCCCCGGATGGCTGGACACGCCGATCACGGCCGCCTCCTCCGCGCCGGGAACAGCGCGGTCGGCGCCGGTGATCGTCAGGATCGAGCCGTCCGCGGAGATCGCGAACGACCCGCCGCCGTATTCGACGGAGTACGCGATCGAGCTCCAGTCCGACCGCAGCTGCCACGTGGTCATGGTCGTCAGGTCGTAGGTGACGGTCTGCCCCGGCCCGACTGTGAGGGAGGCGGTCTTCAGCTCGGGCTGCGGATCGAGCGCCTTGATGCGCACCGGCACGGAGAGGTAGGTCCAGTCGGTTTGGCCGGTCAGGCGCACCGGCACGATGCAGGCGTCGACCCACGGTGCACCTTCGCCCGCGGTGTAGCGGATCGAGGTGCCGGACTCGAGCACGCAGGACGCGGAGGGACGAGCCCCGGATGCCGCGACATCCTTGCCGACCTCGATGCGGGTGCCGCGCGGCGCACCCACCAGAGCGGCCATGTCGACGGTTGCGGATTCGCGCTCCTTCACCTCGAGGCCGGTCGTGCCCGCGCGCAGCGCGAGCGTCAGGTCGGCCTTCCCCGGGATGCGCAGGAAGCCGTAGCTCGTGATCTCCTCGCCCGCGGAGTTCTCACCGGTGACCGCGAACGGGACCACGCGGCTGTGCTCGGGCAGCTCCCCGCTGATCCGGTCGCCCTCGACCGTGACGCCCTCGGGCGTGCCCCAGAGGCTCACCTCGAGGTCGTTCACGTCGCCGCCGCTCCACGAGACCTTGCCGGAGAGCACGTCGACGCCGTCCGGGAAGCGTTCGCGCGTCTCGGCAGTGAGCACCGTGTCGGTCACCACCGGGTAGTCCGGCACGGCCTCGCGCACGACCTTCACGACGATGAGGCCCCGCCCGGTGTTGCCCGACGAGCTCTCGACGTCGTAGAGGAACGACATCGTCGCCGGGTCTGTGCCCGCAGCGATCACGACCTGCCCGCTCATCACGTCGTCGATGAGAGCCTTCTGCCGGGCGTACTCGGGGTTCGGCGTGCCGTCGGCCAGTGTCTCGACGAGATCCGGACGCACGTCCGCCACCGCGAGGACGCCGCCCGTCGGATCGATGTCGTTGGCGAGCGGCCGGATGCGGACGGTGTTCTGCTCGCCGACCTGCACCTGCACGTAGTCGGTGAAGGTCACCGGGCTCGGGTTGGACTGCTCGTCGAGCACGCCGACCCGCGCCGTCGCGGTGCCGGTCGCGCCCGCGCCGTCCACGACGCGATACGTCAGCGCGACCTGACCGCGGAACCCGGGCACGCTCGAGTACACGATCGATTCACCGTCGGCCGAGATCGTGGCCGAGCCGCTCGCCGGCTGTGCCACGATGCGGTCGAGTGAGACCGTGTCGCCGTCGGGATCCACCCCGAAGTCGCGGAACGGGATCGTCGTGACCTGCCCACTCAGCACGCGCCCCTCCAGGGTGCCGGGCCGAGGCGGCCGATTCGACTCGTCCGAGATCACCGTGACGCGGACGCCCGCCGAATCCGCCAGCGACGGGGATCCCGCCGCGAAGACGGAGTAGTCGATGCGGTATTCGCCGGGCGTCGTGGGTGCGAGGTAGCGCAGTGTGCTGCCCGCGGCGAAGGCGAGCGCAGTGCCGCTGGAGGAGACGACGGAAGCCGGATTGAGCGTCACCGTCCCCCCGGCCGTGGCCACGTCGTTCTCCAGCACCGGGATGTCCACCTGCGCCCCGGCCCGCACGATGACGGCATCGTCGACCGCGATCGGCGCCAACTCCGGCGACGGCGGCAGCAGGTACACCGTCGCGACGCCTTCCACGCGTGCGCCGGCATCGTCGGTGCCGTCGCTGACCACGTAGCGGATCGTCCCGAGCGGACCGGGCGCGCCGTCCTCCGTCGACCCCGAGACGCGGATGAAGTTCTGCCCGACGACGTCCACCGACATGCTCGCGCCGTCTGCCGCGGTCGGGCGCACGTCGCTCAGCAGCAGCACGCGCCGGGTGGGGTTCGCGACGGCGGCGAACACGTCCAGCGTGACATCCTGCTGCGGGTGCACGAACGCCACCACCGGCGCGGTGCCCAGCGCGGCAGGGGCGTCGGACGGGAGGATCGTGATCCGGGCGGTGGCGGATGCCTCGGCCGAGCCGTCCGAGACGGTCCAGCCCACCCGGTACTCGCCCGGCTGCGCCGCGGTGAAGTCGAAGCTCGTACCGCCCGCGCCCGCCACGACCTCGGCGGTCGCGTCATCCAGCACCCGCACCGCCGTGAGCGAGAGCCGACCGGCCGTGCCGGTGACGTGCGGTGAGACATCGACCGTGAGACCGTCACCCTGCGTGTCGATCATCGAGAAGGAGGTCGCGCTCAGCTGGGGCTGCGCGGAGATGCGCACCACCAGCGGCTTCGTGGTCACGGCCCCGCGCGTATCGGAGACCGCGACGCGCAGCTGCACGATCTGCGCGTCGGTGGCGGAGGCATCCGGGTGCTGGTAGACGATGTCGCCGCCCGGCGTCGCGGCGACCGCGCCGACGCCCGTCTCGTCGACGACCGAGAGCAGCATGAGGGGGTCGCCGTCGGGATCGACCCAGGCGCCGAGCACCGGGATCGACACCGTGCCGCCGGGCGCGACCTCGGGCTCCGGCCACTTGCCGAGGCATCCGTCCGTGCCGCACCACGCGGGCGCCGCGTTGACATCGTCCGCCGCGACCGTCAGCGTCACCGTGGTGGGTTCGGACGCGAGCCCGTCGACCGCGGTGCCGTCGGTGACGCGGTACGAGAAGGACGCCGTGCCGGTCGCGTCCGCGGCGACGTGCACCGCGAGGCGCTGTCCGTTGTCGGTCACGCTCAGCGTGCCGAAGCCCGGATCCAGGCCCGTCACCGACGCCGGGTCGATGCTCAGTACATCCTCGTTCGCGTCGTGATCGTTCAGCAGCACCGGCAGGGCGGCGAGGGCCCCGGCACGCACCCCGAAGGCGTCCGCCTCGGCCACCGGCGCCCGCGGATCGAGCACGACCACGGCCTGCTCCTCGCTCGGCGCCGACTGCGGGTCGGTGCGGTCATCCAGCGACCAGTCCTGACTCGAGGGCAACAGCGCTCCCTCGGGAGCCGACCACACCCACCCGGACCGCGTCTCGTTCAGGATCATGCTCGCGGACGACGCGACGAACACCGGGCGGCGCTCGTCGCCGAGCGTGCTCGAGCCGTAGTCGAGGGGGCGCTCCCCATCCGTCGCGCTCCACAGGGTGCCGCCGTCCGGGCCGAGCCACGCCGCATACAGTTCGCCGCGGAAGAGCGTCGGCCGTGCGGGCGTGCCGAACTCGCGCCCCTGGCCTCCGACCACGCGTCGGGCGGGCGACCCATCCACCGGCAGCTCCACGAGTCCTGCCTCGTCGGCCAGATAGGCGGCGTCACCGTCCGCCTGCGCCTGGGCGAAGGCCGGTTCGCCGACGGTCGAGACCGCGGCCGGAGCGTCCGCCCCGCGCCGCCAGTACTGCGCCCCGGACGCATCCACCAGGAACCAGACGCCGCCGGCCGCCGTGATCTTCACGTCGTTCTGCGGAGCGTCCGCGACCTCGTCGCGCGCGACGACCTTGCCCGTCGGAATGCGCAGACGCAGCACCTCGCCGTCGGTCTGCGACCAGCTGTAGAGGGTGCCCTCCTCATCCACGGCGATCGCGTCGGCCGTGTATTCCGGGGTGTCCTCGGCCGAGCTGCCGTCCGGGTCGACCTGCACGGATTCCCCTTGAGAGAGCGAGCCGACGAACACCGCACCGGAATCCGTGCGGTACGCCACCCAGTCCCCCGCGACGGCCGCCTCGACGGTACCCGGCGGGGTGCTCGGCGACGCACGCAGCGCCTCGTCGTCGAGGTTGGCCGGCAGCGCCTCATCGATCGGCGTGAGCTTGCCGTAGCTCTCCGAGAACAGGAACGCCCCGGCATCCGTCTGCGCGATCGCCGAGGGGTTGGCGACGCTGCGGACGGTGTCCAGCTCGCCGATCGCCGTGTTCACGCGGGCATAGCGGCGCCCCTCGCCGGACTGCAGTGCCCAGACGGACGCCTCGACCGGCGGCGTGCTGCGCGAGTCCAGCCCCGGCCACACGACGCTCACCGCCAGGACCGAGGCGACCACGGCGGTGCCGGCGACGGCTCCCCAGATCAGCGAACGGCGGCCCACGTCAGACGGCTCCCCCGGACAGGATCGCCCAGACGACCGCACCGCCGGCGACGACCAGCGCCGACGCGGTCACCGCCCAGGGCCACACCCGTCGCGTGCGACGACGCGCGACCGTCGAAGTCACCTCGTCCTCGTCCCGCGCCAGGGTCGTCAGCGACTGCGGAATGTCGGTCCGCCGCGAGCTGGGCTGATCCACGCGGGTGCGCGTCACACCGCGCGCCGCGACATCCGTGAAGTCCACGCCTGCCGGAGCGGGCGCCCATTCGGCGACCGCGACTTCTATCGACGTGGGGGCGAACCCGAGCCGCGACTGCGTCTCGCGCAGCGCGGTGGCGAAGGCCAGCGCCGAGGGGAACCGCGCATCGGGGTCGCGCGACATCGCCCGCGCCAGCACCGCCTGCACCTCGTCGGGCACGTCGGGGCGCGTCATGCGCGGATAGCTCGCATGCAGGATGCGGCGCCGCAGCTGATCGCGGGAGTTCTGGCCCTTCTCCATCCGCTCGAACGGACTGTGCCCGGCCAGCAGCGAGTAGACGGTGGCGCCGAGCGCCCACACCTCGCTGGCCACCGTGCCGGCCGTCGCCTCGGCGATCACCTCGGGCGCGCTCCACGGCACGCTCATCGCGAGGACCTCGTCGCCGGAGTGGTGGGTGAGGGAGGAGGAGATGCCGAAGTCGGCGAGCACCGGGACGCCGAAGGACGTGATCAGGATGTTGCTCGGTTTGACGTCGCGATGGATGAGACCGGCGCGGTGCGCGGACTCCAGGGCGCTCGCCATCCGGATGCCGATGCCGAGCACCTCGTCCAACGGAAGTCGCTCCAGCCGGTACCGCTGGGCGAGCGAGCCCGGGCAGTACTCCATCACGATGTAGGGCCGGCCGTCGGCGGAGATGCCCGCCTGGTAGACGGTGACGATCGACGGATGCGCCGACAGATGCGCGAGCACATCGGCCTCGGCATTGAACATGCGCCGCAGTTCGGGATCGCTCACATCGCTCGGCAGCACCTTCACCGCGACGCTGCGTCGGGGCATGTCCTGCTGGTACAGGAACACGTCGGCGAAGCCCCCCGAGCCCAGCGGGTGCACGTAGGCGAGGCCGGGAAGGATCGGCGGCGCGGAGGGCAGACGCTTGGTCACACGCCCCCCTGTCCTGGATCCGATGGGCGCCCGCGACGAAGGCGGCGAACGAGCGCGGGCGCAGAAGCCCCGATCATGCTAACCCGGAGGTGGATCCGAGAAGGATGGACGTCCTCGGTTGTGGACGCTACGGGCGCGGATCAGCGCCGCCGGGGTCGCCCGGATCGAACGGAGCGTCCAGCGATCGGGTCAGCTCCTCGAGCATCGCCTCGATCTGCGGCTCGACGTATTCGGTGACGGCCGCCTGGATCCGCAGCCGGTGGTGCAGCAGCACGGCGCACACCTCGCGCCCGATCATGTTGGCGTAGTCGTCGGCGAGGCCGACCTCCTGGCGCAGGGCCGCCTTCGCATCGGCGCTGAGCGGCGGGAGGTCGGGCACGGCGGCGTCGGACTGCGCCGCCAGCCCCGAGATCGTGAAGAGGAAGGGCGCACCCGGTACAGGATCGGGATCCAGCGGCAGCCCCTCGAACTCGGGCTCGAGCCCCTCGGTCGGCCGGTAGCTGCGGGCCCGGTTGCGCGCGGCCTGCTGGTCGAGCTCGGCCTGCAGCATCGGGAGGTTCAGCGCGGTGTACTCGGCCACGGCGTGGTCGACGATCGTCTTGATCCGGGTGGACAGACCGTGCTGCACGCCGTGCGGCACGTCGGCGCCGAGCCCCGCCGCCGACAGGATCGGCGAGCCGAAGCAGCGGCGGCACGGAGCGACACGGCCGCGGTGGGTGGCAGGTTCCCAGCGCGGCAACCATCGCAGCCACGCATCCACTGCCTGGCTGACCTGGGTCTCTAGCGACCGCTCCACGAGAGCCAGGCTATCCCGCGCATCCGCTTCGACGCGGGAACGCCGTCATCGAACACGCAGAGCGGATGCCGCGACATCCGTCACTCGTCGTCGCGCTCCCACGGCCAGCGCGGTCGCCCGGCGCGGGTGCGCACGAGCGCGATGCCGCTCCACGCGCAGACCAAGGCGGCGGCGAGGACGACCAGACCGAACCAGGAGGTGGCGAGCATGCCCATGGCCGCCGTGGCGGCGGCGAGGTCGGTGCCGCCGATCACCGCGGCGCCCCAGATCCCGACGAGGTACCCCAGGAACGCGCCGAGCATCGCGCCGGGTACGCCCCAGAACGACGGATGCGGGCGTCGCACGGCCGCCCACAAGCCGCCGGCGAACGCGGCCGTCGACAGCGTCATGCCGACGATGCCGGGCAGCTGCCCCAGGCCGGGCACGGAGATGACTTCCTGGTTCGTCACCAGGCTCGTCATCCCGAGACCGAAGATCGCGAGGGCGACGTAGCCGACCACCGCGAAGGCCAGCGCCACTTCGGGGCGGACGGATCCGCCGCCGGGTGACGCGGGCGCGGTCATGTCACTGACGGACCAGCTGCGGCCCGGCCTCGAGAGTGCGCTCGTACTCGCGCTGTGCTTCGATGTTCAGCTCGGTGACGCGCTTGCCGCGTGCCGCGACCCATGCACCGAACCAGATGGTCAGCTCGCGGCCGAACACGAACGCGGCGATGGCGAGCGGCGCGAGAAGCTGCCCCTCGACGAGCGTCACGCCCTGGCTCGCGGTGAGCATCCAGAACGGCGCCTCGAACAGCGCACCGAGGATGTGGCCGCCGTAGGCCGCGACGCCCACGAGGAGTCCGGTGATGACCCAGATTCCCCAGCGACCACGGTTGATGATCGCGCCGAGCAGCCAGAAGGCGAGGAAGAAGACGACGACCGGCACCCACAGCGACCAGGTGCTCAAGGCGGTCAGGGCGACCGTGCCGACGTTCTCGGCGGTCACTTCGCCGCTGATCGCGCCGAAGCCGAGGGCGGCACCGAGGTACAGGATGGCGAACGCCACGGCGGCCAGCAGGCCGATCGCGCCGGCGGCAGCACGGTTGCCGCGCGGGCGGGGCGCCTCCGGAGCCTGGACGAAGATGGGCTGAGCCGCGGCGATGACGGCCGGGGCGGCGTACACGACCTCGTCGTAGACGGGCTCGCTCGGCGTGACCACCGGCTCGGCGACGACGACGGTCGGGGTCTCGTCGACCGGCGTGAGGGCGGCGGCGGTCTCGTAGATCGACGGGTCGTAGTCATCCGACGCGGTGGTAGCGGGCGCAGCGTCGGGCGCGGGGGCGTCGGCGACCGGCTCTGCGGCGTCGGTGGCGGCATCCTGAGCGGCAGCGGCATCGGCCACAACGGCTTCGCGACCGGCGGCCTCGGCGTCGGCGAGGCCCTCGTGGGCGCGCCCGACGACGTCGTCGACGTCAGTGGGCTCTTCGACCGGCTCGCCGTAAGACGATTTCGGGTCACTCATCGGATGCACTCCTCACGCGAGGAACGTCCCCGCACAGTGAGATTATCCTGCCGCGCCCGCACGGCACCGGAGGCGTGCCGCTGTGTGTCGTGCTCGGGGCGACACTATCGTGAGGCCATGACACACCGATGGGGTTCATTCGGGGCCGCCGCGGCATCCGTTCTGGTGGCGATGGTGATGCTCTCGGGGTGCGTCGCCGAGCCCGATGCCGGTCCGACTGCGCGGTCCAGCGGCACGCCGCGCCCCGTCGCCACCGAGTCTGCACGCACCGCGAGCCCGACGCCGACCCCCACGGCTAGGCCGATCGCACTGCCGACGGATTGCCGCGCGATCCTGTCCGAAGCGGTGCTCGCCGAGCTGGGCGAGACGCCGTTGAACGATCCGGCGATGGGAATCGCGACGGGCTCCCAACCCGACGGGAGCCTCGTGTGTCTGTGGCGGGATCCCCGCGCCGACATCAGCGGACTGCAGACCACGATCTCGAAGATGTCCCGTGGCCCCGCGCTGGACATGCTCAACCAGCTCGCCGACGAGGACGGCTTCACCTGCTACACGCCGGAAGGCGGCACCCGGTGCGAGAAGACATGGGAGAACGAGCAGTACCCCGTCACGCAGGGGCGCACCCTGTTCTGGCGCGAAGGCGTGCTGATCGATACGAACTACGCGAACCTGGCGCCGGCCGGCTACACCGACAGCATCATCGCGAGCGTCTTCGGCTGAGCGCGTCGGGGTGGGTCAGCCCCACAGATGCGTCGCGATGCGGGCGTCGTAGTCCTCGGGATGCCACGCCGTCTCGACGCTCGAGATCCACAGGCCGTCCCGCAGGATGTGCTCTTCGAGCACGCTGCCCTCCGTGCGCGTGCACTGGAGTCCGGCCGCGCTGTCGCACGTGAAGCCTGCACCGATGAAGGCGGCCTCGGCGATGGGCGCGGCCTCAGCCGAGACGGCCGCCACGGTCGTGGAGATCGACATCCCGCCGTCCGCCGTCCAGGTGCAGGAGACCCGCACCTCGGGCGTGAGCGCCTCGACGATCGCCTGTGCAGAGGTCGCGGGCGCCGCGGTGGTCTGCGACAGGAGCACGCCGCGCGTCCAGGTCAGCTCGGACCAGAGATCATCGGGATACAGCGCGCGGCAATCCGATGTCACGGCCGAGACGAACCCGGGGGTCCGGCTCGCCTCCGGGGTCGGCGCGGTGTGTGTGGTCGCGTTGCGCAGCGCATCGCCCATCCACGCCGCTGTCGCCGGGAGGATCGGCTGAGACAGCCACGCGAGCGCGCCGACGACCCCGACGCACAGCAATCCCGCCGGCACCGCGATCCAGATGTTGCGTCCACCGACCTTCGCCACAAGCCCCACCTCCCCGCCCTCCTCCACGGTAGGCGGCACCTGCCCCGCGCGCCCCCTCGGCGCGCCCGCATACGCCGAACGGCCCCGGTCGAAACCGGGGCCGTTCGAGTGGATGGGGGGATGCCTCGTCATGAGGCATCCCCCACCGATCAGTTGTATTCGCGACTTCGTCGCTCGACAACTTTCAATCGGCTCGTGCGAGCGAGCAAGCTCGCTCTCCTCGCCTCAATCAGTTGTACGTGCCGGGCGTGAAGTCGTCCGTCGAGAAGCTGTCGAAATCGACGTAGCTCAGGTCGGCGTCGCTGTACGCACCATCGGACGCGAAGATGCGGTTGGGGTACCGCTCGCTCTTCGCCTCGTCGGTGGCCTCGACGATGACGTCGCGGTACTTCGCCAGGCCCGTCCCCGCGGGGATGAGCTTTCCGATGATGACGTTCTCCTTGAGGCCGACGAGCGGGTCGCTCTTGCCCTCCATCGCAGCCTGCGTGAGCACGCGGGTCGTCTCCTGGAAGGAGGCGGCCGACAGCCACGACTCGGTCGCGAGCGACGCCTTCGTGATACCCATCAGCTCCGGGCGACCGGACGCGGGGCGCTTGCCCTCGGCGACCGCCTGGCGGTTGAGCGCCTGGTACTTCTTGAAGTCCACGAGCTCACCCGGGAGCAGGGTCGTGTCGGCGTGATCGACGACGGTGACCTTGCGGAGCATCTGACGAACGATGACCTCGATGTGCTTGTCGTGGATCGGCACGCCCTGCGAGCGGTACACGCCCTGAACGCCGTTCACGAGGTAACGCTGCACCTCGCGGGCACCCATGACACGCATGACCTCCTTGGGGTCCAGCGTGCCCACCAGGATCGGCTGACCGACCGTGACGTGCTGGCCGTCCTCGACCAGCAGCGTCGCGCGCTTGAGCACCGGGTAGACGTGCGGCTCGTCGCCGTTGTCGGGCGTCAGGATGACCTTCTTGGCCCGGTCGGTCTCATCGATCGTGATGCGACCGTCCGACTCCGCGATCGGGGACGCGCCCTTGGGGGTACGCGCCTCGAACAGCTCCTGGACACGCGGCAGACCCTGCGTGATGTCATCGGCCGATGCCGAACCACCCGTGTGGAAGGTACGCATCGTGAGCTGGGTTCCCGGCTCACCGATCGACTGGGCCGCGATGATGCCGACGGCCTCACCGATGTCCACGATCTTGCCGGTGGCCAGCGAACGGCCGTAGCACTGCGCGCAGACGCCGACCGCGGAGTCACAGGTCAGCACGGAGCGGACCTTGATGTTCTCCACGCCCGCCTCGACGAGGCGGTTGATCAGCACGTCTCCGACGTCGTCACCGGCAGCGGCGAGAACCTCACCGTTTGCACCGACGACCTCGGATGCGAGCGTACGGGCGAACACCGAGTTCTCGACGTTCGCGTCGCGGACGAGCTCGCCGTTCGCGCCGAATGCCGCGATCGGGAGTTCGAGGCCCTTGGCCGTGCCGCAGTCCTCTTCACGGATGATGACATCCTGCGAGACGTCTACGAGACGACGCGTGAGGTAACCCGAGTCGGCGGTACGGAGGGCCGTGTCGGCCAGACCCTTACGGGCACCGTGCGTCGCGATGAAGTACTCCGCGACCGACAGCCCCTCGCGGTACGAGGAGATGATCGGGCGAGGGATGATCTCACCCTTCGGGTTGTTCACCAGGCCACGCATACCGGCGATGTTCCGGATCTGGAGCCAGTTACCACGAGCGCCCGAGGACACCATGCGGTTGATGGTGTTGTCCTCCGGGAAGTTGTCGCGCATGGCCTTCTGGACCTCGTCGGTCGCCTCGGTCCAGATCTTGATGAGCTCCTGACGACGCTCGGCGTCGGTGGTGAGACCCTTCTCGAACTGGTCCTGCGCCTTGGCGGCCTTCTTCTCGTAGCCCGCGACGATCTCGCCCTTGTTCGGGGGCGTGAGGATGTCGCTCAGCGCCACCGTGACACCCGAACGGGTGGCCCAGTAGAAGCCGGCGTCCTTGATGCGGTCGAGCGATGCAGCGACCTCCACCTTCGGGTACTCCTCGGCGAGCTTGTTGACGATCTGCGACAGCTTGCCCTTGTCTGCCTGCTCGCGAACGAACGGGTAGCCCTTGGGGAGCGTGTCGTTGAAGATCGCCTGTCCGAGCGAGGTGACCACGAGGCCGTTGCGCTCGTACGCCGCGATGCTCTCCGGGGTCTCGCCCTCCGACTCGAGGAACGTGAGTCCCGGGATGCGGATGCGCACGGATGCCTGCAGATCGAGGGTGCCCTCGTCCTTGGCCAGGATCGCCTCGCCGACGGAGCCGAATGCACGGCCCTCGCCCTTGGCGCCCACCTTGACCGTGGTCAGGTGGTGCAGGCCGATGATCATGTCCTGCGAAGGCAGGGTGACCGGACGGCCGTCGGACGGCTTCAGGATGTTGTTCGAGGCGAGCATCAGGATGCGGGCCTCGGCCTGGGCCTCGACCGACAGCGGCAGGTGGACAGCCATCTGGTCGCCGTCGAAGTCTGCGTTGAACGCAGCACACACGAGCGGGTGCAGCTGGATGGCCTTGCCCTCGACGAGCTGGGGCTCGAACGCCTGGATGCCGAGACGGTGCAGCGTGGGCGCACGGTTCAGCAGCACGGGGCGCTCGCGGATGATCTCCTCGAGCACGTCCCACACCTCGGGGCGCGTACGCTCCACGGCGCGCTTGGCGGCCTTGATGTTCTGCGAGTGACCGAGGTCGATCAGGCGCTTGATCACGAACGGCTTGAACAGCTCGAGCGCCATCTGCTTGGGCAGACCGCACTGGTGCAGCTTCAGCTGGGGTCCGACGATGATGACCGAACGGCCCGAGTAGTCCACGCGCTTGCCGAGCAGGTTCTGACGGAACCGGCCCTGCTTGCCCTTGAGCATGTCGGAGAGCGACTTGAGCGCACGGTTGCCGGTACCGGTGACGGGACGACCACGGCGACCGTTGTCGAACAGCGCGTCGACGGCCTCCTGCAGCATCCGCTTCTCGTTGTTGACGATGATCTCGGGAGCACCGAGGTCGATCAGACGACGAAGACGGTTGTTGCGGTTGATCACGCGACGGTAGAGGTCGTTCAGGTCGGAGGTCGCGAAGCGGCCACCGTCCAGCTGCACCATCGGGCGCAGCTCCGGCGGGATCACCGGGACGACATCCAGCACCATCGAGGCCGGGCTCATGCCGGTCTGCAGGAACGAGTTGACGACCTTCAGACGCTTGATCGCGCGGATCTTGCGCTGACCCTTGCCCTCGGAGATCTGCAGGTGCAGGTCGATCGACTCCTGTGCGAGGTCGAACGCCAGCAGGCGACGCTTGATCGACTCGGCGCCCATGTAGGCCTCGAAGTACTGACCGAAGCGGTCCTGCAGCTCGTGGAAGATCTCGTCTTCGCCCTTGAGGTCACCGACGGACAGGGTGCGGAAGTCTTCCCACACCTTCTCCAGACGGATGATCTGGTCATCGAACGACTTGCGGATCGACGCCATCTCCTTCTCGGCGGCGTCCTTGACCTTCTTCTTCTGGTCGGCCTTGGCGCCTTCCTCCTCGAGCGCTGCGAGCTCCTCCTCCAGCTTGAGGAGGCGGGCTGCGATGCGCGAGTCGCGACGGTCGCCGAGCGTCTTCAGTTCGAGCCGGATGTTGTTCTCCTGCGTGGGGAGGTCGCGGTGACGCGCCTCCTCATCGACGGAGATCACCATGTAGGCGGCGAAGTAGATGACCTTCTCGAGGTCCTTCGGCGCCATGTCCAGCAGGTAGCCGAGGCGCGAGGGCACGCCCTTGAAGTACCAGATGTGGGTCACGGGAGCGGCGAGCTCGATGTGGCCCATGCGCTCACGACGCACGGAGGACTTGGTGACCTCCACGCCGCAGCGCTCGCAGACGATTCCCTTGAAGCGGACCCGCTTGTACTTTCCGCAGGCGCACTCCCAGTCACGGCTCGGTCCGAAGATCTGCTCTCCGAAGAGGCCGTCCTTCTCGGGCTTGAGCGTGCGGTAGTTGATGGTTTCCGGCTTCTTGACCTCACCGTAGGACCAACGACGGATGTCGTCAGCGGTGGCCAGGCCAATACGAAGCTGGTCGAAAGTTGTTGATTCGAGCACTAGTTCTCAGTTCTCCTGTGTCGGAATTCTGTCGTTGCCTGGCCGGATCAGATCTCGTCGATCGACGAGGACTCGAAACGGCTGGAGATGTTGATGCCGAGCTCTTCCGCTGCACGGAAGGCGTCATCGTCGGTGTCACGCAGGTTGACAGGCGTGCCGTCGGCCGAGAGGACCTCGACGTTCAGGCAGAGCGACTGCATCTCCTTCATGAGCACCTTGAAGGACTCGGGGATGCCGGGCTCCTGGATGTTCTCGCCCTTGACGATCGCCTCGTAGACCTTGACGCGGCCGAGGATGTCGTCGGACTTGATCGTGAGGAGCTCCTGCAGTGCGTAGGCGGCACCGTAGGCCTCGAGGGCCCACACCTCCATCTCACCGAAGCGCTGTCCACCGAACTGCGCCTTACCACCCAGCGGCTGCTGCGTGATCATCGAGTACGGGCCCGTCGAACGCGCGTGGATCTTGTCGTCCACGAGGTGGTGCAGCTTCAGGATGTACATGTAGCCGACCGAGACGGGAGCGGGGAACGGCTCACCGGAGCGGCCGTCGAACAGCAACGCCTTACCGGTGGAGTCGATCAGACGCTCGCCGTCACGCGTGAGGATCGTGGAGTCCAGCAGACCCGCGATCTCCTGCTCGAAGGCGCCGTCGAACACCGGGGTCGCGACCTTGGTGCCTGCGGGAGCCGAGAAGGCTTCCTTCGGCAGGTTCGCAGCCCACTCGGGGATGCCCTCGACGTTCCAGCCCTGCTTGGCGATCCAGCCGAGGTGAAGCTCCAGCACCTGGCCGAAGTTCATTCGACCCGGGATACCGAGCGGGTTCAGGATCACGTCGACCGGGGTGCCGTCCGCCATGAAGGGCATGTCCTCGATCGGGAGGATCTTGGCGATGACACCCTTGTTGCCGTGACGACCGGCGAGCTTGTCGCCCTCGGTGATCTTGCGCTTCTGGGCGATGTAGACCACGACGCGGCGGTTGACGCCCGAGCCGAGCTCGTCGTCGCCGTCCTCGGCGTTGAACTCCTTGACCGCGATGATCGTGCCCTGCTCACCGTGGGGCACCTTCAGCGACGTGTCGCGGACTTCGCGGCTCTTCTCGTTGAAGATCGCGCGCAGCAGACGCTCTTCCGCCGACAGCTCGGTCTCGCCCTTGGGCGTGACCTTGCCGACGAGGATGTCGCCGGGGCGGACCTCGGCGCCGATGCGGATGATGCCGCGCTCGTCCAGGTCCTTCAGCAGGTCGGGGCTCACGTTCGGGAGATCACGGGTGATCTCCTCCTTGCCGAGCTTCGTGTCGCGGGCGTCGACCTCGTACTCCTCGATGTGGATCGAGGAGAGGGTGTCGTCCTTCACGAGGTTCTGGCTGAGGATGATCGCGTCCTCGAAGTTGTGACCCTCCCACGTCATGAACGCCACGAGGAGGTTCTTGCCGAGCGCGAGCTCGCCGTTCTCCGTCGCGGGTCCGTCGGCGATGACCTCGCCGACCTCGACGCGCTCGCCGGCCGAGACCACGACACGCTGGTTGTAGCTGGTGCCCTGGTTGGAACGGTCGAACTTGCGCAGGAAGTAGTCCTGGGTGCCACCCTCGTCGAGCTGGACGGTCACGACGTCAGCCGAGACCTCCATGACGACACCGGCACGCTCAGCGGTGACCACGTCACCGGCGTCGACGGCTGCGTAGCCCTCCATACCGGTACCGACGACGGGCGACTCCGAGCGCAGCAGCGGAACTGCCTGGCGCTGCATGTTCGCACCCATGAGGGCGCGGTTCGCGTCATCGTGCTCGAGGAACGGGATGAGCGAGGTCGCGACCGACACCATCTGGCGCGGCGAGACGTCCATGTAGCCGATCTCGTCCGTGTGGAAGAGGTCGACCTCACCGTCGCTACCCTTGCGGGCCAGCACGCGGTCCTGGACGAAGTGCCCATCGGCCTTCAGCTCGACACCGGCCTGAGCGACGATGTAGTCGTTCTCCTCGGACGCGGTCAGGTAGTCGATCTGCTCGGTGACCCGGCCGTCGACGACCTTGCGGTACGGCGTCTCGATGAAGCCGAACGCGTTGATGCGCGCGAACGATGCGAGCGAACCGATCAGGCCGATGTTCGGGCCTTCCGGGGTCTCGATCGGGCACATGCGGCCGTAGTGCGACGGGTGGACGTCACGGACCTCGACACCGGCACGCTCACGCGACAGACCACCGGGTCCGAGCGCGGAGAGGCGGCGCTTGTGGGTCAGACCCGCGAGCGGGTTGTTCTGGTCCATGAACTGCGACAGCTGGGACGTTCCGAAGAACTCCTTGATCGCGGCGACGACGGGGCGCACGTTGATCAGGGTCTGCGGCGTGATCGCCTCGATGTCCTGCGTGGTCATGCGCTCGCGGACGACACGCTCCATGCGCGACAGACCGGTGCGGACCTGGTTCTGGATGAGCTCGCCCACCGCGCGGATGCGACGGTTGCCGAAGTTGTCGATGTCGTCGATGTCCAGGCGGATCTCGGCGGGCTTGCCCGCGCGGAGACCGTTGAACGTCGTGTCACCGCGGTGCAGACGAACCATGTACTTGATCGTCGCGACGATGTCGGCGACGGTCAGGACCGACTCGGACAGCGGAGCGTCGAGGCCGAGCTTCTGGTTGATCTTGTAGCGACCGACCTTCGCCAGGTCGTAGCGCTTCGAGTTGAAGTAGAAGTTGTCCAGCAGTGCGCGGGCAGCCTCGGCGGCCACCTGCTCGCCCGGACGGAGCTTGCGGTAGATGTCGCGAAGCGCATCTTCCTTGGTGAGGATCGTGTCCTTGGACAGCGTCTCCTCGATCGACTCGTAGCCGGCGAACTCCGTCATGATGTCCTCGGTCGTCAGACCGAGGGCCTTCAGGAACACCGTGACGGACTGCTTGCGCTTGCGGTCGATGCGCACGCCGACCTGGTCGCGCTTGTCGATCTCGAACTCGAGCCATGCACCGCGGCTGGGGATGACGCGCGCCGAGACGATGTCCTTGTCGGAGGTCTTGTCCGGCGTCTTGTCGAAGTAGACACCCGGGGAGCGCACAAGCTGCGACACCACGACACGCTCGGTGCCGTTGATGATGAACGTGCCCTTGAGCGTCTGCAGCGGGAAGTCGCCCATGAAGACGGTCTGAGTCTTGATCTCACCGGTCTGGTGGTTCATGAACTCGGCCTCGACGTAGAGCGGGGCGGCGTAGGTCTTGCCGCGCTCCTTGCACTCCTCGATGGAGTACTTCTCGGGCTCGAGGTAGGGGTTGGTGAACGAGAGCTGCATCGTTTCGCTCAGGTCCTCGATGGGGGAGATCTCCTCGAAGATCTCCTCGAGGCCACTGATCTCGGGCACGTCGGTGCGACCGATCTTCTTGGCCTCGGCGACGCGTGTCTTCCACGCGTCATTGCCGACGAGCCAGTCGAAGGATTCGGTCTGCAACGCGAGGAGGTCAGGGACCTCCAACGTGTCGGAGATTTTGGCGAACGAGAGGCGGGAAGCTCCGCGGCCGTTCTTGAGGGTGGGGTTGGACGCATTGCGCGCAGCAGCCAAGGGGATAACCTCCATGGGCCCGGGGCGGGGCTCGTGATCCTTGTCGTCAGGTGGAGTGCTCGTTCAACCCCGTGACCTTCGCATCACACCCGTAGTTGGACGGGGACGCGGAGGCACAGCCAACCACCATATGAGGGCAGGGGAATGGGAGCGCAAAGAACAACTATACGGCGGATGACGCGCCGTGTCCAGTCGGGTTCTTGACGACTTTCCGATCCTGCGGTATAACCGCGCACAAGCCGCAGGAATTCGCGGAAAAACGTGGCACCGAGCGGTGTCTGAGGTCCATGATGTGCTCATGACTGGGGTCTCGCACCCCGCGATCCGCACTCCCGATCAGCGGATCCGGGTGTTCGTCAGTTCCACCTTGCGCGAACTCGCCGACGAGCGACGCGCCGTTCGTGCCGCCATCGAGCGGATGCGGCTGGCGCCGGTGATGTTCGAACTCGGGGCACGACCGCATCCGCCCCGCGAGCTGTATCGGTCCTATCTCGACCAGAGCGACGTGTTCATCGGCATCTACGCCGACAGCTACGGCTGGGTCGCGCCGGACGAGGAGGTCTCCGGGCTCGAGGACGAGTACAACCTGGCGCCGACGGAGATGCCGAAGCTGATCTATATCAAGGCGTCCACGAACCGCGAGAAGCGGCTCGTGGAGCTGATCGACCGCATCCGTTCCGACGACGGCGCCGCCTACCTCGCCTTCGACACGACGGCAGAGCTGGAGGAGCGCGTCGCCGACGATCTCGCCACGCTGCTGGCCGAGCGGTTCGACGAATCGCGGTCGGAGGCGGAGCAGGGCGGCATCCTGGACGCCGCGTCGCTCGCGGCGCGCGTGCCGGTGCCGTACACGACCACCATCGGACGGGAGCGCGAGCTCTCCGAGGTGCGGGAGCTGCTCGCCGGCAACGACCGTGTGATCAGCCTGATCGGCCCCGGCGGCATCGGCAAGAGCCGGCTCGCGATCGAGGCCGCCCGCCTCACCGAGGATCTGTTCCCGGACGGCACCTACTTCGTCGCGCTCGAGGGCGTGCTCGAATCCGGACTGCTGCTCCCCTCGATCGGGTACTCGCTCGGCATCCGGGACAACGGCGAGGCGGTGCTCGAGGAGCGCATCTCGCGAGCGCTCGCGGGTCGCCGCGTGCTGCTGGTCCTGGACAACTTCGAACAGATCGTGGATGCCGCTCCCGTGCTGGTGCGGCTCTACACGATCGCGCCGCAGGCGACCTTCCTGGTGAGCAGTCGCATCGTGCTGCGGATCCGCGGAGAGCGGGTCTACGAGGTCGGCGCGCTCCCCTACCCCGACGCCGAGGCGCCGACGACCCTGGGCCGGGCGCGCCGCTCGGCCGCCTGCACGCTGTTCGCCGATCGCGCGCGAGCGGTGAAACCGGCGTTCGAGCTGTCCGAGGACAACGCCGGGGCGGTCGCCGCCATCTGCCGGCGGCTGGAGGGGCTCCCCCTTGCGATCGAGCTCGCCGCGGCCAAGGTGCGCATCCTCACGCCGCAGGGCATCGCGGCTCGCCTCGAGCAGAGCCTGCCGCTGCTGACGGCCGCGGTGCGCGACCTGCCCGACCGGCACATGACCATGCGCGCCACCATCGACTGGGGCGTGAGCCTGCTCCCCGACCGGCAGCGCGACCTGCTCGACGACCTCGGCGTCTTCGCGACGCGGTTCACGCTCGAAGCCGTCGAGGCGTTGGGTATCGGGCGCTCCTGGGAGGGGCACGGCCTGGACGGTCTCATGGCGCTGGTCGATGCATCCCTCGTGAAGCAGACCGAGGTCGACGGGCGCTCGGTGTTCTCGCTCCTCGCGATCGTGCGCGAGTACTCGCTGGAGCGACTCAAGGAGCGCGGCGAGGCGAGGCGCGTCCGGGCGGCCCACGCCGACTACTACCGCGCGATGGTGGCCCGCCTGGCGCCCGGACTGCGCGGCGTCGGGCAGGCGGAGTCGGTGGCCGAGCTGGGACTCGAGCTGCCGAACCTGCGCGCCGCCATCCGACACCTCGTCTACACGGACCGGCTCGACGACGCCGGGGACTTCGCATGGAGCCTGCTGGTCTACTGGTGGATCGCGGGACTGTTCGGCGGAGTGCGGGTGTGGATGCTGGAGCTCTTGAGCAAGGAGCAGCCGATCACGCAGCACACCCGCGCGGTCGCCCGATTCCTGGCGCTGTGGGGTGAGATGTGGCAGCACCCCTCCGCCGACGTGGTCGACGGCCTCGCGGAATGTGTGCGACTTTTCGCCGACAGCGGCGACGAGGATGCCGCGGCGATGGCGCTCGCCGCGCGCGCGACCGCGCGCGTGCAGTTCTCCGGTCTGGACGACACGCAGGCCGAGGCGGAGCTGCGAGAGGCAGCGGTCACGCTGCAGGAGCTCGGCAACGGCTGGGCAGAGGCGCTGACCGAGGTCTCGCTGGGTCGTCTGGCGTGGGTGCGTGGACGCACCGACGACGCGTTCGCCCACTTCGACCGCGCGACCACGGTGGCCGTCGCCGGTCATGACCTGTTCACCACGACGATCGCAGGCAATCTTCGCGCGCGCCTGAACATCACGAACGGCGACGTCGACAGCGCCGAGCAGGAGTTCCTGCAGACCCTGATGCTGTCGCTCGGTCTTCACTTCGACGAAGGCGTCGCCTACGGACTCGAGGGAGTCTGCGCGGTGGCGGCCAGCCGCGGAGACGCGTGGCGCGCGGGGGCCCTGTCCGTCGCGGCCGAGAGGATCCGGCACCGCATCGGAGTCTTCGACGTGGAGGCCTTCACGGTGCACGTGCCGCACCTGGTCACGCTGCGCGCGCAGGACCCCGAGGGCGTCGCCGCGGGCGAGCGGGCCGGCGCCGAGCTGAACATCGCCGAGGCGGTCGCCGTCGCCGTGCCCGAGGCAGACCGCGAGCGCGCGGCGGCGATGCTCGCGCACTGGTGAAGGCACGGGCGGGGGGTCGGTGGCCGAGCCGCCTGTCAGCGACGTGCCGCGCGTCAGTGCCGGTGCCGGAAGCGGATGCGGGTGCCCGGCCGGACCTGACCGAACGCGTCCAGCGCGGCATCCGTCACCACCGCGATGACGGGATAGCCGCCGGTGACCGGCCCGTCGGCCAGCAGCACGGTCGGCCGGCCGCTGGGCGGCACCTGGAGCGCACCGGGCACCATCCCCTCGCTGGGCAGCTCCCCGGGGCGCACCCGCGCGAGCTCGGGTCCGTCCAGGCGCACACCGACGCGGTCGGCGCTGCCGCTGACGGTCCACACGCTCTCGTAGAGGGTCGGCAGAGCGGATGCCGCGAACCAGTCCGCGCGCGGCCCCTCCGCGAGCTCGATCACGACCTCGTCGTCGGCCGGTGCGCCCCAGGGGGCGAGGTCGGAGGCCGGGATGGGGCGCTGCGCGTCGTCGCGGACGGCGAGGGTGTCCCCCGCGTGCAGCGGTGACGGACCGAGCCCGGCGAGCAGATCGGTCGCCCGCGACCCCGCGACCACCGGGGCGTCGATCCCGCCGCGGACGGCGAGGTAGGCCCGCGCGCCGTGCGCGAACCAGTCGAGGTGCAGCTCCGCGCCTGTCGGCCAGCGGTGTGCGGTATACGGGTCGATCGGGCGCCCCGCGAGCGTGACGGCCCCCCAGGCGCCGGTGACCGCGAACCACAGATCGCGTCGGGCGGTCGCGCGGAGGCCGCCCATCGTGACCTCGACTCCCGCCGCATCCTCCGGGTTGCCGAGGAGACGGTTGGCCGTGCGCAGCGCGGCGCGGTCGAGGGCGCCGGAGCGGGCGATGCCGAGCGAGGCACGTCCGCCTCGTCCGAGGTCCTGGATCGTCGCGAGCAGTCCGGGCTCGCCGACACGGATGCTCATGCGACACTCTCCCGGAAGCGCACGGGCGTCCCCGGCGCCAGCAGCGCAGGGGATGCCGCATCCGGATCGAACAGTCGTGCCGTGGTCGTGCCGATCAGCCGCCAACCGCCGGGCGTCTCCCGCGGGTAGGCACCGGTGAACTCGCCGGCCACCGCGACCGCACCGGCCGGGACCCTCGTGCGCGGCGCCGCGAGCCGGGGGACGTCGAAGGTCCAGGCCGGGCTCACGAGGTACCCGAACCCGGGGGCGAAGCCCGTGAAGGCCACCGTCCATTCCGCCGCCGTGTGTCGCGCGACGACATCGGCGGGCGAGAGTCCGAGCAGTGCCGCGGTCTCGGCCAGATCCGGACCGTCGTAGGTCACGTCGAGCACGACCGGCTCGGCGACCGTGGTGGCGGCATCCGTCTCCGTCGTGCGGCGTGCGGCCGTCTCGATCCAGGCGCGGACGGCGGAGGCCGAGAGCACCCGCGGGTCGAACGGGACGAGCACGGTGCGGGCTGCGGGGACGAGGTCCTCGACGCCGGCGGGGCGTGACGCCGCGAGCCGATCGCGCAGCACGAGCACGTCGGCGAGTGTCGCCACTTCGACCAGGAGCGCGCGCTCCCCCATCGGCAGGATCACCATGGCGCCCGTACCTCGATGCCCGCCGCATCCAGGGCGTCCCGGACCGCGCGGGCCATCGCCACCGCGTCGGGCGAGTCGCCGTGCACGCAGAGGGATGCCGCATCCACCACGATGAGGGTTCCGTCGACGGCCTCGACCACGCCGTCGAGCAACAACCGCACCGACCGCGCCGCCACCTCGATCGGGTCGTGCAGGAGGGCGCCCGGTCCACCCCGGGGCACCAGCGTGCCGTCCGACAGATAGCCGCGATCGAGGAAGGCCTCGCGCACGAACGGCAGTCCTACCGCGGCCGCGGCGGCCTCGATCTCGCCGACCTGCCCGAGGATCGGGAGGGCTCGGCCGGCGCGCTCGGCGAACTCCGCGACCGCCGCCGCGACGGCATCCGCCTGTCCCCGGTCGACGCCGACCGCGTGATACAGCGCACCGTGCGGCTTGACGTAGCGGACGTCGGCGCCGACCTCGGCGAGCGCCGCGAGCTGCGCGGAGATCTCGGCCCGGAGCGAGGCCGGGTCAGGGGACTGCGCCGTGCGGCCGAAGTTCGCGCGATCGGCATAGGAGGGGTGGGCGCCGACGGCGACGCCGAAGCGCCCGGCCCGGTCGACGGCGGCGCGCATGGAGGCGGCATCACCGGCATGCCCGCCGGACGCGATGCTCGCGCTCGAGATCACCGCGAACATGGCCTCGTCGTCGGCCGTGGGCACTCCGTCCACGGTCTCGCCGAGGTCCGCGTTGAGATCAACCGTCGCCATGCCTCCACGGTAACCCCGGGCGGGGTCGCTGTCGGGCGACTGCCGGGGGCCCGCAACCCGGACGACTACCGTGGGGGGATGGCCAGAGCACGACACGAGCCGGGCGACCGCCCGCAGACCCGGTTGTCCGACGGCACCCTCGCCTACATCGTCCCCTCGGGGTTCACCACCGGGTTCGAGCTCGTCGTCGACGGGACGCCGCAGTCGCACGTCGACCTCGACGACCCGACGCACCTGCACTTCGAATACATCGCGCGCATGGGAGCGGTCATCGACCAGCTCCGGCTGCCGCGGCAGCCCCTCACCGCGGTGCACCTCGGCGCGGGCGCCATGACCATCCCGCGCTATGTCGAGGCGACGCGGCCGGGCTCGCGCCAGCAGGTCATCGAGCTCGAGCCGGCGCTGGTCGAGCTCGTCAAGGCGAACCTCCCGCTGCCGCGCGGCGCCGCCATCCGCACACGCATCGGCGATGCCCGTGAAGGGCTGGGCCGACTGCCCGCCGCGATGCACGGGGCCGTCGACCTGCTCGTCTCGGACGTCTTCTCCGGCGCGCAGACCCCCGCGCATCTGACGACCGTCGAGCTGTACCGCGAGGCATCCGCTCTGCTCGCACCGGAAGGCGTGCTGCTGGTCAACGTGGCCGACGGCGCCGGAATGGCCTTCGCGCGTCGCCAGGTCGCCACCGTGCGCGAGGTGCTCCCGCACGTGATCGTCCTCGCCGAGGTGCAGGTGCTCCGCGGCCGCCGCTTCGGAAACCTCGTCATCGCGGCATCCCCCGCTCCCCTGCCCAAGGAGTGGCTGCCGCGACTGATGGCGGCGGGTCCGCACCCGGCGAAGGTCGCCGACGGCGCCGAACTGATCGAGTTCATGCGGGGCGCGCGGATCGCGACGGACATCGACTCGACCCCCTCGCCCAAGCCCGCGGACTCCCTCTTCGAACGCTGACCCCGCGACGCGCGGCGTGCCTCAAGCCAGTCGGCCTGCGACGAGGCACACTGGACAAGCAAGCCGCTCCAGGCGAAGGGAGTCGACGGTGAGCTACATCCGCGGATACGATCCGGATACCCTGCGCGAGGTCGTCGATGCCCACGAGTGCAAGGACCGCCTCGATGAGATCGGCGAGCAGCGCAGTCTGCCCGCTCTGCTCGAGCGCGTCTGGCTCCTGAAGGTGCTCGGCCGTCTCGAAGACGCCCTGGTGATCTCGGAGCAGTCGGTGCGCGTCGCGCGCATGGCCGGCACCCGCAAAGATCTGCTGCGCTCGCGCATCCTGCATGCCACGATCCAGCAGGCGCGCGGCGCGTTCGCCGCGGCCGAGCAGGAGCTGACGATGTGCGCCGGTGAGGCCGAGGGCCAGGGCTGGTCCGGCATCGCCGCGTTCGCCTACCAGCACCGCGGCAAGGTGTACTTCGACGACGGCGCCTTCGATGCCGCTCGCGCCGACTTCAAGCGCGCACTCTTCCTGCGCCAGGACGCCGGTGCCGCAGACGAACAGCTCGAATCGACGCTCCTCGCGATCGACGCGGCCGACCGTCGCCGGGCCCACTCGTCCGTCGCGGTGTGACGCGGCACCGAGTGTCGTAGGTACGTTCTAGCTTCTCGCCATGTCGGAATTGCAACGCGTGCGCGTCTGGGCCGAGGCGCTGATCACCACGCATCTGGATGACTCGTGGTCCTTCGCGTTCGACAACGCCAAGCGCCGTGCCGGTCAATGCGACTACACGAACAAGCGGATCAGCGTGTCGCGCTACCTCGCCGCCCGCTACGAGGACGACGACAACCACCAGACCCTCCTGCACGAGGTCGCGCACGCGCTCGCCGGCGCGAAGGCCGGTCACGGGCCGAAGTGGAAGGCGATCGCGACCGACCTCGGCTACGTCGGCGGTGTCACGCACCACGGCGAGACCGCGACCGACCTCGCACCCTGGGTCGGCACCTGCGCCGCAGGCCATGTCGCCTACCGGCACCGTCGGCCGACCCGACCGACCTCGTGCGTCAAGTGCGCGCCGCGCTACGACGCGCGCTATCTGTTCGACTGGCAGCGCCGCGAGATCACCACGGCCACGCGGCTGGCCGCGCTCACTCCGCGCTGAGCCGAGTGACTCACGACGGGCAGAACACTCCGTCGCGCAGCACCGGCACAGCATCCGTCGCGTCGACCTCGGCTGCGGCGAGCACGTCCGGACGCAGGTTGCGCTCGATCAGCTCCTGACCCGAACCACTGGCGGTCAGCAGATGCCGGACCGCGGCGCGCAGCCCGCGGAACCCCTCGCACGCGACGGCGGCCTCGGGTGAGGAGTGGTCGATGCCGCGCACGGCGAGGGCATCGATGACGGCGCCGGCGCCGAGCTGGTCCTCGACGGCGAACCGCAGCGCCGTCGAGTCGGCGCGGTCGGCGCGCTCGCCGCACGCGATGACCGCGACGCTGGTGCGCTCTCCCCGACGCTGCTGCTCCGCGAGGATCGCTTCGGCGACGGCCGACGCGTTGCGCAGACTCCCCAGCATGACGACGGCTCCGGATGCCGCGGCCTGCGCGGCGACAACGGCACCGTTGATCGACACGGCGTGGGCGGACTCGTCGAGCGGGACGCTCTCGCCGCGAGCCGCGGCATCCGTCACCGTCGTCGAGAACCGCAGAACGTCGACCACCACGACCACATCGGCCGGAGCGAGGCGGGCCAGGCCCTCGGTACCCCACTCGAGTCGCACCTGGTAGCGGGACTGATCGAACGGATGCTGCGGCATCCCGCCAGCCTACGTCCGGTCTCCAATGCCCAGCGCGGGGGTGCAAGACTGGGGCATGCGCATCCTGCTGAAGTTCGTGATCGACTGCGACGCGGATGCCGCATGGCGCGCGGTGCACTCGCCCCGGGCCGTCGCCGAGCTGTACGGGCCGCTGCTCGACCTTGCTCCGCTCGAGCCGAGAGGTCTGCCGACCAGCTGGGCTCCCGGCGACGACGTGCCGGTGCAGCTCGCCCTCGGCGGCATCGTCCCGATGGGGCGCCAGCTCATCCACGTCAGCGATCGCGTGGCCCAGGAGCCGAACGGCCCGGTGCGGATCTTCCGCGACAGCGGCATTCCGCTCACCGGCCCCCTCGCGAGCCTGGACGTCTGGGACCACCAGATGGCGGTCTCCCCCGCCCCCGGCGATCCCTCCCAGACGCTGTGGCGCGATCGACTCGTGATCGGCGGACCGACGGCGCCCGCCCTGTGGCCCGTGCTCTGGACCATGTGGCAGTGGCGCGCGGCGCGCATCAAGGCGCTCGCCCCGACCTGGGCGTTCGAGCCCGCGTCGGCCGGTGACTGAGCCGACGGTCCGCCCGGCGGGGCCGGACGATGCCGACGGAATGGCACACGTGCACGTGCAGGGCTGGCACGAGGCCTACACCGGACGGATTCCGCAGCAGATCCTCGACGGCCTCGACGTCCAGGAGCGCGCGTCGATGTGGCGCGGCATCCTCGCCGGAGAGTTCCCCGACCACGAGAGCACGATCGCGGTCGCCGAGGCCGAGGGGCGGATCGTCGGATTCGCCTCCAGCCGGCGCAGCATCGACGAGGACGCCGTCGCCGGGCGGCGGCAGCTCTACTCGATCTACCTCTTGGCCGACTACTACGGCTCCGGTGCCGGGCAGCGGCTGCTGGATGCCGTGATCGGCACTGCCGCGGCCTCCCTCTGGGTGCTTGACGACAACCCGCGCGCGTGGGCCTTCTACACGCGCAACGGCTTCGTCCCCGACGGCGTGACGAAGATCGACGACCGCTGGGGTGCGCCGATCACCGACGCCCGCCTCGTCCGCGGCCCGCGGGCCTGACGAGCCCCTTCCTCCACCTGCTCCCTGTCGCAATCTGCGCCACACGGCGACAGATTGCGACAGGCCAGTAGCACGGACGGACGGACAGACGGACGAGCGGATGCCGCGGCGAAGCCCCAGCCGCGGCATCCACCTCCTACTCCGCCAGCGCCTCCACCGGCGCGACTCGCGTCGCCAACCGAGTCGGCACGACCGCGGCGACCAGCGTCAGTACCGCCGTCGCGACGATGACGACCACGATCGGCCAGAACGGCACGGCGGGCCAGATGAGCGTCGGTGCGGGCGGGAGGTCGGGGTTGACGGGCACCGAGCCGAGCAGCGACTGCGCTCCCGCCCAGCCGTAGACGATGCCGAGCACGAGCCCGGCGAGGAGGGCCGCGATCGTGACGTGCGCCGCCTCCAGCAGCACCATGCGGCGCACCTGACCGTTCGAGACCCCGAGCGCGCGCAGCAGGCCGAGCTCGCGGCGGCGCTGCACCACGCCGATCGTGAGGAGGTTGACCAGGCCGACCGCCGCGATGACGGCCGAGACGCCGACCAGCGCCATCATGATCGCCGAGAACGTGTCGAGCACGGTGACGAGCTCATCGGGCAGGGATCCCCCGCCGGCCGCGGTCATGACCGCCTTCACCGACTCGATCGCCACGGCGAACATCGTCACGAGCGTGACCCCCATCACGACGCCGATCGCCATCCGCGACGAGCGCTCGGGATGCCGCAGGGCATTCTCCGCCGCGAGCCGGGCGGTCGCGGATCGGCCGAACAGCCGACCGACCAGGCGCAGCACGGGAGGCATCACGAGGGTCGCGCCGAGCGCGAGCCCCGTGAAGGAGAGGATGCCGCCGACGAACGCGACGACCACCCCGAGCGGGCTCACCATCCCCACGGCGATGCCGGCCGCGAGGAGCGCCCCGCCCGCGACGAACAGCACGATCGCGGCGACGTTGCGACCGGTGCGATGTGCGACCTCGCCATGGGATGCCTCGACCGACCCCCCGAGCGCCTGCAGCGGGGTGACGGTCAGCACTCGCCGCGACCCGGCCCACGCCGCGGCCCACGTCGTGAGCGCGACGATGGCCGCCGGCAGCAGCAGCACCGGCTCGACCAGCGTGTACGCGACATCGCCGAGTCCCAGCATCCGTCCGGTGATCGCGATGCCTGCGGCCGAGACCGCCGTGCCGGCGACGAGTCCGAGGAAGGCACCGATCGCCCCCACGATCAGCCCCTGGCGCGCGACCTCCCGGCGCTGCGACTGGGCCGATGCCCCGATCAGACGCAGCAGCGCGATGCGGCGCGTGCGACCGGCGACCACCGTGGCGAACGTGTTCGCGGTGACGATGGCGGCGACGTAGATCGCGACGCCGACGAGCAGGATGGTCAGGAAGCCGAGTACGAAGGCGAGCGTCTCGCTGTCACCCACGTACGGATCGGCCCGCAGCATCGCCGCGATGTAGCCGGTCGCCGAGATCAGGATCACCCCGAACGCGCTGGACAGCGCGGCCACCAGGATGCTCGCGCCCATGCCCCGCTCCCGCAGCCACGCGAACGGAACGGAGGCCGCGGCCCGCGGCATCCGCGCAGGGACCGCTGCGACCGCGGTCACGCCCGCACCTCGACCGTCGGAAGAGCTGCCGCGCCGAGCTCGGCGGCCAGCATGTACGCGCTGATCTCTTCGGCGCTCTGGCGCGGCTTGTCGGCGACCAGGCGCCCGTCACCGAGGAACAGGACGCGGTCGGCATGGCTGGCCGCGACCGGGTCATGCGTGACCATCGCGATCGACTGGCCGTGCTCGCGGCTCGCCGTCGCCAGCAGCGCCAGCACCTCGCGTCCCGACCGCGAATCGAGGTTGCCGGTGGGCTCGTCGGCGAAGAGCAGGTCGGGCGCGGTAGCCAGCGCGCGGGCGATCGCGACGCGCTGCTGCTGGCCGCCGCTGAGCTGATGCGGACGGTGACGCAGCCGCGCCCCGAGGCCGAGGGTCTCGACGAGTCCGTCGATGCGGGCACGCTCGAGCGCCGTCGGCCGCCGCCCGTCGAGGTCGAAGGGCAGCAGGATGTTGCCGAGCGCGTCGAGGGTCGGCACGAGGTTGAACGCCTGGAACACGAACCCGACGCGGCGGCGGCGCAGGATCGTCAGCTCGAGGTCGGAGAGCGTCGTGAGGTCGGTGTCGCCGATCCACGCACGACCGGAGGTCGGCGCATCCAGCCCGGCCATGATGTGCATGAGTGTCGACTTGCCGGACCCGCTCGGGCCCATGATCGCGGTGAACTCGCCGCGGCGGATGCCGACCGATACCCCGTCGAGCGCGCGGACTGCACCCTCGCCGGATCCGTACGACTTCGTCAACTGCTGGACGTGGGCCGCGAGGCCGAGGTCTGTGGAGGAGATCTGCATGTCTTCGACGCTACGAATCCACTGGTGCCCACCGCGTCGGCCGCGAGGGCCATCCGTGTACATCGCAAGGATGATCCTCCGTCCGGGACTGCGGGGAGCGGGAGGACCGACGCGATGATGCGCGAGTGCGGGCAGCGGGAGCACAAACGCCAGGATGCGCGAGTGCACGGCTTCACCACGAGCGCACGGCTTGCACCGCGTCACGAGGTCGTCCTCTGGACGCGAGGTCGTGCGCTCGGAGAGGAGCGACAGGGTTCCGCGGAGCGTGGCTGCGCGCTATCGTCTGGCCCGTACGGACCGAGCAAAACGTACCGACCGAGCAAAGGAGCGCCCCATGGCTGCGACTTCCCTGCCGCCGAGCGGTGACCCGCCCACGCGCGCGACGACGTGCGACGCGAGCGGCATGGCAGAGATCCACCGGATGTTCCGGCGCGGATTCGGCGAGGGGCCGGCGCTCGTCGCAGGCGTCGCCGAGGCGGATCTCGCGCACGCCGGAGTGGTCGCGACCCAGCTGGAGACGATGTCGCTCGGGCTGCACGCCCACCACCAGGGCGAGGACGAGCGGCTGTGGGGTGCGCTCGAGGAGCGGGCGCCGTCGTGCGCGACGCACGTCGAGCGGATGAAGGCGCAGCACGCGGAGCTGCTCGTGCACCTGACCGCGCTCGACGCAGCGCTGCCATCCTGGCGCGCGAGCGCGAAGGGGACGGATGCCGCGCCCGTGCTCGTCGCCCTCGACGGCGTCAACGCAGCCCTCGCCGTACACCTGCCCGACGAGGAGACCAACATCGTGCCGGTGATGGAGTACACGATCACCGAAAAGGAGGTCGAATGGTTCTCCGACCACGGCCGCCGTGCCATCCCGAAGGGTCAGACGTGGGAGCAGCTCGGTGAGATCCTCGCCGCGCAGCCGGACGGCGGCGACGAGTGGCTGAAGAAGCACATGCCCGCGCCCGCGCGGCTGATGTGGCGGTGGGTCGGCAAATCGAAGTACGCGAAGCACCGGGCCGCACTCGAGGGAGCCTGAACCGACTCCTACGCGAGGCCGTGCTCGAACGCGAAGACCACGAGCTGCACGCGGTCGCGCAGGCCGAGCTTGGTGAGGATGCGACTGATGTGCGTCTTCACCGTCGCCTCCGACAGGAACTCCCGGCCGGCGATCTCCGAGTTCGAGAGGCCCCGCGCGGCGAGCGCGAAGATCTCCCGCTCCCGCTCGGTCAGCGCACCGTAGGTCTCGGGCACCGCCCTGGGCGCGGCATCCGCGAAGTGCTCGAACAGCTGGCGAGTGGCGGATGCCGCGATCACGGCCGATCCCGCATGCACCGTGCGGATCGCGGCGAGCAGGAACTCGGGGTCGGCGTCCTTGAGGAGGAACCCGCTCGCCCCCTGCCGGATCGCGCGCGCCGCGGCCTCATCGAGGTCGAAGGTCGTGAGCATCACGACGCGGGGCGGCTCGGGGTCGCGCAGCAGCTCGGCGGTGGCGGCGAGACCGTCCATGACCGGCATCCGGATGTCCATCAGCACCACGTCGGGACGCGTCGCCCGCACCACGGCGAGCCCCTCCTGCCCGTTCGCCGCCTCGCCCACGACCTCGAGGTCGGGCTGGGAGTCCACCAGCATCCGGATCCCGGCACGGAACAGGGCCTGGTCGTCGACGAGGACGACACGGATCGGGGATGCCGCGGTCATCACGTCGCCCCGATCGGCAGCGTCGCCCGCACCACGAATGCCCCGGCCTCGGGCCCGGCTTCCAGCCTTCCGCCGACCAGCTGCGCGCGCTCGCGCATGCCGATCAACCCGTGCCCTCGGGCGACCGGGTCTCCCGCGAACGGCTCCGTGCTCTGCGACCCGTGAGCGGCGTTGCGCACGACCAGCTCGACCCGGTCGGGCAGCCACGACAGCGAGACCGACACCGGGCCGCCGTCGCCGTGCCGCATCGCGTTGGTGAGTGCCTCCTGCAGGATGCGGAACACCGCCAGCTGCACGGACGCGGGTGGTTCACCCATCGGCACCGGATCCACCTCGACCTGCAGCCCGACCCCGGCCGCGCGCACCTGCGCGTACAGTCCCTCGAGGTCTGCCAGCGTCGGCTGCGGTCCCTCGGACTGGCTATGCCGCAGCTGCGTGAGCAGCAGCCGCACGTCCGCGAGTGCCGCCCGGGCGGTCGTGGAGATCGTGCCGAGCGCCGTCGTCGCCGCCTCCGGGTCGGATGCCGCGGCATAGCGGGCACCGTCGGCTTGGGCGATCACGACCGCGAGCGAGTGCGCGACGACGTCGTGCATGTCACGGGCGATGCGCACGCGCTCCTGCTCGGCGGCCGCGTCGGCCTCGGCGACCTCCTGCGCGGCGCGGTTCTCGCGGGCCCGCAGCGCGGTGCGCACGAGTGCCCCGACGGTCCACGACAACAGCAGCGCGAATGTGGCGGCGATCCACGTCGCTGCGGCGACGGAGAGCGACTCCAGGTTCAGTCCGGTGGAGAGGAATGCCGTGGCCAGGAACAGGTACAGCGTGATGACCAGCGCGCCCACCAGGGACGACGCGAAGCCGAGCCAGAACACGACGCGCGAACCGTACGCGGCCGTGACGTAGAGCACCGCGAGGATCGCCAGGTTGCTGGGCATGGGGTTCAGACCCATCGCCATCTGCAGGATCGCCCCGGCCCACGCGATGCCCAGCGCGAGCGTCGGGGAGAGACGACGGACGGCGAGCGCACCCGCCATCGCCAGCGACACGACGACACCCCATCCGGAGAAGCTCCCGTTCGCCGGGAACTGCAGCAGCCCGGTCAGCGCGAAGAACACCACCGCCGCGGCGATGTCCATGCTGAGTTGGAAGGGCTTGAGCGGGCGGAACACGCTTTCACGCTACGCGAGAGCGGATGCCGGGGCATCCGTCTGCAGATGTATCCGCCCGAGTAGCCTGGTAGCACGTATCCACCCGCCGCGCCGCCCTCACGGGTCGCCGGCCGAGCCTCATGATCGGAGGTTCCCATGTCCAGCAACGCCACATCCACCACCCACGGTGCGACCAAGGCCATCATCGGCGAACCCGAGGTTGTCGAGGACGGCGGCACCCCGGTCGAGGCCACGGCGGCCTGGCTGGCGCTGAAGGCGTCGGCGACCGCGCTGCAGGGGCTCCAGGCGAAGGATGGCTCCGTTCCCGACCCTGCCGACCACCCCGCCGCCCGGGCGCACGTCGACGCCATCGTCGCGGCGATCCGCGAGCTCGCACCGCGGTTCCCGCACGACGCGGAGTACCTCGAGGCATCCGTCGCGGACTTCGCGAAATGGGATGCCGCGGGCTTCGCCGAGCCGGACTTCTACGACTCCCTCGTGGCCTTCCAGCCCCAGCGGCAGCGCGTCGACGGCATCCGTCACCTGGTCGTCTTCCCGATGTACACGCAGAACGGGTCGAGCAATCGGTTCGTCGAGGCGCTGATCGCGGAGGTCATCTGGCCGGAGTTCATCGCCGAGCTGGAGACCGAGTACGCGAACAAGCTGTTCGTCTCGCTGCGCCTCGTGGACTTCACGCCGGGCTACGACACGAACTCCGCCGTCCTGTTCCCCGAGACGGTCGCGATGCGCGAGATCCCGACGTTCACGTGGGGCGCGATCTTCCAGGATCGCGAAGCGGCCCGGTACCGCCGGGTCGTGCGCGCCGCCGCCGAGATCACCAAGCTCGAGCTGCCCGCCGCGGCCGCCCGCATGCTCGATGATCAAGACCTCACCGAGCAGACGTTCGTGATGTGGGACCTCATCCACGACCGGACGCACATGCGCGGCGATCTGCCGTTCGATCCCTTCATGATCAAGCAGCGGATGCCGTACTTCCTCTACTCGCTGGAGGAGCTGCGGTGCGATCTGACGGCGTTCCGGGAGAGCGTCGCGATCGAGCAGCGGCTGCGGGCGCGCACCGACGAGTTGTCGGTCGCCGAGGCCGCGATGCTCGAGCACGCGGGGCTGGTGCAGTACGCGGTGATCTTCGACCGGATCTTCCGGTTCGCGATCACCGGTACGCGGGTGCGCAACTACGACGGGCTCGGCGGCCAGCTGCTGTTCGCGTGGATGCACCAGCACGGGGTGCTGCACTGGACCGACACGTCGCTCGCGTTCGACTGGGACGACGTGCCGGCCCCGGTGATCGCGCTCGGCGATGCGATCGACGAGCTGTACTGGCGTTCGATCGACCGCCCCAAGACGGCGCACTGGCTCGCGGCGTACGAACTCGTACGCGGCGTTCTCGCGCCGAACCCGGCGTCCGTGTGGGCGCGGGGGCTGTCGGACGACGTGCTCGCCGGCCCCGTCTCGGGGTACACGAACGCGGTGCTGGACGACGAGTTCCCGCTGTCGATGTTCTACGAGGCGCTCGAGAAGAAGATGCGCCCGGTGATCGATTCGACCGCCGGCATCCGCGGGACAGATGACTGAGGACGCCATGAACGACCGGCAGGTGCTGCTTTCGGGCGGCACCAGTGCGGCAGGGCGCGCGGCAGCGCGCGCCCTGCTCGCCGCCGGGGCCCGGGTGATCGTCGTCGGGCACGACCCGGCGAAGCTCGACGAGCTCCGGGCCGAGCTGCCGGAGGTGCAGACCGAGGTCTGCGACCTCACCGACGAAACAGCAGTCGCCGGGCTCGCGCAGCGACTGCACGAGAGCGGCCGGATCGACGGCATCCTGCACCTGGTGGGCGGATGGCGCGGCGGCGGCGGTCTCGCCGGGCAATCCGACGACGACTATCGGTTCCTCGAGCGGTCCCTCACCGCGCTGCGGCACGTCAGTCGCGCGTTCGACGAGGACCTGCGGGCCTCGGATGCCGGACGCCTGGCGATCGTGTCCTCCACCGTCGTGAACCGTCCGCTCGCGGGCGGCGCGAACTACGCGACGGTCAAGGCCGCCAGCGAAGCCTGGACCCGGGCGGTCGCCCAGGGCTACGCCAAGGCCGCCCGCGACGCGGGCACCGAGCTCACCTCCGCCGCGGTCATCTTCCGGGTGAAGGAGCTCGCGGGGCTCGAAGAGAAGCTCGCCGACGCCTATGCGGGCCTCTGGGCCCAGGACGCGGCATCCGTCAACGACTCCGTCATCGACCTCACCGGTTCATAATTCAGTTTCTCCGCTTCGGCGGCCGCGCCTTCTTCGTGTGTTCTCGGGGATCGGCGGCTCCGCCGAATCCATAGGGACTGAATTGTGAACCGCCGTCACAACTAGATTGGACCTCGTGACTGCACTCCACGACACCACGGTGCGGGGCTTCGCCTCCGACAATTACTCCGGCATCCACCCCGAGGTCCTCGCGGCCATCGCGGCGGCGAACGACGGGCACCAGGTCGCGTACGGCGAGGACGTCTACACGACCCGCCTGCAGGAGGTGTTCGCCGGACACTTCGGCGACGGCGTCCAGGCGTTCCCGGTGTTCAACGGCACCGGCGCCAACGTCGTCGGGCTGCAGTCGATGCTCCCCCGCTGGGGCGCGGTGGTCGCGGCATCGACCGCGCACATCAACGTCGACGAGGGCGGCGCCCCCGAGCGCGTCGGCGGCATCAAGCTGCTGACCGTCCCCACCGACAACGGCAAGCTCACGCCCGAACTGATCGACCGCGAGGCGTGGGGCTGGGGCGACGAGCATCGCGCGCAGCCGCTCGTCGTCTCGCTCACCCAGTCCACCGAGCTGGGCACGCTCTACAGCGTGGACGAGCTCAAGGCCATCGCCGACCACATCCACGGACTCGGCATGCACCTGCACATGGACGGTGCGCGCCTCTCCAACGCCGCGGCCTCCCTCGGCCTGCCGCTGCGGGCGTTCACCCGCGATGTCGGTGTCGACGTCCTCAGCTACGGCGGCACCAAGAACGGGGCGATGCTGGGCGAAGCCGTCGTCGTGCTGAACCCCGAGGCATCCGCGGGTCTGATCTTCGGGCGCAAGCTCAACATGCAGCTCTCCTCGAAGATGCGGTTCGTCTCGGCGCAGCTGATCGCGCTGCTGGAGGGCGACCTGTGGCTGCGCAACGCAACGCACTCCAACGCGATGGCCGCCCGACTGCGGGCGGGCGTCGCCGCCGGCATCGCCGACGGATCGATCTCGGGCGTCGCGTTCACACAGGAGACCCAGGCGAACGGCGTCTTCGCGACGCTGCCCGACGGCGTCGCCGACCGTCTGCGCGAGTCGTTCCGGTTCTACGACTGGGATGCGGCGAAGAACGAGGTGCGCTGGATGTGCTCGTTCGACACCACCGAGGCCGACGTCGACGCGTTCGTCGCCGAGCTCGCCCGCCTCACGACGGCCTGATCCGACGGGTCAGCGCAGCGCGCCGACGCTCGCGAGGGCGAGGCGGATCAGCGTGCCGCGTCCGCCTTCCATCTCGGCGGAGAGGGCATCGGATGCCGCCTCCTCCGGTGTCAGCCAGGTCACTTCCAGCGCGTCCTGACGCGGCTCGCACGTGCCGGTGACGGGCACGACGAAGGCGAGCGACACGGCGTGCTGGCGGTCGTCGTGAAACGCGCTGACGCCGGGGATCGGGAAGTACTCCGCGACCGTGAAGGGCAGCGGTTGCGGCGGCAGCAGCGGGAAGGCCATCGGTCCGAGGTCGTTCTCGAGGTGCCGGAACAGGGCGTCGCGGATGGTCTCGCCGTAGCGGATGCGGCCGCTCACGAGCGTGCGCGTCATCTCGCCGACGGGTGTCGCGCGCAGCAGGATCCCCACCTGGGTGACGGTGCCGAGTCCGTCGGTGCGCACCGGCAGCGCCTCGACGTAGAGCATGGGCAGGCGTCGACGCGCCTCCGCGAGCTCGATATCGGACAGCCAGCCCGGGTTTGACGCCGATCCCGGCGTGGGCGATCCGAATGACCCGTCGCCGAGCGGGTGCCCGCTCGAGCCGAACGACGCGCCGATGCCGCCGAGAGGATCGCGGGGGGTACCCTCGTCGTCGTTCTCGTTGGGATCGGGATCAGGCGTGCGCACCGGCATGTGTCCTGTATACCTCAGCGAGGGGTGCTCCGCTGGCGGCCGGCGTCGGGTGTCCCTGTCAGGACCGCCTGGCAGGATGGGCGGATGACCGAGTCTTCGCTGCGCCTGGATGCCGATGTCGTGCTGTGGTCGGCGCCCGAGGACGAGCGCGCCGGACGGCCGGTGCTCGTGCTCCTGCACGGGTACGGCGCCGACGAGCGCGACCTGTTCGGCCTCGCGCCGTACCTGCCGGAGGAGTTCGTGGTCGCCGCCGTGCGCGCGCCGCTGTCCCCGCCGTTCCCGGCGCCCGGGTACTCCTGGTATCCGATCGAGGGACTCGACGGCCGGGATTCCTCGCATGTCACCGCCGCCGCATCCGCCTTCCTGTCGTGGGCGGATGCCACCACCGCCGGCGCGCCGCTCATCGGGCTGCTCGGGTTCTCGCAGGGCGCGGCGATCGCGCTGCAGGCGCTGCGACTCGACCCCGACCGCTTCGCGTTCGTCGTCAACCTGTCGGGCTACGTGAGTCCCGGCGAACTCGACCACGACGAGGAACTCGCGGAGCTGCGGCCGCCGGTCTTCTGGGGTCGGGGCACCCGCGACGAGGTGATCCCGGCCGAGCTCGTGGAGCACACCATCGACTGGCTCCCCCGCCACGTCGAGCTCAGCGGTCGGGTATACCCGGGCCTGACGCACAGCGTGTCCGAGGCGGAGCTGGGCGACGTCCGCGCGTTCCTCGACAAGCAGCTCGCCGCCGCCGCCGAAGGTCCGGCCGTCGCGGCGGGATGACGCGACGTTCAGCGAACGGGCAGACAGGATGCCGCGGCATCCGCTAGTCTGGCGGTTCCTGTTCCCGACGTAAGGTCCTCCGGTGACAAAGATCGACGCTTCCGCGCTCTCTTCCGCGCGCTGACCCGTCGACGCTCCCTCCGTGTGAGCACTGCCCTCTCTGGGCATCCGGTGTCAGTGCATCCCTGACACCCGGGAGGCTTCATGCCCACTCACACTTCTGCACCCTCCATCGTTCTGGACCGCGTCACCTTCGCCTGGCCGGACGGTTCGATCGCCCTCGATCAGGTCTCTGGCTCGTTCGGCACCGGCCGCACCGGTCTCGTCGGCCGCAACGGCTCCGGAAAGTCCACGCTGCTGCGGCTGATCGCCGGTGAGCTCGCGCCCTCCGATGGCACGGTCTCGCGCTCGGCCGAGGTGGCGTACCTGCCGCAACGGCTGACGCTCGAGGTCGACCGACCCGTCGCCGAGCTGCTCGGTATCGCGGAGACGCTCGCGGCGCTGCGCGCCATCGAGTCGGGCGACGTCGACCCGCGACATTTCGACACGGTCGGCTCCGACTGGGATATCGAAGCGCGCGCGGAGGCGGCGCTGGGCGATGCCGGTCTGCCGCCGGACGCGCTCCACCGGCACGTCGGCACCCTCTCCGGCGGCGAGGCTGTGCTGGTCGCGCTGGCCGGCATCCGCCTGAGCGGTGCGCCGATCACCCTGCTGGATGAGCCCACCAACAACCTCGATCGCGTCGCCCGCGCGCGCCTGTACGACATGGTGCGCGGATGGCGCGGGGCCCTGATCGTGGTCAGCCACGACGTCGCTCTACTCGAGCTGATGGACGACACCGCCGAGCTCCACGAGAGCGCACTGTCGTTGTTCGGCGGCCCGTACTCGCAGTGGCGGGCGTGGCTGGATGCCGAGCAGGACGCCGCGAAGCACGCCGAGCGCTCCGCCGAGCAGGCCTTCCGCCGCGAGAAGCGCGATCGCATCAGCGCGGAGGCGACGCTGGCCAAACGCGAGCGCACGGGGAACAAGGCACAGGTCGAGAAGCGGGTACCCGGCATCGTCGCGGGCCTGCGCAAGAGCTCGGCCCAGGTGTCCGCGGGCAAGCTGCGCGGCGGCATGGCCGGACGCGAGGCCTCCGCCCGTGCGGCCTGGGATGCCGCGGAACGGCGGGTGCGCGACGATGAGGGCATCCGCATCGACCTGCCCGATCCGGGGGTTCCGGCCGGGCGCCGCATCGCGACGCTCGATGACGGGTCGCGGACGTTCATCATCCAGGGGCCGGAGCGCGTGGCGATCGTCGGCCCCAACGGCGTCGGTAAGACGACGCTGCTGGAGCGGCTCGTCGGAGGTGCCGACTCCAAGCCGGATTTGGAAGACCCGGACACGGCCCCTCCCGCCGATTCGGCCGCGGATCGGCGGAGTGGTGCACACGCCGAGGCGCTCACCGACCTCGTCGCGTACCTCCCGCAGCGGGTGGACGGACTGGTGGACACGGCATCCGTCCTCGACAACGTCCGCGCCGCGGCGCCGAACGTCACCCCGGCCGAACTGCGCAATCGGCTCGCGCGATTCCTGATCCGGGGGGACGCCGTGGAGCGCGCGGTCTGGACGCTGTCCGGCGGCGAGCGCTTCCGCGTCGCGCTGGCCAGGCTGCTCCTGTCCGACCCGCCGCCGCAGCTGCTCGTGCTGGATGAGCCGACCAACAACCTCGATCTCGACACGGTCGACCGGTTGGTGGAGGCGCTGGCCGTCTATCGCGGTGCCGTGCTGGTCGTCAGCCACGATGACGCGTTCCTCGACCGGCTCGGGCTCGACCTTCGACTCGAGCTCGGCCCCGACGGGTCGTTGACCGAGATCGGGGGTTAGCCCCCTCGTGCAGCCCGATCCCGCACGACAGGATGGAGATATGAACAATCTCGCCCGACCCCGACAGGGGCGCATGCTCGCCGGCGTCTGCCGCGGAGTCGCCAACCGCTTCGGCTGGAACGTCACAGCCGTGCGAGTGCTGACAGTGCTCGCCGTCGTCTTCTTCGGCCTGTCGCTGTGGATCTACATCCTGCTGTGGTTCCTCATGCCCAACGCCGACGCGTAGCCGCAGCAGCCCGCACGTCTGCGCAGACCCACCCGCCGGCGTTTCATCAGCGAAGGCCGGAGCCGGCGAAGTCGGCGAAGGCCGCTGCGATCTGCTCCGTCGTCCACCGTGTGTCGAGGGCTGCCTCAACGGACAGCGCATTCACCCCGTCGGTCATCTCGTAGTTGGTCCCACCCAGGTAACCACTGGATTCCATGAGGAACGATGTGATGCCGGCAACGCCGAGATCGTGCGGCTCGCCGAGCCCTGCCCAGGGCACGTTCCAGGCCATCCCCGACTCCAGGATCCCCAGAGCGATCGTCTGCCCGGACTCTTCCAATGAGCACCAGGTACGGTTCGAGGCGAAGTCTCCCGCCCGTGTCGCCTGCAGCGGCGGATCGTGATAGCCGGCGGAAGTCGCGGACAGGGTCGCATTGAGCCGTTGCCCAATCGCCACGGCTACCGAGTTGCAGTCGACGACCGGCCACCAACCAGACGTGTCGCGCTCCCATGCGAGGTCGGACGCGGCCGCTCGGCCGACAATAAGGGCGCTGATCTCTGCCGCCATACGGTCGGCTTCGGCACGCCCGCGCTCGGGCAGATCCGTGGCATACCCTCCGATCCAGAGCGAATCCGTCTCCTCGATCCAACTGCAGCCCCATTCACACTCGCCGATGTGCGACTGCTCCCACACCGAGAAGACCGTGTCCCCGAGCATCTGACGAGGCAGTACCTGGAACGATCCCGACACATCACCGCCGACCCACTCGCACGCTAACCCGCCGACATTGTCGATCGAACTCGTCCATGTCGGATCACGCTGCGTCAACTCGATCCCCGCGATGCCGGTGACCTCCGACAACGCCTCCTCCGATATCGCGGCATGGCAGTCGCCACCGAAGACCTGCGGCGGCTTATCCCCCGGAGCGACGACCAGCGCCTCCGCGGTCGGGGACGGCTCCGGTGTCGACAAGGCCACCGTCGGGGACGGCCTCGGCGCGGGGGCGGGCGTGCAGCCGGTGAAGATCAACAGCATCGCGAGCATCGGAACGATAGCGAGTGCGGGGCGGCGGGGCATCCTGGGTCCTGTCGTCGGCAACGGCGTCGTTGAAGCGGCTGTCTCGACAGACTATGACCTGGCGAACGCGGACATCCCGCCCGCACGTCGCACGTCGCACTCGCCCCGATGTCGCCGACAGCGACGAAGATGGGGGGATGGGTGACGTGCTGGACCGGTTCAGTCCCGCGACGGCGGACTGGTTCCGCGGCGCGTTCGTCGCGCCCACCGACGCGCAGAAGGGCGCGTGGGACGCCATCTCCGCGGGCAAGCACGCGCTCGTGGTCGCGCCGACCGGGTCGGGCAAGACGCTGTCGGCGTTCCTCTGGGCGATCGACCGCGTGTTCCGGGAGAAGCCGGAGGCCGAGGCATCCGTCCCCGTCAAGAAGGCGGCCCGCTCGACCCCGAAGCCGCCCGCCACGCGCATCCTGTACATCTCGCCGCTCAAGGCGCTCGGCGTCGACGTCGAGCGCAACCTGCGCTCGCCGCTCGTCGGCATCGGCCAGTCAGCCCGGCGACTGGGCACGCGCGTGCCCGAGGTCTCGGTCGGCGTGCGGTCGGGTGACACGACCTCCAGCGACCGGCGCAAGCTCGTCACCGCGCCGCCCGACATCCTGATCACGACCCCCGAGTCGCTGTATCTCATGCTCACGAGCCAGGCGGCGCAGACCCTGACGGGCGTGCACACGGTGATCGTCGACGAGGTGCACGCGGTCGCCGCGACCAAGCGCGGCGCGCATCTGGCCGTCAGTCTCGAACGGCTCGACGCCCTCCTCGAGCGTCCGGCGCAACGCATCGGGCTGTCGGCCACCGTGCGCCCGATCGACGAGGTCGCGCGCTTCCTCGGCGGCTCCGCCCCGGTGGAGATCGTCGCACCGCGGGCGACGAAGGCGTACGATCTGCGCGTCATCGTGCCCGTCGAGGACATGCTCAATCCCCCACCGCCGCCGGGGACGGAGCAGGCTGCCACCTCGGATGCCGCGACCGACGGCGAGGACTGGTTCGCGAGCGACAGTCGCCCCGAGAGCACCGAGATGACCGGGTCGGTGTGGCCCCACGTCGAAGAGGCCATCGTGGACCGGATCTTGGCGCACCGGTCCACGATCGTGTTCTCCAACTCCCGTCGTCTCGCAGAACGCCTGACCGGACGGCTCAACGAGATCTACTCGGAGCGACTCGGACTCGATCTGCCGGAGAAGGCGATCCCCGCCGCCACGATGGCACAGGCCGGCATCACCGCGGGCGCGGAACCGGTGCTCGCCAAGGCGCACCACGGCTCGGTCTCCAAAGAGCAGCGGGCACAGGTCGAAGAGGAGCTGAAGTCCGGCGTCCTGCGCTGCGTCGTGGCCACGAGCAGCCTCGAGCTCGGCATCGACATGGGCGCGGTCGACCTGGTCATCCAGGTCGAGGCTCCGCCGAGCGCGGCCAGCGGCCTGCAGCGGGTCGGGCGCGCCGGCCACCAGGTCGGCGAGGTCAGCCGCGCCGCGCTCTTTCCCAAGCATCGCGGCGACGTGCTGCACACCGCGATCGTGACGGAACGGATGCTGGCCGGGCAGATCGAGGCCATCACCGTGCCGCAGAACCCGCTCGACATCCTGGCCCAGCAGACCGTCGCGGCCTCGGCACTCGGGTCGATCGACGTCGAGGACTGGTACGAGACCGTCAAGCGGAGCGCGCCGTTCCGCAGCCTGCCCCGCTCCGCCTACGAAGCCACGCTCGACCTCTTGGCCGGACGATACCCGTCCGACGAGTTCGCCGAGCTGCGCCCGCGCCTGGTGTGGGACCGCGACAACGGTACGCTCACGGGCCGCCCCGGGGCGCAGCGGATCGCGGTCACCAGCGGCGGGACGATCCCCGACCGGGGGCTGTTCGGCGTCTTCGTCGCCGGCGAATCGCAGAACGCCCGCGTCGGCGAGCTCGACGAGGAGATGGTCTACGAGTCGCGAGTGAACGACGTCTTCACCCTCGGCACCACGAGCTGGCGCATCGTCGAGATCACCCATGATCGCGTCAACGTGCTGCCTGCGTACGGGCAGCCGGGCAAGCTCCCATTCTGGCACGGCGACGGCATCGGTAGGCCCGCCGAGCTCGGCGAGGCGCTCGGGAAGTTCAATCGCGACGTGTCGACCGCCCCGCGCGCCAAGGCCCAGGAGCGCCTCCGCGAAGCGGGGCTCGATGACCGCGCCGCCGCCAACCTGCTCGCCTACCTCGACGAGCAGAAGGAGGCGACCGGCAGCCTGCCGACCGACAAGAGCCTCACCGTCGAGCGCAGTCGCGACGAGGTCGGCGACTGGCGCGTCATCCTGCATTCCCCTTTCGGCATGCAAGTGCACTCGCCGTGGGCGCTGGCCGTCAACGCCCGTATCCGCGAGCGCCTCGGCGTCGAAGGATCGGCGGTCGCCAGTGACGACGGGATCATCGCCCGCGTACCGGATGCCGCGGCCGAGCCGCCCGGCGCGGAGCTGTTCGTCTTCGATCCGGACGAGCTCGAGCAGATCGTCATCGACGAAGTGGGCGGCTCCGCGCTGTTCGCGTCGCGGTTCCGGGAGTGCGCGGCGCGTGCCCTGCTGATGCCGCGGATGAACCCGATGAAGCGCACGCCGCTGTGGCAGCAGCGGCAGCGCTCCGCCCAGCTGCTGGAGGTGGCCCGCCGCCACCCCACGTTCCCGATCATCCTGGAGACCCTCCGCGAGGTGCTGCAGGACGTCTACGACCTGCCCGCGCTGCTGCGCATCGCGCGGGGCATCGGCGAGCGCAAGATCCGGCTCGTCGAGACCACCACGACCCAGCCGTCGCCGTTCGCGCGCGATCTGCTGTTCGGATATGTCGGCGCGTTCATGTACGAGGGCGACTCGCCGCTGGCCGAGCGCCGGGCCGCCGCACTGTCCGTCGATCCGGCGCTGCTGAGCGAACTGCTCGGCAAGATCGAGATGCGCGAGCTGCTCGACCCCGACATCATCGTGCAGTTCGAGCGCGAAGCGCAGCGCCTGGATCCCGAGCGGCGCGCACGCGGGCTCGAAGGCGTCGCGGACCTGCTCCGGATGCTCGGACCGCTCGACGCGGCCGAGGTGGCGGAGCGGCTCGAACCGGCGGACGGGGCCGAATCGGACGACGCCGGTGCCCACCTGGCCGCGCTGATCGACGCGCGCCGGGCGATCGCCGTCACCATCGCGGGCGTCCCGCGGGTCGCGGCGATCGAGGACGCCGGACGGCTGCGCGATGCGCTCGGGGTCGCCCTGCCCGTCGGCATCCCGGTCGCGTTCCTCGAACCCGTCGCCGATCCGCTCGGCGATCTGACCGCGCGCTACGCCCGCACGCATGGCCCGTTCACGGCGGATGCCGTGGCCACCCGGTTCGGCGTCGGGATCGCCGTCGCACGGCAGACGCTGCAGCGCCTCGAAGGACAGGGCCGTGTCACGAGCGGCTTCTTCCTGCCCGAGGCACGCGCGGACGACTCCTCGCACGGCCTGGACCCCGAGTGGTGCGACACCGAGGTGCTGCGCCGCCTCCGGATGCGCTCGCTCGCTGCCATCCGCGGCAGCGTCGAGCCGGTCTCGCCCGAGTCCTACGCGCGCTTCCTGCCGATGTGGCAGCACGTCACCCGTCCACTCGAGGGCCTCGACGGGGTCGCCGCCGTCGTCGAGCAGCTGGCCGGGGTGCCGATCCCGGCGAGCGCCTGGGAGTCCCTCATCCTCCCGGCGCGCGTCCGCGACTACGCGCCGACGATGCTCGATGAGCTGACCGCCACCGGTGAGGTCCTCTGGTCGGGCCACGGCTCGCTGCCCGGACGAGACGGCTGGATCGCCCTGCATCCCGCCGACACCGCGCCCTTCACGCTCGCCGAGCCCGATGTCGAGATCGCCGCGGAGTCGCTCGAGGCACGGCTCCTGGAGTCGCTCGCCGGTGGCGGCGCCTACTTCGCCACCCAGCTGCGCCAGCTCACCGACGCCGAGAACGAGCAGTCCGTCATCGAGGCGCTGTGGAACCTGACGTGGGCAGGACGCGTCACCAACGACACCTTCTCCCCCATCCGGACGCTGCTGGGCGGCGGCGCACAGACGCACCGCGTGGCACGCAAGGCCCCGCGATCGCGGATGTACCGCGGGGTCGCGCTGCCGCGCCCGACCGCGAGCGCCCCGCCACGACCGCCGGCGCTCGGTGGTCGCTGGTCGATGCTGCCCGCCGCCGAGCCCGACGCGACGCTGCGGGCGACCGCCTCGGCCAGCCTCCTGCTCGACCGCTACGGCGTGGTCACCCGCGGCTCGGTCCAGGCCGAGGGGGTGCCCGGCGGCTTCGCCCAGGTGTATCGCGTGCTCGCCGGGTTCGAACAGGCCGGGCACTGCCGGCGCGGCTACGTGATCGAGAAGCTCGGCGCGGCGCAGTTCGCGGCCTCCACGACCGTCGACCGCCTGCGCGAGTTCGCCGGGCTCCCCGACCCGGCGCCGCTGAACGCGGTCACCCTGGCGGCGACCGACCCGGCCAACCCGTACGGCGCCGCGCTCCCCTGGCCCGCCCTCGAGGGAGTGTCGCACCGCCCTGGGCGCAAGGCCGGCGGGCTCGTCGTGCTCGTGGACGGCGCGCTGACGATCTACCTCGAGCGCGGTGGCAAGTCCGCGCTCGCCTTCACCGACGACGAAGCGCGGCTCGGGGCCGCCACGCGGGACCTCGCCATGACGGCGCGCGCACGCCGCCTCGACACCCTCACGATCGAGCAGGTCAACGGCGCATTCGTGTACGGCACCGCGGTGGGTCGCGCATTGCGGGATGCCGGATTCGTCGAGTCTCCGCGCGGCCTCACGCTGCGCCGGACGACGGCGTCGGCGAACCCGGTCGGAGCCCCGCGTGGCTGACCTCCGGCGCATCCGGCACCGCGGGCGACAGGTCCATGCCCGAGGGTGACACGGTCTACCGCACCGCCCGGCGACTGCACGAAGCGCTGGCGGAGGCGGAGGTCACGCGGTTCGACATCCGGGTACCGGGCAGCGCCACGGCCGATCTGCGCGGCGAGAGAATCATCGGCGTCGTCCCCCGGGGCAAGCATCTCCTGGAGCGGATCGGCGATTGGACCCTCCACTCGCATCTGAAGATGGAGGGTGAGTGGCAGCTGTACCGCCCCGGCGAGCGGTGGCGCAAGCCGGCGTTCCGGGCGCGGGCCATCGTCGGCACGGCGACGCACGAGAGCGTCGGGTTCGACCTCGCCATGGTCGAGGTGCTGCCGACGGCGGACGAGGAGCGCGTGGTCGGGCATCTCGGTCCGGATCCGCTCGCACCAGACTGGGATGCCGCGGAGGCGGCACGGCGTCTCGGGGCCGACGACCGCCCCGTCCATGTCGCCCTCCTGGATCAGCGCAACATCGCCGGCTTCGGCAACGAGTACGCCAACGAGATCCTGTTCGTCCGCGGCATCCTTCCCACGACTCCCGCTGCGCAGACGGATGCCGCCGCCATCGTCGAACTCGGTGCCCGCATGATCCGCGCCAACGTCGAGCGCGCCGACCGGACGTTCACGGGCGACACCCGCCCCGGTCGGAACGCCTGGGTGTATCGACGCGAGAATCGCCCGTGCCGACGCTGCGGCACAGCCATCCTCGCGGGGTCGATCGGTGCGACGCCGACCGCGGAACGCCTGACCTTCTGGTGCCCCGCCTGTCAGCGCTGAGCAACGCACGGCCCCACGGCCACCGCGGCAAGGACGATCTGTCGGCGTCACGAATCCTCACCGGAATCTGAAGGTGCATACCTTTCGGATCACCCCGGTTTCCTGCGTGTTACGGACCGTCGGACGATCTGTCGCGCGCGATCGGCTGCGATCACGAATCGTCCTGTTCATCGCGCTCACCATTGCCCGCGACGGGGGCCGCGTATTGAATGACCCGTATACCCGCGCATCGGCGCGCCGGTGCGACGAGGAGAGTGCCGAGAGGTGACAGCGACGATGGATGCCCCGACCGCCCGGCAGGATGCTTCGGACACCGCCGAGACTGCAGGAGCGGTCGTCCTCGACCGCATCACGAAGCGCTGCCCGAGCAGGCGATCGACCTGGCGACCTCCCTCACGGCGTACACCGCCGGCTCCGCGTTCGTGAACCACCTCGACGCCGTCACCGGCACGATCGAGGTCGGCAAGTACGCCGACCCCGCGGTCCTCGATCGGGATCCGTTCGACGGCCCGGCCGACCGGATCGGCGCCACGCGCGTGCTGCAGACGTTCGTCGAGGGCGGGCGCGTCTACACCGCCGCCGACGCGTAGCTGCGTCATCCGCAGCGTCCGCGGGATCCCGCAGACTTGTCCCTGAACCTGCAATACCGAACCCCTGTAAGGAAGTGATAGCCGTGGGAACTACCGTGTTCGAACGGCAGATACCGCCCGCCGCCGCCATCCGCCGAGGCCTGGCCGAGACGCGTCAGAGCGTCTTCTGGCTGGATGACCTGCACGATGTCCCGACGCGCCCGGCGCTGACCGGAACCCGCACCGCCGATCTCGTGATCGTCGGCGGCGGATACACCGGGCTATGGACCGCGATGCTGGCGAAGCGCCGCAACCCGGACGCCCGCATCGTGCTCCTCGAGGGGCAGAAGATCGGATGGGCCGCCTCCGGCCGCAACGGCGGATTCAGCGAGGCGAGCCTCACGCACGGCCGCGAGAACGGACTCAACCGCTGGCCGGATGAGATCGAGACGCTGGACCGTCTCGGTCACGAGAACCTCGACGCCATGGGCGCCGACATCGCCGAGTGGGGCATCGACGCCGAATGGCAGCGCGTCGGCACGATCGGCGTGGCCACCGAACCGCACCAGCTCGAGTGGCTCGACGAGTGGGCAGCGGATGCCGCGGCTCGGGGCGAAGAGGGCGTCGTGCGCCTGAGCGAGGCCGAGCTGCAGGCATCCATCGCCTCCCCCACCTACCTGGGTGGCGTGTGGGAGCAGCACTCGGCCGCTCTGGTGCACCCGGGCAAGCTCGCTACCGGACTCGCCGCCGCCGCCGAAGCGGCCGGGGTCGAGATCTTCGAGCACTCCCCGGTGCGCTCGCTGGACGACATCGACGGCGGGGTGCGCGTGGTGACCTCCGTCGGCGAGGTCATCGCGAGCCGCGTCGTCCTGGCCACCAACGTGTTCCCGTCGCTGCTGCGGCGAAATGCGCTGATGACCGTCCCGGTCTACGACTATGTGCTCATGACCGAACCGCTCACTGACGCCCAGCTGGCGTCGATCGGGTGGAAGGACCGTCAGGGACTCAGCGACCTCGCCAATCAGTTCCACTACTACCGACTGAGCAGCGACAACCGGATCCTGTACGGCGGCTATGACGCCGTGTACCACTACGGCCGCAAGGTGCGCGCCGGGTACGAGAACCGGCCGGCGTCGTTCGAGCGGCTCGCCAGCCACTTCTTCACGACGTTCCCGCAGCTGGAAGGCGTGCGGTTCAGCCACAAGTGGGCGGGGGCGATCGACTCGTCGACGCAGTTCTGCGCGTTCTTCGGCACCGCACGCAAGGGCCGCGTGGCGTACGCCGCAGGGTTCACCGGCCTGGGCGTGGCCGCGACCCGATTCGCGGGCGAGGTGATGCTCGACCTCCTCGAGGGCGCCAAGACCGAGCGGACCGAGCTGGAGATGGTGCGCAAGCGCCCGTGGCCATTCCCACCCGAGCCGGTGGCCGCGATGGGCATCAACGCCACCCGCTGGTCGATGGATCGCGCCGACCACAACCGTGGACGCCGCAACATCCTGCTCAAGACGCTGGATGCGCTCGGGCTCGGATTCGACTCGTGAGCGGGCTGACCGCCGGAGCGGTGACGGATGCCGCGGCCCTGGTTCTGGAGCACGAACCGGTCGCACCGGATCAGGTCGTGGCCGGCGCACCCGCGACCGGGTACGCGGAGCTCGACGATGCATCCGGCGTCGGCGTGTGGGAGATGACGCCCGGCGCGATGAGCGATGTCGAGGCCGACGAAGTGTTCGTCGTGCTCGCCGGGGCGGCCACGGTCGAGTTCGTCCGCCCTGCCCTGCCCTCGATCGAGCTCGTCCCGGGCTCGGTCGTGCGGCTCGCGGAGGGCATGGAGACGGTCTGGACCGTCCGCGAGACGCTGCGGAAGGTCTACATCGTCGGCTGAGAGCCGGGATCGAGGGGCTCGCATCGCGCGCAGGCGATGCGGGCCCCTTCGTGTGCGCGGTCTCAGCGCCCCGCGCTGCGGCGCACCAGGAGGGCGAGGTGCAGGGCGGTCTGCGTCTCGCCGTCGTCGAGGTCGGCGCCCAGCAGCTGTTCGATGAGCGCGATGCGCTGGTAGAACACCGAGCGCGATAGGTGCGAAGCGGATGCCGCGGCCGTGCGGTTGCCCGGATGCGCGAGCATCGCCTCCAGCACGTCGAGCAGATCGCCGCCCCGCTCGAGGTCGTGCACGATGAGCGGCGACAGCATCCGCTCGCCGTGCTCGAGGAGCCGGTGATCGTCGCGCAGCGACGAGATCAGCTGCACGAGCGGCCGATCGGCCGCCCGCCGCAACTGCACACCGCGGCCGGCGCGACGGCGACGGCCGCGCGCCAGAGCGATCGCCTCCTGCAGCGAGACGAGCCCCTCCTCGAGGCCGTCCGCCGCACGACCGACCGACATGACGAGCCGGTCGAGGTCCGCTCCCGGCGCGACCGCCCGGGCGAACTCGGCCGCGGTGGCATCGTCGAACGTCGCCTCGAGCGGCAATGACAGCAGCACGGCGACCGCCGGTGGGTTCACCCCGGCGGGCACCGAGCCCGCCAGCGCACGTCCGCGCAGGCCGCGGGCCGCGGCATCGGCCGCCTCGCCCGCCAGCGGGACACCGGCGAAGACGACGCCGTAGAGCCTGGCGCCGGCGATCGGCACCCCGGCGGCCTCCAGCCGCGCCGCGGCGCCGGGGATCCCGGCGAACCGGCCGGCGAGCAGCCCGTCGATCAGCCGCCGCCGGCCGACACGGCTCCACTCGTCGACGTCGCCGTCCGCGAGTCGGCCGAGGGCGAGGGCGATCGCGCCCTGCTCGAGCACCGCCGTGCGCCCGGCCGCGTGCGGGGGTCCGGGGAGCGCGATCAGGTGTCCCCACCGGACGCCGCGCGCCTCGACCGGAATCACGAGCCATTCGTCCGGGTCCGGTGCTCGGTCGCCGCGCGCCCGCGCGTCGCGATGTACCGTGCGGGAGCGCAGCTCCCACTCGGCGAAGAGCTCAGCCTCGTTCGCGAGCGGCACCTCGGCGGCGACCATCTCGTGGCCGAGGTTCTCCAGGATCACCGAGGCCCCCAGCGTCTGGGCGAGCTGGTGCACGATGAAGTCGGCCGGCGCCCCGCGCAGCGCCAGGGCGGTGAACCGTTCGCGCACCTCGTCCCGCGCCCGCAGCGCGGCAGTCTGGTCCGAGATGATCCGGCCGTGCACGGCCTCCGTGATCGTCACGAACTTCACCTCGCGGTGCAGTGCGGCCAGCGGCAGCCCGTGCTCCTGCGCGGCGTCGGCGACGACCGCGGGGAGGTAGCGGTAGTGCGTGCCGAGCTCCAGGACCAGGCCGGCGAGCCCTGCGGCGACGAGGTCGCCGATGAACGTGCGCAGCACCGCGGGGTCGGCCGGCCAGCCGCTGCCCGTCGACAGCAGCAGTTCGCCGCCGTTGAGCAGGCGGGCGACCCCGGCGCTGTCCGAGACATGCACCCAGCGCACGCGTGCGTCCAGCACCTCGCCGCCGACGATGACCTCGGGCAGACCCTCGACCACTTGCGGCAGGGCCAGCACCTCGCGCACCGTCGGGAGGCTCGCGTCCGCCGGAGCGCCCGTCGGACGATCCGTTCGGAACGACGCATCTTCGCGACGATCATCCATGCCCATACCCCTTTTGCGCCTGACACACTTGGGTTCATAAGCCTAGATGAGGACCGTACGATCTGTCCGGCACGAAAGGACTCCCATGAGCATCACCGAGGTTTCGCCCGCGGCGACGACCGCAGCATCCACTCCGGTCATCGGCCACTGGGTCGACGGAGCGCCCTTCGCGTCCGCGTCCGGTCGTACGGCCCCCGTGTACAACCCGGCGACCGGTGTCGTCTCTTCACACGTCGCACTGGCGGATGACGCGGAGATCGCCGCCGCGATCGCATCGGCCAAGGCCGGGTTCGCGGTCTGGTCCGATTACTCCATCGCCAAGCGCCAGTCGGTGCTGTTCGCGTTCCGCGAGCTGCTGAACGCGCGCAAGGGCGAATTGGCCGCGATCATCACGGCCGAGCACGGCAAGGTGCTCTCCGACGCGATGGGCGAGATCGCCCGCGGCCAGGAGGTCGTCGAGCTGGCCACCGGGTTCCCGCACCTGATCAAGGGCGCGTTCTCGGAGAACGCCTCCTCCGGTGTGGATGTGTACTCGATCAAGCAGCCGCTCGGCGTGGTGGGCATCATCAGCCCCTTCAACTTCCCCGCGATGGTGCCGATGTGGTTCTTCCCCATCGCGATCGCCGCCGGCAACGCCGTCGTGCTCAAGCCGTCCGAGAAGGACCCGACGGCGGCACTGTGGATGGCGCAGCTGTGGAAGGAAGCCGGGCTGCCGGACGGCGTGTTCACCGTGCTGCAGGGCGACAAGCAGGCCGTCGACGGCCTGCTCACCTCCCCCGATGTGGAGTCCATCTCCTTCGTCGGCTCCACGCCCATCGCGCAGTACATCTACGAGACCGCTTCCAAGCACGGCAAGCGCGTGCAGGCCCTCGGCGGCGCCAAGAACCACATGCTGGTGCTCCCGGATGCCGACCTGGAACTGACGGCCGACATGGCGATCAACGCCGGCTTCGGCGCGGCCGGCGAGCGCTGCATGGCCATCTCGGTCGTGCTCGCCGTGGAGCCTGTCGCCGACGAGCTCATCGCGAAGATCGTCGAGCGCATCGCCAAGCTGAAGATCGGCAACGGCGCGGGCGCGGATGGCGTCGAGCCCGACATGGGCCCGCTGATCACCGACGTGCACCGCGACAAGGTGTCCGCGTACGTCGACATCGCCGAGGCCGACGGCGCGACCATCATCGTGGACGGCCGCGGCCTGCAGGTCGACGGCCACGAGGACGGGTTCTTCTTCGGTCCGACCCTGCTCGACCACGTGCCCACCACGTCCCGTGCGTACACCGAGGAGATCTTCGGGCCGGTGCTGTCCATCGTCCGCGTCGCCTCGTACGACGAGGGACTCGCCCTCATCAACTCCGGCCAGTTCGGAAACGGCACCGCGATCTTCACCAACGACGGCGGCGCCGCACGGCGCTTCCAGAACGAGGTGCAGGTGGGCATGATTGGTATCAACGTGCCGATCCCGGTGCCGGTCGCCTACCACTCCTTCGGCGGCTGGAAGAAGTCGCTGTTCGGTGACGCGAAGGCGTACGGCGTTCACGGCTTCGACTTCTTCACCCGTGAGAAGGCCGTCACCAGCCGCTGGCTCGACCCGGCGACGCACGGCGGGATCAACCTCGGCTTCCCGCAGAACAACTGACCCGCAGGCAACCTCAGGGACTCATGATGACCGATGCAATGACCACCACAGCCCGCGCGATCCCGGACCCGGACGGCGACGCCCGCGTCCGCACCGACGACCGCGCGCACGTCTTCCACTCCTGGAGTGCACAGGCGCTCATCGACCCGCTGCCCGTCGCGGGCGGTGAGGGCTCGACGTTCTGGGACTACCAGGGCAATGAGTACCTCGACTTCAGCTCGCAGCTGGTGAACCTCAACCTCGGGCACCAGCATCCCGATCTCGTCGCCGCCATCCAGAACCAGGCGGGCCGTCTCGCGACGATCCAGCCCTCGATGGCCAACGACGTGCGCGGCGACCTCGCCCGGCGAATCGCCGAGGTCGCGCCGGACGGCATGGAGAAGGTCTTCTTCACCAACGGCGGCGCAGACGCGAACGAGAACGCGGTGCGCATGGCGCGGGCCGTCACCGGCCGCCGCAAGGTGCTCTCGATGTACCGCAGCTATCACGGCAACACCACGACGGCGATCTCACTGACGGGTGACCCGAGGCGCTGGGCGAACGAGCCGGGCGACGGATCGGTCGCGAAGTTCTTCGGCCCGTACCCCTACCGCTCGGCGTTCCACTCGTCCTCGGACGAGCAGGAGACGCAGCGCGCGCTGGAGCACCTCGAGCAGACGATCATCCTCGAGGGCGCCTCGACGATCGCGGCGATCATCATCGAGACGGTCGTCGGCACCAACGGCGTGCTGATCCCCCCGCCTGGCTACCTGCCCGGCGTCCGCGAGCTGTGCGACCGCTACGGCATCGTCTGGATCGCGGACGAGGTCATGGTCGGCTTCGGCCGCACCGGCGAGTGGTTCGCCTTCCAGGCCTATGGCGCCGACCCCGACCTGATCACGTTCGCCAAGGGTGTGAACTCGGGCTACGTGCCCCTCGGCGGCGTCGTGATCTCGGACCGGATCGCGTCGCACTTCGACACCGTCGCCTTCCCCGGCGGACTCACGTACTCGGGCCACCCGTTGGCCTGCGCCGCGGGCGTCGCGACATTCGAGGTGTTCGAGCGCGACGGCATCCTCGAGCGCGTGCGCGACCTCGGCTCCCGCGTCGTCGAGCCGCGCCTGCGGGCGATGGCCGAGCGCCACCCGTCCATCGGCGACGTCCGCGGTGCGGGACTGTTCTGGGCGATCGAGCTCGTGCGCAACCGCGAGACGCGCGAGCCCCTGGTGCCGTACAACGCCGGTGGAGCGGATGCCGCACCCATGGCCGCGGTCGCCGCGGCGTGCAAGAAGGCCGGTGTCTGGCCGTTCACGCACTTCAACCGCCTGCACGTCGCGCCGCCACTGGTGATCTCGGAGGACGAGCTCGTCCGCGGCCTCGAGGTCATCGACCGCGCGCTGGACGTCGCCGACGAGTACGTCGCGTAGCGCATCGCACGCCACAAGGGCCGGTCGACCTCTCCAGGTCGACCGGCCCTTCGGCCGCGCGCCGATGCCGTCGTCACGCCCGAGAGGACCGGCACGTATGTTGGAGGAACACCGAGGAATCGAGGGCGAACGCACATGACCAAGAAGACCGTGATCCACATCTTCCACGACGATCCGGACTCGATCGCGACCGGAAGCCGGGTGGCGCTTCGGATGCGGGAGATCTCCGTCGAGAAGGACGTCGAGATCGAGGTGTTCTGCTTCGGTCCGGCTCAGCGCCGCCTCGGTGCGTCCGCCACCGATGCGGAGAACACATTCAATCGCCAGATCGATGAGCTGGTCGCCGCCGGGGTGACCGTCGGCGCCTGCATCAACGCCGCGCGCGCCGACGAGACCGAGGATGCCCTTCGCGGTCGCGGGATCGCGCTGCACGTCGCACGCGACGAGTTCCTTCGTTTCACCCTCGAAGACGCCACCGTCATCACCTTCTGACGGGTCTTCTCAGCCCTTCATGCCGCGCGCGGCGGTGGTGAAGGCACGCGCCTTCGACGTGACCGCGCTCCAGTCACCGGATTCGACGTCGGCGCGCCCGATGACACTCGAGCCCGCGGTGACGGCGAGCGCTCCCGCTCGCACGTAGTCCGCGGCGTTGTGCGCCGCGATCCCTCCGGAGGCCACGAGCGGCACGTGCGGCAGCGGCCCGGCCAGGTGGCGGAAGTAGGCGGGCCCCACCGTGTCGGCCGGGAAGATCTTCACTGCCGACGCGCCGAGTCCGACGGCGGCCATCACCTCGGTCGGGGTCATCGCTCCCATCACCACGGGCAGCCGCGCGTCCTGCGCCGCGACCGCCACCTCGCCGCTGACGCCGGGCGTGACGAGGAACTGCGCGCCGGCGGCGCCGGCACGGCGGACGAGGTCGGCGTCGGTCACGGTGCCCGCCCCGATCAGCACGCCGGCGGGGGCTCCGGCCACCGCCGCGGCGATGATCTCCTCGACGCCGGGCGTGGTGAACGCGAACTCGATCGCACGGATGCCGCCGCGCGCCAGCGCCGCGACCAAAGCGGCGGGGTCGGCGATGGCGGGAAGCCGCACGAGGGCGATCGCGCGGTCGGCCTCGAGCAGGTCGAGGAGGGCGGAGTCGGTCACGAGCGGGTTCCTGTCGTCGAGGGTGGGGTCGGGCGCAGCACGGTACCGGCGAGGACGTCGGTGCGGATGCCGTCGCGGTAGGCGACGCGGCCGTTCACGAGCACCGCGACGATGCCCGTCGCCGCCTGCCGTGGGGCCTCGAACGTCGCGGTGTCGTGCACCGTGCGCGGATCGAACAGCACCAGGTCGGCGGCGTAGCCCTCCCGCACGAGTCCGCGGTCGGTCAGCCCGAGCCGCCGGGCAGGGGTTCCACTCAGGTGGCGGATGGCCTCTTCGAGGCTCAGGACGCCGAGTTCGCGCACGTAGCGCGACAGGTAGCGCGGGAACGTGCCCCACGCCCGCGGGTGCGGCCGGTCGCCGACGAGGATGCCATCGCTGCCGCCGGCGTGCTGCGGATGCCGCATCACGGCCTGCACGTTGTGCTCGTGACCGACGTGCATCAGGATGCCGGTGGCCAGGCGGTCGGCGAGCAGGATGCGGGTGACCACATCCACGGGATCCGCATCCTCGCCCCCGGCGATGTCGGCGATCGTGCGCCCCACGTACGGTGCGAGCTCGGGTGCGACGACGCCGGAGATCTGGATGCGCGACCAGTCCGCGCGCTCGCCGTGGAAGCCGTCGCTGCCGGCCACCTCGAACGCGTCGACCAGCGCCGCCCGCTCCGTACCGGACGCGAGGCGGTCGAGCAGGGCGTCGGGCCCGCCCTGCGCCAGCCGGCTGGGCAGCAGCGCGGCCAGCGTCGTCGCGCCGGGCAGGTACGGATACGAGTCGAGCGTGAGGTCGATGCCGTCCGCGAGCGCCTGGTCGATCATGTCGAGGAACTCCGGCGCCGAGTCGGTGTTGGAGCTGAAGTTGAGCGTCGCGTGGGTGAGATGGAGGGCGCACCCGCTGTCGCGCGCGATGCGGATCATCTCGGCGTAGGAGTCGAGCGCCCCTGCACCGTACGAGCGGGTGTGCGGCGCGAAGTACCCGCCGGCCGCCGCGACGACGCGGCACAGCGCGGTCAGCTCGGCCGTGTCGGCGTACATGCCGGGGGTGTAGGTGAGGCCGCTGGAGAGCCCGACCGCCCCGGCCGCGAGGCTGTCGGCGAGGATGCCGCACATCGCATCGAGCTCGGCGGGGGTGGCCGGCCGGTCGTCCTGCCCGACGGTCAGCATCCGCAGGTTGCCCTGCGGCACGAGCACCGCGGTGTTGGTGGCCGTGCCGCCGGACAGCCGCTCGAGGTACTCGGCCATGCTCCGCCACCCGATCGGCAGCTCCGGACGGCCGTTCCAGCCCGCGATCTGCAGTCGGATACCGGGGAGCACCTCGTCGTCGACCGGGGCGTACCCGATGCCGTCCTGGCCGAGCACTTCGGTCGTCACACCCTGGCTGATCTTCGCCAGGTGGGCGCGATCGGCGAGCACCGCCAGGTCCGAGTGGGCGTGCATGTCGATGAACCCGGGCGCGAGCACGAGTCCGGTCGCGTCGATCGTGGGCGGTGCGGGATCGCCCGCGAAGGTCGCGCCAGGCTGGTGGATCCGGGCGATCCGCCCGTCGCGCACGAGGACGTCGGCGGGGTACCCCGCGGCCCCGGTGCCGTCGATGACGGTGGCACCGCGGATCGCGGTCGTCGGAGCGGGGTCGTGGATCATGCTCAGAATCGCGTCTCGACGACATCGATCACGCGGGGGTCGTCCTCGTTCGCATCGGCCACCACCGGGATCCGCCGCCAGCGGTCCAGCGCGGTGCACGGATGCGAGAGCCCGAGCCGGACGACGGCCCCGACGGGCAGTGCCTCGGCCGCACCCGCCGCGAGCGCATCGGGGGAAAGCCTCAGGAAGCCGTGCTGGTCGTTGAGCGCGGTGATCTCACTCCCGGCGAGGGCGCGATCGCTGTCCGCCGCGGACAGCCCGACGATGCGCTGCGGAACCGGCAGTCCCTCATCGAACGACAGGTCGCGCTTGCCGCCGTCCAGCAGCACCAGCCCCGGCTCCGGGTGCGACACGACCCGCACCCAGGCATGCATGGCCGAACGGAACGGCTCGGTGCCAGGCAGCATCCCCATCGGTGAGATCTGCGCGTAGAAGCCGTCGTCGTGGATCTGGAACGCCCCGGAGCGCAGCACGACCTCCGCCTCATCCGCCACCGGCGCGAGCCGCTCGGCGACGCGATCGAAATAGGCGCTGCCGCCCACGGTCACGATCGGCGGAACGCCCGGGCGATACAGCCCGGCGGCGGCGACCTCCTCGTGCAGACCGCGCACGTCATCGAGGTACGCGTCCACGCGGGCGACGGATGAGGGGGCGCGGTCATGCGCGAGCGCGCCTTCGTATCCGCCGACGCCGGCGACGGTGAGGACGTCGGATGCCGCGACCGCCCGGGCGACCTCGAGCGCTTCGGCGCGCGACCGAGCTCCGGTGCGCCCGCCGGGAGCACCCAGCTCGACGATCACGGGGATCGGGCGCGGCACCCCGGCTTCCCGCAGCACGGCCTCCATCACGCGCACGGTGGCGAGGCTGTCGACCCAGCAGCTGATCTCGACATCGGCGTGGGCCGAGAGCTCGGACGCGAGCCAGCGCAGGGCGACGGGATCCACGATCGCGTTCGCGACCATGAGGCGACCGATTCCGACGCTGCGCGCGACCTGCGCCTGCCAGGCAGTGGCGAGGGTGAGTCCCCAGGCTCCGGCATCCGTCAGCATCTCCCAGAGCGCGGGAGCCATCGTGGTCTTGCCGTGCGGCGCGAGGTGCAGGCCGTGCGAGGCCACCCACGCGGACATGACGCGGACGTTGTGGCTCATCGCCGCCTGGTCGAGGGTCAGCAGCGGAGTGGCGAACCGGGACACGGGCGGGGCAGTGGCGAGGAACTCGGCGACCGTCAGCCCCCAGGCGTCGGGCGGGAAGGACTTGTCGTCGACGGCGAGCACGTTCATCCTTTCGTTGCGCACAGTGCAACGTGCATTGCAACAGGTGTGATTGCAGAGTAATCTCGCGGCATGAGCACGTCAATCCCGACGGCCGGAACGGATCGGGCACACCCCGACCGTCCGCCGCGCGCCGTCGCCTTCGGCGAGGCCCTGGTGGTGCTCGTCCAGACCGAGCCCGGGCCATTGGAGGACGCCGAGAGCTTCCGGCGGTCGCTGGGCGGAGCCGAGACCAACGTCGCGATCGGACTGGTCGCGCACGGCCTCCCGACGACGCTGCTCAGCCGCGTCGGCGACGACGGGTTCGGGCGTTACGTGCGCGCAGAGCTCGAGCGGTTCGGGGTGGACACGTCGATGATCGAGGTCGATCCGGTGCGATCCACGGGCGTGTACGTGAAGGAGGTCGGCGGTGCCACCGGCTCCTTCACCGACCTCGGGCCCGGCCGCAGCGCGATGCACTACTACCGCGCCGGATCGGCCGGCTCCCACCTCTCCCCCGCTCTGCTGGACACGCCGAGAGTGGCGGCGACGCTCGACGCTGCGACCCTCGTGCACACCACGGGCATCACCCCGGCGCTCTCGTCCCACGCCGCGGCCGCGCAGCGTCTCCTCGTGGATCGGTCGCGCTCGCGCAGCCTCGTCGCGTTCGACCTCAACTGGCGCCCGGCACTGTGGCACGGCCGCATCGAGCACGGGCGCGAGCTGCTGGCGGGCTTCCTGCAGACGAGCGACATCGCCCTCACCGGACTCGACGAGGCGTCCGCCGTGTTCGGCACCCGCACCGCCGACGACATCCGGCGGCGGTTCCCCGAGCCACGCTGGCTCATCGTCAAGAACGACGGGGGCGCGGTCAGCGCATACGACGGCGACGAGCGGGTGGATGTGGACGCGCACGAGGTCGCGGTCGTCGAGGCCATCGGCGCCGGCGACGCGTTCGCAGCCGGGCTGCTCGCCGGGCTCGCACGCGGAGACGCCTTGCGCGACTGCGTGGAGCACGGCCACGCGACCGCCGCACGGGCGCTGCGCACCTCCTCCGACCACGTCGCGGGAGGTGTGCGATGAACCAGAGCGTCGCGCGATCCCTCGAGCTGCTCATCGCCCTGCAGGACGGCCCCCGCACCCTCGAGGAATGCGCCACCCGGCTGGGGGTGCACAAGTCGACAGTGCTGCGGCTGCTGCAGACGATGGAGGCGGAGCGCTTCGTCACCCACGACGCGCAGCACCGCTATCGGCTCGGCAGCCGCCTGTTCGACCTCGCGAATGCAGCGCTGAGCCAGCGCGACGTGCGCGCGGTGATCCGTCCGCACATCGAGCAGCTGAGCGCACTGACCGGACAGACCGTGCATCTGGCCGCGTACGAATCCGGCGAAGTGGTCTACATCGACAAGATCGACGCCCGCGACGGCATCCGGATGTCCTCGCGCGTCGGCTCCCGCGCGCCCCTGCACTGCACGGCGGTGGCCAAGGTGCTCGTGGCTGATCTGCCCGAGGCACAGCGGGTGCGGATCGCCGCAGAGATCGACTACCAGCGGTACACCGACCAGACGATCCTCGACCCCGAGCGCTATCTCGCCGAGCTGGAACACGCCCGCGCCGACGGCTACGCGCAGGACCGACGGGAGCACGAGTCGTTCATCACGTGCATCGCCGCACCGATCCGCGACGGCAGCGGCGCCGTCGTGGCCGCGGCATCCCTCTCCGTCCCCCACGTCACCCTCGACGAGCGCGGCGTCTTCGCCTTGCGCCCACTGCTGTTGCAGGCCACCCTGGCCGCGTCGATCGACCTGGGCTGGGCACCAGCACCCGAGATCCCCCCTGCTGAAGGAGCATCCGAATGACCGATGTCAAGACCCGCGTCTCCACCACCGGCGCGCCCGCGCCCGCCCACACGTTCTCGCAGGGCGTGCGCAAGGGCCCGATCGTGCAGGTGTCCGGGCAAGGACCGGTCGATCCCATCTCGGGCGAGTATCTGCACGCGGGGGATGTCGCCGCCCAGACGCTGCGGACGCTGGAGAACGTGAAGGCGATCGTCGAGGCGTCCGGCGCCACCTTCGACGACGTCGTCATGCTGCGCGTGTACCTCACCACCCGCGACGACTTCGCTCTGATGAACGAGGCGTACGGCGAGTTCGTCTCCGCGCACACCCCCAGCGGCGTGCTGCCGTCGCGCACGACGGTCTTCACCGGCCTGCCCCGCGCCGAGATGCTGGTCGAGATCGACGGCCTCGCCGTCGTCTGAGCGGACCGATTATTCACGGCGCGACACGCTGTGCCGGCTGCCTGCCCGCGACAGGATGGGAGGAGAGCCCGTCCGGGGCGGACGGGTCGCGATCCAGCTGAGAGGCAGGAACACCATGTCCCGCACCTACGTCATCACCGGAGCCGCGAGCGGCATCGGCCAGGCGACATCCCAACTGCTCGTCGAGCGTGGTCACCGCGTGATCGGGGTCGACATCAGAGATGCCGACGTCGTCGCGGATCTGTCCACCACCGAGGGCCGCGAGGCGATGGTGGCCGGCGTCACCGCAGCGAGTGGCGGCGTGATCGATGGGGTCATCGCCAACGCCGGGCTGTCGGTCCCCCAGGCCGTCACCGTGGCCGTGAACTTCTTCGGGGCGGTCGCGACGCTGGAGGGACTGCGTCCGCTGCTGGAACGCTCGGATGCGCCGCGGGCCGTGGCCACGGCATCCATGGCCTCCCTGTATCCGCCGGATGACGCACTGCTGGAAGCCCTGCGCCTCGGCGACGAGAACGCCGCCCTTGCTCGAGCCGCCGAGCTGGAGGCATCGCCGCAGCATGCGAACCTCATCTACGGCACATCCAAGCGCGCGCTCGCACAGTGGATCCGTCGCGCTGCTCCCACCCCCGAGTGGGCCGGCGCGGGCATTCCCCTCAACGCCGTCGGCCCGGGCGTCGTCGCGACCCCGATGACGGCCGGGCTGACCACGACCGCGGAGGACCGCGACGCGCTGCTGCAGCAGGTGCCGATGCCGCTGAACGGCATCTTCGGACCGCGGGATGTCGCGTATCTGCTGGCCTGGCTGACCAGCGAGGAGAACGCGCATCTGTGCGGACAGGTCGTCTTCATCGACGGCGGATCGGACGCCGTGATGCGCGGCGACTCCACCTGGTAGCCCTCCTCCGACACGCGCACGGCCGGTAGTCGACGCATCACGCCGGCCATGCGTGGCGGTCCCCGCAATCCGTTCGCCCCACTCGCTGCGAAGAGCACGATGCACGGGAATGAATTCCCTCGTTCGGAGGTTATTCATTTACTCGGCGCATGAAGGCGCTGCAGGAGGGGATCGTGGGCAAGAACTACGTCGACATCGAGAACGACCTGGGCGAGACGCTGCGCTATCGCAAGCACGTCAACGGTCGGGGTTTGATCGCGCACGGCGCCAAGGTGCACCCAAGCGCGATCGTGGACAGCGGAGCGTATGTCGAGCCCGGCGTGCAGATCGCGGCGGGCGCACACGTCGGACGCGGTGTCTGGGTCGAATCCGGCGCCATCATCGGGCCCGACGCCGAGATCGCCCCCCTCGCCCACATCGGCTCGCGTGCGGCCATCGGCGCCGGCGCCAAGATCGGCGTGCGCACCCAGGTCGGCACCGACGCCCGGGTAGCCGTCGGCTCGCTCATCGGCGACGACGAGATCATCGCCGACGGCGAGCGCGTCGCCACCGACCGTCGCGGACTGCGCCTGGCCGCCTGACCCACCCGGACGCGTCGCGGGATGCCGCTACTCTGACGCGGTGGCACACAACTCCCGGCGACGCGGGTCGCTCTGGTCGCTGATCGGCGTGCTCGCACTCGCGGCCGCGATCGTCCTCGGATGGATGGTGTGGACCGGCGGATCCCCCGGCGACGCCGAAGAGGATGCCACCACCGCGCCTCCCGCCGAGGAAGTGCCGTCACGCCCCGCGGACGCGTTCGCCCTCACGGTGAACTACGTGTTCGACGGCGACACCATCGAGGCGACGATGGTCGCACCGAACGACATCGTGACGACCTCGAACCCGATCCGCATCCGGCTGATCGGCATCGACACGCCCGAGGGCACGCCGACGCCGGAGTGTTGGGCGGACGAGGCCCGCGCACATCTCAGCGAGCTGCTGCCCGAGGGCGCCACCGTGTGGGCGGCACCCGACAGCGACACGTGGGACGACTACCGGCGACGCCTGTTCAACCTCTGGACCGACGACGGCCGGTTCGTGAACCACGAACTCGTCGTGGCCGGCGACGCCGAGGCGATCCGGGTCTGGCCGAACGTGCGGTACTACGACCTGCTCAGCGATGCGCAGAGGCAGGCCGAGGCATCCGGAGTCGGCCAGTGGGGCGCGTGCGGCTGAGGCCTCTGCGTCAGGCGAACAGGAACAGCACGAACCCGATCAGCGGGAGCGTGCCCTGCACGAGCGCGGGGCGCAGGTACTTAGCGCCCGAGGTCGTGAGCACGAGCGCCGCCGCGAGCATCGAGCCGAGGCTGAACAGCACCAGCGTGCGGCCGGCGACATCCGCGACGGTCCCCGGACCACCGGCCCAGAAAAGCACGATGCCGAGGACCGCGCCGATGGCCAGGAACAGGTTGTAGAACCCCTGGTTGTACGCCATCGGCTTGGTGATGTCGGCGGCCGCCTGGTCCGCGACGCCGAAGCGCTTCCAGACTCGGGGCTGGGTCCACTGCACGCTCTCCATCACGAAGATGTAGACGTGCAGCAGCGCGGCGAGTGCTCCGAAGACGGTGGCGATGATCGCGATCATGAGCGAACTGTATCGCCCGAGTACGCTGGCGTGATGGCGAAGAGCGGCAATTCCTCAGGCAAGAAGCGGGATGCCGCACCCGCTCGTCCCACCAAGGGCAAGCTGACGCGCGGCGCACAGCTGGCGGCGTCGAAAGGCGGCAAGCCCGGGGTGAAGGGCGCCAAGCCCGGCGCCAAGGGTGGCAAGCCCGGCACTCCGGCGAAGGGCAGAGCCCCTAAGCGCCCCGCCGCGACACCGGTCGCGCCGGAGTCCGAGACGCTCGCACCCGCTGCGGTGTTCCGTCTGGGCATGGTCCCGGGGGCGACTCCCGGCAAGTGGATCGACGCCTGGCACGAGCGCATGCCCATGACGGCGATCGAGCTCGAGCCGATCGAGCTGCGCGACCAGCACGACCGTCTGCGCGACGGCGGGATCGATGCGGCCCTCGTACGACTGCCCCTCACGATGGACGGACTGTCCGTCATTCCGCTGTATGACGAGGTCGCCGTCGTCATGATGAACGCCGATTCGTCGCTCACCGTCGCGGAGGAGCTCGATCTCGCCGACCTCGCCGGGGAGATCGTCATCGCCCCGCTCGACGACGTCTACGGCCTCGAAGTCGCCGGAGCCGTCGCCCCCGCCTTCGAGCCGCCCGCCGACACGGCCGAGGCGGTCGCCACGGTCGCCGCGGGTGTCGGGGTGCTGATCGTGCCGCTGTCGCTCGCGCGACTGCACCGTCGCAAGGACGCCCCGCACCGCCGGCTCCGCGACGGACCCACCTCGACGGTGGCGCTGGCCTGGCCCACCGACCGCACGACCCCCGAGGTCGAGGCGTTCATCGGCATCGTCCGCGGGCGCACCGCCAACTCGTCCCGCGCCTGAAGCAGGCCTCCGGGCCGAAGACAGGGGATGTCGCCGACCTGGGTCTCTGCGACATCCCCCGCTGGCTTCGACGAACAGCGACCTGCGTGCCCCCACACGCCCCCGAAAACCGCTGTGCCCCCAGTACGCCCGGCTCCCCGCCGGGCGCATGCGTTCCGTCTGTTCCATGCATCCAGAGTCCGCCGCGGACCTGCTGATACATCGGCGCGGAAGTATTCTCAGAAGCCCGCGCCGTGCGTCTGGAACGGGGAGACGAGTCCGGTCAGAGCGGATGCCGCCGCCAACGCCGCGGCCGGGGGAAGCCCGACGGCCAGCCCCTCGTGCATCGCCCCCAGCAGTTCGCAGGCGACGTCGTCCGCGACGATGACCGGGGTGGCGATGACGGCCCGGGTGCCGGCGTGCAGCCAGACGCGCGTCATCCCGACCGCCTCCTCCCCCCAGCGCACCGAGGAGCGCCCGACCTCGCACGCCGACAGCACGACGACCGACGGGACCCGCGGCATCCGATCGATGTCGTACCCGAACAACGCACCATCGGCCAGCTCGAGACCGGAGAACAGCGCGTTGTCGGCGGCGTGGCGCCCGTGGGCGGCGATGTGCAGGAGGTCCACCTCGGCCGCCAGCGTCGTGACGGCGTCGACCGTCGCCTCCGAGCCGCGCAGCAGCCGCGCAGACGTCCAGGCGGATGCCGCGGCCGTCACTTCCTCGTCTCCACGGGCGACCCGCGGACCGACGGCGAGAGCCACCGTCGTCGGCGCGACGCGCGCGGTCTCGCGGCGGCTCAGCCACGCGGTCGCGGAGACGGCGAGGGTGAAGGTGCGTCCGTGCATCGCGGGCAGCATCCCCCACGGCACCCCGTTCAGGATGCCGGGGACGGTGATCACCAGGCGCCGGTCGCCGGCCACGGCGACGGCCTCGTCGAGCAGCGCGGAGGACAGCCGCGCGAGACGATCGTCCAACGACCGTCGCACGACGTCGGCCAGCGGTCCGGTCCGCACCGTCGCCGACATGTCGAGGTCGGCGCGCAGCCCCGGCAGCGCCTGCCGCACGGCGGGCCACTGGGTGACGTCGATGACGGCCTCGCGAGAGCGGGTGACCACCAGCGCCGTCAGCGCCGAGCCGGAGAAGATGTAGGCGATCAGCGCCGTGTCCTCGTCCAGTCCGGCGCGCAACTGCTCCAGACCGACATGGTCCTCGAAGGTCACCGAGCTCGTCGCCGACCACTGCCGCTCGCGAGCACGGTGCTGCAGCTCAGCCGCCCGGGGGTCGGTGAGCCACGCGCCGGTCGGATCGTCGGCGCGCAGCATCCGCAGCTGGGCCAGGTCCTCCGCGAGCTCGGGGTCGGGCGGCGGCCGCACCGGCACCACCTGCTGGCTGAGGTGGCGGGCGCGCTCGGACCACTCGAACAGCACGTCGGGCCGCCGCGACCGCACCGCCGCGGCGAGTCCCGCGAAGATCAGTCCGTTGCCGTGCATCCCGATCGAGGTCTGCAGGTCGAGGCTGCCGAAGTCCCGCTGCCACCGCCCGAGCGTCTCCAGCCCCGCCGCCGCATGACGACGGGCCTCGCCGTCCCTCCCCCGCGCCGACGCGCGTGCCGCACGGACCTCGTGGGCGAGCAGCCGCACATCCATCGACGCCGTCGACGGTGGGCGGAGCATCCGCGCGGGGCCGTCGTGCGCGTGTCGTGCACGCCACAGCTCCCGCGACATCCGGAGCGCGGCCGCCTCGCTGCGGAACCCGCGGGCCTCCAGGTCGGACGCGACCAGCTCGACCTCTGCGGCCGTCGGGGTGCGGCGGGGCTCGGGCACCCGCTCGCCCACCTTCGCCGGCCCGCCTCCGGACAGGAGTGCGCGCAACCGGACCGCGTCGGCACGCGCCGCCCACGTCTCGTTCCCGAGGGCGCGGAACCGACGGCCGGCGGCGGCGGCCAGACGGCCGGCGGCGACCGGATCGTGCATCAGCTTGGAGCGCGCGAGGTTGAACTCGGCCTCGGCCCGCGACTGCGGCATCCGGTGCGAGCCGAACACCGTCGCGGCCCGGGTCAGGATGCGCTCGGCCTCGGTGGTCAGGCCGGCATCGCGCAGCACCTCGGCACGGTCGACGTCGCCGACGGCGGCAGCGACGGGAGAGGATGCCGCGAACGGCCGTGCAGCGAGCATCTCGTGCAGCGCCGCGACGAGGTCGCCGGCCAGGAGGGCGACGTAGCCGAGGTTGTGGCGGGCCTGCCCTTCGTCGGTCGGCAGGCCGTGGGCGTGGAACGTCGTGATCGCGGCTTCGAGGTCGGCCGTGGCATCCTCCAGGCGCCCGAGCTGCAGGCTCACCAGACTGCGGTTCACCCGCGTACGAGCGGCGGCGACCGAGTCGTCCTCGAGGCGGACGATCGACGCGGTCAGCAGCCGGACGGCGTCATCCAACCGACCGCCGTAGACCGCGAGCGCACCCAGCTGCCCGTTGAGCACAGCCTCGGTGTGCGCGGAGATGCCGGGCATCGCCATGGCGCGACGGCACAGCTCTTCCGCCTCCGCCGGACGTCCCGTGCGCTGCAGGATCACGGCGCGCGTCCCGAGGATGCGCGCGTCCAGGTCCGGGTCCTCGACGCGCGCGGCCGCCTCATCCAACGCGCGCAGCGCCCGGGCGTACTTGCCGTGGATCGTCAGCTCGACGGCACGACTGTGCAACTCCCCAGGTGTCCGCGCCACGGGCTCATCATGGCGTACCCCGCGGCGGAACGCATCCGCCAGTCAGCCTGCGGGGTTCGGCAGCTCCTCGAGGACCGTGCCCTCCGCGGTCCGCAGAGCCGTCGACCGATCCTCGGCCGTGCCACCCCCCGTTCCGTCCATGAGTCCGGCGGCGACGATCGCAGCGAGCCTCCCCGCGACGAACGGTGCCGCGAATGAAGTGCCGCTCCAGAGCGAGAAGCCGCCGGTGAAGTCATCCGGGTCGATGTTCTCGCGCCGCAGACCGTACCTGTCGTTGCGCGCACCGGCCTGCACGCCCCCGTTGAAGGGCGGTGCGGTGCTGAGCAGCGACGCTCCGGGCGCGTAGACATGCACCCAGTCGCCGACGTTGCTGAACAGCGCCATCGAGCGGCGGTTCGGGTTCAGCGCGCCGACCGCGACATGCGGTGCGGCATCCGCCGGATCCTCGACGACGAAGTCGGCTCCGGGCCAGTCCCACAACGCGGCGGGAAACGTCGGCCGGTCGGTGGCGTCGTTGCCGGCGGAGCACACGATGGCGCATCCGTGACGCCGCGCGGCCACCAGCAGCTCGGCGAGCGTATGGTCGAACAGCTCGTCGTCCGGGGTCTCGTGGTAGTAGCCGAGCGACAGGTTGATCACGTCGATCGCACGCCCACCCTCTTCCGGGGTGGCCGCCATCCACTTCACGAGCGAGCGCACGGCGAGCATCAGCTCGCCCTCCAGCACCGTCCCCATGCTGTCGGCGACCCGCACCGCGATGAGGTCCGCCTCGGGCGCGACCTGCCGGATGATGCCGGCGATGAAGGTGCCGTGCCCGGCGGAGGGATCGAGGGCGCCGTCGAACGGTCCGGTCAGGTCGCCGTGCAGCTCCGGGTCCGTCACATCGTCGACCAGCCCGATCGGGTTGCCGTCGAAATGCGGCTTGCGCGTGACGATCCCCTCGGGCAGCCACGGATGGATGCCGCATCCCGTGTCGAGCACCGCGATCACCGGTCGGCGCCCACCCTCGACGATCGCCGCGGTGCGCTGCGGCCCCGCGCCGATGTAGTCCACGGCCTGGTGCCCGCCCATCCCGGCCGTGGCGTAGCTGCCCGGGCCGGGGGCGTTCGTGGATCCGTACGGGTTCGTGCTCCCGTACGGATTGGTGGAGCCGTAGGGATTCGTCGAGCCGTACGGGTTCGTCGAGCCGTACGGGTTCGTGGAGCCGTAGGGGTTGGTGCTGCCGTAGGGGTCGACGGTGATCAGGTGGTCCAGCCCCACACCCTGTACGTCTTTGCCGTACCGCGCCCGCACCCGCTGCAGCAGGCGCCAGGCGTCGATCGGCGGCACCGGCTGGTCATCCTTGTCGGGGCTGGGCTGCGGGAAGATCCCGACCCGGTGGATCGTCGGCAGGTTCAGGGCGTCCCGCGCACGCTTCGCCCGAGCGGATGCCGCGGCCTCATCCAACGGCGTCCCGTCGAGGTTCTGCAGCTCGATGCCCCACCCGAAGTCTCCCGCTGCTTCGCGCAGCCGCTTCAGCAGCTCTTCGAGCCGGCCGTCGGTCGCCGTGATGAGCAGATGCCCGGCCGCATACGAGGTCGGGTAGGCATCCACCCCCCGGACCGGCTCGCTCGACGGATCCAGCGGAATGCCGCGCCCGCGCGTCGCGTCGAAACGCTCGCGCCATTGGGGCGGCCGCGCGCGGCCGTCGTCGGAAGTGGGAGGCGTGGCATCGGTCATGGGCGTTCCTCAAGGTCGGCCGCGACCCCCAGGTCGCGGCATCCGGTCAGACTTCGAACTGCGGTGTCTCGAACTCGTGCATCTCGCCGTCGGAGCCGCGCACGACCAGACGGATGCGCGAGACGCCCGGCGTGACGGCGTCGAACGCGAAGCGGCCGTGCTCCCCCGGGTCGGCGGACCACTCGCGCTCGCCCTGGGTGAGCCGGATCGCCAGCGGCAGGGCGTCCACCCAGCCGTCGACGCGTCGCGAGCCGTCCTCGACCGTCGTCACGTGGACGAGCACGCTCGTCTCGCCGTCGCTGAACTGCAGCGTCGCGGTATCGGCCTCGCCCCGCACGGCGGCCAGATGCGCGCCCTCGACGAGGGTCAGCAGCGCGTACTCGCGGCTGAGGTCCTCGACCGCGACGGCGGCGACCATCCGGTCTATGAGATCGGCCGGCATCGGATCCACCTCCCGCCACGTCTCACGCAATCGCGCGAAGACCGCCGCATCGGCGGCGAAGTCCTCAATCTCCATGGTGGTCTCCTCCCCATCCGTCGCCCTCGATCAGAGCGCGGAGTTTGCCCAGGCAGCGCTGCCGGGTCGGCCCGATCGAGCCGATCGGCATCGCGAGGTCCTGGGCGATGCGTGCGTAGTCGGGCCGTTCGTCGAACGCGACCACTCGCAGCAGCCGCTGACAGCGGTCGTTGAGCTTCGACACCGCCGACCACAGCCGATGCGATTCGTCGCTGACCGTGGCCGTGTGCTCGGCCGACTCGGTGCTCGGCAGATGCGGCTCGAGGTCCTCGGTCTCGGTGGGGTCGGCGCGACGGTGCAGCTTCCCCACACGCCAGGCCTCGCGTCGAGCGCAGGTCGTCAGCCACCCCGACACGGCGAGCGGTTCGGCGATGGAGTCGTGGCGCCGCACCAGCGTCATCCAGGTGGTCTGCACGACGTCTTCGGCGAGGGCGCGGTCCAGACCGTACGCGCGCACCACGTGCCACAGCACGGGGGTCATCACGCGGACGAGCTCGTCCATCGCCCGCGACTCCCCCTCCCTCCAACGGATGAAGAGCGCGGCAGCGCGCTCCCACCGGGGCAGGTCGGCGGTGGGCTCGCCGGGGTCGCCGGGGAGGGCGCCCCCCGCGTCCGCAGGCTCGCCGGAATCACCGAGGGGCGCTGCGCGGTCTCTCGCGGTCATAGCGCCCATTGTCTCCACATCACCAGAGAGCGCGGTAGTGCCGCCTTGATACACCGAGTTCGGAACGCTGACACCAGGGCCGCAGCGGCCTAGAATCCACCCCATGACCTCTGCGCCGCTTCTGTACGTATGCGTGCGCCCGCAGCAAGGCGCGGCCGCAGCCGAGTACGAGTCCTTCCGCCTGGCGACGCATCTCGACGAACGCGACCTCGCGCAGCACGATCTCGTGCGCGAGCCCCTTCCGGACGATGCGTTCGAGCGCTTCGGCGGTTTCGTGATCGGCGGGAGCCCGTTCAACGTGGCCGACCCCGAATCGACCAAGACACCCGTGCAGCGACGGCTCGAGAGCGACCTCGAACGCATCGCGACAGCTGCCGCCGCCGCGACCACCGCCGCACTGTTCACCTGCTACGGCATCGGCATCGTGACGCGGATGCTGGGGGGCGAGGTCACGAGGGCATTCCCCGAGGACACCGGCCCGGTGACGATCTCGCTCACCGCGGCCGGCGGGCGCGACCGGGTGCTGGGCGGGCTGGCGACCCGGTTCACCGCCCTCACCGCCCACAAGGAGGGCGCCCGGTCGCTGCCGCCCGGCGCCGAGCTCCTCGCGACGAACGAGGCGTGCCCCGTCCAGGCCTACCGCGTCGGCGATCGGCTGTACGCGACGCAGTTCCACCCGGAGCCGACGACCCGCGCATTCACCGAGCGGATGGCCGTCTACCGGGACGACGGCTATTTCGACTCCGGCGACTTCGACGCGATCGCGGGACGCGTGCTGGCGGCATCCGTCACCGAACCGGCGCGCTTGCTGCGCGCGTTCGCCCGCGAGTTCGGTTCCGCGGAGGGCTGAGGGCTCAGTCCATGGCGGGTGCGTCGTCCGCGCTGCGCAGCAGCAGGTCGATGCGGTCGTCGAGGTAGCCGACCAGTGGCGCGATCGCCCCGGCTGCGCTCCACCGCACCCCGAACGCACCGTCCTGCGTCACGAGCGGGCCGCCGGTCGCACCGATCGCGTCGAGGTCCACTGCGCGCCATCCGAAGTGCACCGGTGTGCCCTCGGCGAAGCCGCCGCGGAATGCGGCCGCCGCGAGCTCGGCCCGTCGTCGCTGCGACTCGGCGGCGAACCCCCGGCGCACCTCCTCGTGCGAGGAGACGATGTCGCCGGTGGCGAGCACGGCGTCCGGCGTGAGCAGCAGCACGCCGAGGTGCCACGCCCGACCGCGCGGCACGATCCGCGGCGGGCGGGAGAGTCCGAGGATGCGTCGACCGAGGCTGAGCTCGCCCAGCGCCTCCGTCGGCGCTTGCGCCAGCCGGGCGCGCGCGTCGGCGAACAGAGCGGCGATCGAGTCGGTCATCTCGGGGGAACGAGCGGGTCGTACGCCGGGGAGGTGACGACCTCGCGGTCGCCGTGGAGCGACATTCCGATGAGCGGGAACAGCAGTACTGACAGCATGCCCGCACCGACCAGCGCCGACGCCATCCCCGACGAGATGAGGCCTTCGTCGACGCCGATCGCGGTGACCGCGACGATGATCGGCAGCCCGGTGGAGCCGAGCAGCAGCATCGCCATCCGGTCTTTGCGCGACGAGCCGACGGGGAGCGCGAGCGTGGACGGGAGGCCGCGGACGATGAGCAGCAGCACGAGGAGGATCGGCACCATCACCATGACGCGCCAGTCCGAGACCAGCGCGTCCAGGTCGAAGGTGACACCCGTGTAGATGAAGAACACCGGCACGAGGAAGCCGAAGGCGACGGCCTCGACCTTGCTCTCCACGGCCTCGCGGTCCTCATGGTTCGCGTTGCGCATGATGAGCTGCCACACGATGCCCGCGGTGAAGGCGCCGAGCAGCATGTCCAGGTCCATCCAGATGCTCAGCACGACCAGCGCGCCCAGGATCAGGAACACGATGCGCACGGCGACCTGACCCGACGTGTGCAGCGTCGCGTTCACGAAGCGGTGCAACCGGCCGTGCGGCGCGCGCATCGCGAGCCAGATCGATCCCCCCGCCACGAGGATGAACGCGGCGAGCACGAGCGTGGAGAGCTCCAGGTTGCGCGCCCCGAGGAACAGGGAGATCGCCACGAGCGGACCGAACTCGCCGACCGCGCCGACGGCGGTCACCGCCTGGCCGAACGGGGTGCCGAGCTCCTTCGCATCGCGCAGGATCGGCATCAGCGTACCCAGCGCGGTCGAGCACAGGGCGACGCCGATCACGACCGCGGCCTCGCCGGGCTGCAGCAGGAATCCGGCCGCGACGCCGGCGGCGAGGCTGATCAGCCAGCCGAGCGACGCCCGACGGATGGGGCGGCCGGCGATCGCGCCGAAGTTGATCTCGGAGCCGGCCATGAAGAAGAGCATCGCCAGGCCGAGGTTGGAGAGTTGCGAGAACAGCTCGGAGGGCTCGATCAACCCCAGAATGCTCGGGCCGAACACGATGCCGAGCACGAGCTCGAACACCACGATGGGGATGCGCACCCAACGACCCAGCATCCGTCCGAGGATCGGTGCGAGGACCGCCAGGAGAGGGATGAGGAAGAACCCGGAGTCCACGACACTCATCCCGTCAGCGTAGTGGCCGCGCGCACACCCGTCAGGGCGCCGGCGACACGGTGCGATCGAGCCACGACAGCAGCCCGGGAATCGCGAGGTAGGCCACCGTCGCATGCGTCGCGAAGGAGATCGGCTCGAAAGTGACGTCGACGCCGATCGACTGCTCGTGCCGCACGAACTCCTCCGTGTCGGCGGGGACGACCAGCTGATCGGACAGCCCCTGGGCGATGAACAGCGGGGCGGAGAAGCTCGTCCCGCCGGCGGAGTTCTCGGCCAGGAGCTCATTCCAGGGTGCGGTGGTGGTCGGGTCCTGCGCGAAGAAGTTTCCGACCAGCGGCTGCCCGATCTCATGCAGCTCCGGGATGTTCGTCAGCAGGCAGAGCGAGTTCATGCGGGGCAGCAAGGCGATCGCCGCCGGCGTGAGGACCGTGCTCAGCTGCGCGCCCGGCACGGCGTCGCCGTAGACGTCGGCATACGCGGCGAACGCGTACGACCCGATCGTGACGCCGGAGATATCGTCCAGGTGCGACCGCATCAGCGCCGAGAGATCCGCCGCGGGTGCCGCCGCCGCGACCGCTTCGATCTGCAGCTCCGGGGCATAGGTGCCCGCCTGCTCGGCGGCGAACAGCACGGCCTGTCCGCCCTGCGAGTGTCCCCAGAGGATGACGCGCTCGCTTGCGGATGCCGCGGGGATCGCGCGCGCGGCGCGCACGGCGTCCAGCACGTTGTTGCCCTCGGTGACGCCGACGAGATAGGAGTCCGGCCCCGCCGTTCCCATCCCGGCGTAGTCCGTCGCGACCACCGCGTAGCCGCGGTCCAGGAGCGGACGCATCCCCTCGATGCCGATGAACGGATCGAGACCGTACGACGGCGCGCAGGTCGGTGCGGAACCGGTCGTCGGATGCCCCCACGAGACGACGGTGCGCCCCTCGGCGGGGGCAGGTCCTAGCGGGACGACGAGGATGGCGGTGACGATGACGTCTTCGTCGTGCAGGTCGCGCGAGTGGTACATCAGCCGCCACGCGCGCGCGGCGAAAGGCACCCCGACGAGCTCCTCGGACTTGATCATCGCGCCGGGCTCCCCCGCCGTAGCAGGCGACGGCTGCGCGTAGAACGCTGCGAGGTCGGGCCGTTCGAGCTCGTCGCCGACGACGCGCACCGCTTCGGTCGCGATCACGGCACCGAAGACGGCGAGGAGTGCAGCGAACAGTGGGACGACGATCCGATGACGGCGTAGTCGCGGACGGGCGTCGCGTGTCATCCCTCGTCGAGCGCGGCGCGCGCCCGCTCCGCCCGGTCGGCCGCCGACTTCGCCGCGGATGCGGCATCCCTGTGCTCGCTCTCCATGCCGCGTACTTCCGCCTCGATCGCCTCAGCGTCCCGCTCCATGCGCGCGAGCTGCTCGCGCAGGTCGTCGATGCGCTCGTTGAGGAGGTCGGCACGTTCGCGGGTCTTGGCGAGTCGCGCCTCGACCTTCGTCAGGGCGCGCTCGGCCTCGGACGACAGCCGATCCGCCTCGCGGGCGGCCTGCTCGGCGGCCTTGCGGGCGCGCCGCTCGGCGAGGTCGTCTCGAGAACGCGGGGCCGCCGCGGCGGGGCCCGCTCCGGCCACTGCATCGGAGATGTCGACGGCATCGAATCCGGATGCCTCGAGCCCGTGCACCAGCCGTCCGGACTGGACCGCCGCGGCGGCTCCGGCATCCATCATCGCGGCGTTGATCGTCTTCTCGAGGTCGTCCCGCGCGGCCGCGCCGACGGTCACCCCGCGCTCGGCGGCCAGCGCGACCGCATCGCGGGCGAGGGCCGAGACGAGCGAGCGACGCTGTCGCCCGAGCCGGGCCAGTTCGGCTGCGTCAAGGTCCTCCTGCGCGTCCCGCAGCGCGGCGGCGAGTTCGAGCGCATCGGTCAGGCGACCCTCGCGGGCGAGGAGGTTGATCGTCCACGCGGCCGCCGAAGGCTTGCGCAGGGCCTTGATCGCCGCCGCGGATGCACGATCGGATGCCCCCGCCCGCGCGTTGCGTGCCGCAGTGAACTCGTCCGGAGTCAGGGCGTAGAGCTCCGCTGCGGCCGTCGTCACCGCGGCCTCGACTGCCGCGGCGCCGTCGTTCGAGGCATCCGTCATGGTGTCATTCTTGCGTCAGAGCGCCGCGCGCGCACTCCGATGCTCGGCCGCCGACCGCGAACCCCGGCGTCAGGCTCCCAGGACTGCGGCGGCCTGGCGCGCAGCGCCGAGGGCGACGTACTCGCCGGGTTCGGGGACCTCGACCGGGAGTCCGAGGATCAGCGGGGCGATCGTCCGCACCGCCTCGGATTGGGCGGCTCCGCCGATCAGCAGCACGCGCTCGAGCGGCACGTCGAGTCCGCGCAGCGCTTCGAGTCCGGCGGCGAGCCCCGAGAGCATCCCCTCGACGGCGGCACGGGCGAGGTTCTCGCGAGTCGTCGATGCCAGAGTCATGCCCGTGAGCGACGCGGTGGCATCGGGGAGGTTCGGGGTGCGCTCGCCCTCGAAGTAGGGCACGAGGCTGAGCCCGTGGGCGCCAGGCTCGGCGGCCATGGCCAGGCGGCTGAGCTCCTCATGGTCGACGCCGAGCAGCCCTGCGATCGCCTCGAGCACGCGCGCGGCGTTCATCGTCGCCACGAGCGGAAGGAAGCGACCGGTGCAATCGGCGAATCCGGCGACCGTTCCCGTCGGGTCGATCGTGCGCTGCTCGCTCACCGCGAAGACGGTGCCGCTCGTGCCGATCGAGACGATCACGTCGCCCGGCTTCGCACCGAGCCCGAGCGCGGCACCGGCGTTGTCGCCCGCGCCGCCGCCGATGCGCCGACGGGCGGTGTCGAAGACGAACTCGTCCGGGCCGAGCACCCGCGGCAGAAGCGCATCGTGGCCCAGGGCGGCGATCAGCAGAGCACGGTCATAGTCACCGGTCGCAGGGTTCCAGTAGCCGGTTCCCGAGGAATCCGATCTGTCGGTCACGAGCTCGTCGAGCGCTGGATTCTCGGGGCCGAATCCGCGCAGTCGCCATGTCAGCCAGTCGTGCGGCAGCGCGACTGCGGCGACCCGCGCGGCGTTCTCCGGCTCGTGATCCCGCAGCCACCGCAGCTTGGTGATCGTGAAGGATGCCACGGGGACCAGCCCGGTGCGCTCGGCTAGCTGCTGCGCGCCGAACTCCGCGATCAGGTCGGCCGCGGCACCCGCCGACCGGGTGTCGTTCCACAGCAGGGCGGGACGGATGACGCGGCCTTCGGCATCCAGTACGACCATGCCGTGCTGCTGTCCGCCGACCGATAGCGCCGCGACGTCATCGAGCCCGCCGGCGTCGACGATCGCAGCCTGAAGCGCGCTCCACCACGCCTCGGGATCGACCTCGGTCCCGTCGGGGTGGGTGGCCCGCCCCGAGCGCACGACGGTGGGGCTTACGCGGCCGGAGGCTCCGCGCGGCGCGCCGGTCGCGGCATCCACGATCACGACCTTGCAGGACTGGGTCGACGAGTCGACCCCCGCGACCAACGTCATGACGTCGCCCTTTCGTTCAGATCCGGACCCGGGCCGCGAGACTGCAACGGGAAGTCGAGACTGCGGGGTCCACCCGCAGTCTCGACCCCCGCGTGCAGTCTCGGCGCTCGGGGGCGTGTGGTGTCGACTCAGCGAGCGCCGAGCAGGTGCTCGGTCGCGAGCTGCTGCAGGCGGACGAAGCCGAATCCCTTGCCACCGAAGTACGCGTCGGCGTCGAAGTCCTCGTACGCCGAGCGGTCGGCGAGGAAGTCGTCGTAGCTCTCGCCCTGGCCGAGGGTCGGGACGGCCAGCTCGTCCACGCGGGCGGCGGTGAGCGCCTCCTGCACCTCGGGGTCGGCACGGAAGGCCGCGGCACGCTCCTTGAGGAGCAGGTACGTGCGCATGTTGGCGGCGGCGGAGTCCCACACGCCCTTCTCGTCTTCGGTGCGGCTCGGCTTGTAGTCGAAGTGACGCGGGCCCTCGTAAGCCGGAACCCCGCCGGGGCCGCCGTTCTCGAGCAGGTCGACGAGGGCGAACGCGTTGTGCAGATCGCCGTGACCGAACACGAGGTCCTGGTCGTACTTGATGCCACGCTGACCGTTGAGGTCGATGTGGAAGAGCTTGCCGTGGAACAGCGCCTGCGCGATACCTGCGGCGAAGTTGAGCCCGGCCATCTGCTCGTGCCCGACCTCGGGGTTCAGGCCCACGAGCTCGGGGCGCTCGAGCGAGTTGATGAACGCGAGCGCGTGACCCAGGGTCGGCAGCAGGATGTCGCCGCGCGGCTCGTTGGGCTTGGGCTCGATGGCGAAGCGGATGTCGTAGCCCTTGTCGGTGACATAGTCGCCGAGGAGGTTCACGGCCTCGCGGTAGCGCTCCAGTGCCTGGCGGATGTCCTTGGCCGAGTCGTACTCGGCGCCTTCGCGGCCGCCCCACATCACGAACGTCTTCGCGCCCAGCTCGGCGCCGAGGTCGAGCTGGCGGAAGACCTTGCGCAGCGCGAAGCGGCGCACGGCGCGGTCGTTCGAAGTGAAGCCGCCGTCCTTGAAGACCGGTGCGCTGAACAGGTTGGTCGTCACCATCGGCACGATGAGGCCGGTGTCGGCCAGCGCGCCCTTGAGGCGGTCGATCTGGGTCTGGCGCTGTGCGTCGGTCGAGCCGAAGGCGAACAGATCGTCGTCGTGGAACGTGAGGCCGTAGGCGCCGAGCTCGGCGAGCTTCTCGACGGCGTGCACGACATCCAGCGCGGGACGGGTCGGTCCGCCGAACGGGTCGGCGCCGTTGTAGCCGACGGTCCAGAGCCCGAAGGAGAACTTGTCGGCGGGTGTGGGCTTGGCCATCTGATGCTCCTTTGCGAGAAATGTTGCTGACGACAACCTATACCAGCAGTGGCCTGCACTGCTAGTCCGCGCGCCTAGTCCGCGCGCCGCCGGGACGTCTCGGGGAATCTTGTGCCGCGTGGGCCCAGTCACGTCCACCGCCCGACCCCCTCACGGGGCGCCTCTACAGTGGGGGTATGAACGAGCCGATGGCCAGTCGCCAAGCGAATCTGTCGCGGCTACTGCGTCTCGCGCACATCGATGGCCCCGTCTCGCGTGCGACGCTGACCGGTGCGACCGGTCTGAACCGCTCGACCATCGCCGACCTGGTCGGCGATCTCGTAGCCCTCGGCGTCGTGGAGGAGCACGCTCCCGGTCCCAGCCGCCGCGTCGGTCGGCCGTCTCCACTGGTCGCTCCGCACCCGCGCGTGGTGACCATCGCGGTGAACCCCGAGGTCGATGCCCTCACGATCGCGGCAGTCGGTCTCGATCGCACGGTGCGACGTCGCGAGCGCATCGAGATGACCGGTCTACTGGGCCCCGAGGGGACGGCACAGCTCATCGGCGAGCGCATCGCCGCGTGGCGCTCGGGCGATCTCGCCGAGGCGCGGATCGCGGGGATCGGCGTCGCCGTCCCGGGACTCGTGCGGGCGTCCGACGGTGTGGTACGAGACGCCCCGCACCTGAGGTGGATCGACACCGCTCTGCGCGAACTCATCGAAGCGGCGACCGGCCTGCCCACCGTGGTCGGCAACGACGCGGCGCTGGGAGTCCTCGCCGAGCACCTCTTCGGCGCCGCGCGCGGAATCGACGACGTCGTCTATCTCAACGGCGGTGCGAGCGGCATCGGCGGCGGCGTGATCGTGCACGGGATGCCGGTAGCCGGCGCCTCGGGATACTCCGGCGAATTCGGACAGAACCGCCCCGGCATCGCGTCGAGCGCCGACCGCCGGGCGAGTGACGGCGTGCTCGAGGACGAGGTGAGCCGCGCGCGCCTGCTGGCCGTCCTCGGTCGTGACAACGCCGACGAGCCGACTCTCGCCGAGATGCTACGCGCAGCCCGCGCGCCCGAGGTGCGCGACGAGATCGCGCGGCAGCGCCGCATCCTGTCCACCGCACTGGCCAATGCCGTCAACGTGCTCAATCCGGCCGTCGTCGTGCTCGGCGGTTTCCTGGCGATGCTCGCCACCGACGACCTGGACGGGTTCACGCAGGCCGTCGTCGCGCAGAGCATGCCGGCGAACGGCGAAGAACTCGAGATCCGGCCGGCGGCCCTCGCCGAAGATCGCCTGCTGATCGGCGCGGCCGAGGTGGCGTTCGCGGAACTGCTGCGCGATCCGGCAGGCGTTGCACTGAACTGAGCACGCTCCGCCGTCCTCAGAGCGGCGGCGCGGTCGTCCCTCGGGGGATGAGCCGTGTCGGCAGCGTCACATGCGTCGCCGCCGGAACCTCGCCGTCCATGAGCGTGAGCAGCAGCCGCGCCGCTTCGGCGCCCAGGGTCTGCATCGGCTGACGGACCGTCGACAGGGCCGGTGTCGACTTGGAGGCCTCCGGGACGTCGTCGAATCCGATGACGGAGAGATCTCGCGGCACATCGAGCCCGAGCTCCGCGGCGACGTTCACGATCTCGAGCGCCGAGATGTCGTTGGCGGCGAAGATGGCGCTGGGGCGGTCGCCGCGCCGGAGCATCTCGACAGCGGCGACGCGGACGGCATCCTGACGGTAACTGCCCGACCCCACGAGCGCCGGATCGACCGCGATGCCGGCATCTGTCAGCGCCCGCCGATACCCGGCGTCGCGCGCGATCGACGAACGCAGGTCGCGCCGGCCGGCGATGAAGCCGATGCGGGTGTGGCCCAGGTCGAGGAGGTGCCGCGTCGCCTGGAGCGCACCGCCGTAGCTGTCGCACTCGACCACGGGCAGGTCCGCCGGCCCGGTGTGCGGATCGATGGCGACCACGGGCACCTCCGCGCCGACGTTGACCACCGTCGGGGTGACCATGATGGCGCCGTCGATGAGCGTGCCGCTGAGGCGTGACAGCGAGCGCCGCTCCCACCCTTCCGACGAGCCGTGGGAGCCGGAGTACGCGAGGAGGTCGTAGCGGGAGTCGCGCAGCGCCTGTCCGACACCCTTGAGGATCTCGGCGCTGAACGGCTCGAAGTCGGCGACGAGCACCCCGATCACGCCGGTCCTGCGCGAGCGCATGCTGCTGGCGATGAGACTGGACTCGTAGCCCAGTTCCGCGACGACGGCCAGGACACGGTCGGCCGTCTCACTGGCCACACCGTAGCGGCCGTTGACCGCTTTCGACACGGTCGCGACGGAGACGCCGGCCGCAGCGGCCACATCTGTGATGGTGGGGCGGCGCTTCATGATCTCGATAGCGTAACGCCTTGGAAACCGTTTTCGAAAACGTTTGACAAAGTATTTGTTGCGAACGCACACTTTTGCTGCTCGGTCGCAGCATCGAGCAGCGCGCGACCCGATCGCGCCGACCACCGCACCTCGGAGCAGAGGTGCTCCTCGATGAAGAGAACGGGAATCACATGATCGGCAAGAGAATCCTCGCGGGTTCCGCAGCACTCGTCGTCGGCGCACTCGCGCTCGCCGGCTGCAGTGCCGGCGGCTCCGACGCGAGCAGCGACGGCAACGTGGAGATGACGCTCTGGCAGAACTCGACGACCGGTGACGGCCAGCAGTTCTGGAAGGACGCGATCGCCGCGTTCGAGAAGGACAACCCGAACGTCACGATCAAGATGCAGTCCATCCAGAACGAGGACATGGATGGCAAGCTGCAGACGTCCCTCAACGCCGGAGACCCGCCGGACATCTTCCTTCAGCGCGGCGGCGGAAAGATGGCGGCGATGGTGCAGGCGGGCCAGTTGATGGATCTGACCGGCAAGATCGAAGGCGAGGCGAAGGACAACATCTCCGACGGCTCCTTCAAGGCGGAGACCTACCAGGACAAGGTGTGGGCGATGCCTCTGTCGGTGCTTCCCGGCGGCATCTTCTACAGCCAGGACCTCTATACCGCGGCCGGAGTCACCGAGACCCCGACCACCATCGACGAACTCGTCGCGGCCAACGACAAGCTCAAGGCGACCGGCGTCGCTCCCCTCGCGCTCGGCGCGAAGGACGCCTGGCCGGCGGCCCACTGGTTCTACTGGTTCGCGCTGCGCGAGTGCGCCCCCAAGACGGTGGAGGAGACCGGCGACTCGAAGGACTTCAGCGACCCGTGCTGGCTGAAGGCCGCCGAGGACCTCGAGAAGTTCGCCGCCACCCAGCCGTTCAACGAGGGCTTCCTCACGACGTCCGCCCAGCAGGGCGCCGGCAGCTCGGCCGGCCTCGTCGCCAACCACCAGGCCGGCGGCGAGCTGATGGGCGCGTGGGACCCGGGCGTGATCGCGTCGCTGACGCCCGACGAGAAGCCGCTGGCCGACCTCGCGTGGTACCCCTTCCCTGAGGTGTCGGGCGGCAAGGGCGAGCCGGGATCGATGATGGGCGGCGTCGACGGCTACTCCTGTTCTGCGAAGGCACCGAAGGAGTGCGTCGACTTCCTCAACTTCGTCGCGTCCGACGCTCAGCAGACCGCGTACTACAAGGCGTTCTCCTCACCGCCGGTCAACCAGGCGGCGCAGTCCGAGGTCACCGAGCCGTACCTCAAGCAGATCCTCGAGGCCTACAACGCGGCCCCGTTCGTCTCGCAGTGGCTCGACACCGTCCTCGGGCAGAACGTCGGCAACGCGCTCAACGTCGCCGTGGTCGACATGCTCGCCGGCCAGAGCACGCCCGACGAAATGATCGCAGCGGCCAACTCGGCCGGCGCGAAGGGATAAGGAACACTTCGCATGCACACGAGCGAGACACCGAAAACGGACGATCGCCCGGAGACGGATCTCGCGCAGCGTGCCGGGGGCGGCGGCGTCACACCGCCGCCCTCGGCTCCGCCGCGCCGCCGACGCCGAGGGATCGGATGGTCCGGTCGTATGGAGATCGCCGTGCTGGTCGGGCCGGCACTGATCTTCTTCGTCGGCTTCGTCATCTTCCCGGTCGTCATGGCGGCGTACTACGGGTTCTTCAACTGGCACGGCTACGGCCCGGCGACGGACTTCGTCGGCTTCAAGAACTACGCCACGATCCTCACCGATCCCGACTTTCAGGAAGCGCTCGGCCACAACGGCTTCATCGTCGTGATGTCGCTGGTCATCCAGGGTCCGATCGCACTCCTGCTGGCACTTCTGCTCAACCGCAAGATGCGGGGGCAGTCACTCATCCGGGTGCTCATCTTCGTGCCCTACGTGATCGCCGAGGTCGTCGTCGGCACGGGGTTCAGCCTCATGTTGGCGACCAACGGCGCCCTCAACGGCATCCTCGACGAATGGGGCCTGTCGGGATTGACCCACGACTGGCTCTCGGATCCGAGCATCGCGATCTGGACCCTGATGGGGATCCTCACCTGGAAGTACGTGGGCTTCGCGGTCATCCTCTTCCTCGCCGGGCTCCAGGGAATCCCCGAAGAGCTGTACGAGGCGGCTGCTATCGATGGCGCGACCTACTGGCAGATCCAGCGGCGCATCACGATTCCACTGCTCGGCCCGACCCTGCGCATCTGGGCGTTCCTGTCGATCATCGGCGCACTGCAGCTGTTCGACCTGGTGTACATCATCTGGGGACAGTACGTTGCGCCGGTGGCGGGCACCTCGACGATGGCGACCTACATGGTGGCCAACGGTCGAAACGCGGGCAACTTCGGATACGGAAACGCCGTCGCCGTCGTCATCTTCCTCATCTCACTCATCGTCGCCCTGATCTACCAGCGCTTCGTGCTGCGCCGCGACACCGCAGGCGCCCTCACCGAAAGGACCGCCCGATGACCGCCCTCGACACCATGGCGACCATTGCGCTGCCCCCGCCTCGTCGTACCCGGATGCGGGCCGGTACCCCCGCGGTGTACTTCGTCGCCCTCGTCGTGATCGCGCTCATGCTGGGTCCGGTCATCTACATCATCCTCGGCGGGTTCCGCTCCAACTCGCAGATCACGACCGACCCCGGCGGCCTGCCCGATCCTTGGGTCTGGACCAACTACCTGGACGTGCTGACCGGCGGCATCTTCTGGCAGCTCGTACTCAACTCCACCATCGTCGGGGTGGCGACCACTCTGGGCGTCATCCTGCTGGGTCTCATGGCGAGCTACGTCCTCGCGCGCTACCGGTTCCGGGGCCGCGCGGCGCTGTACGCGCTGTTCGCCGCCGGACTCATGTTCCCGATCACCGTCGCGATCACGCCGCTGTACATCGTCGTGCGCGACCTCGGGCTCATCAACTCGCTGGGGGGCGTCATCCTGCCGCAGATCGCGTTCGCCCTGCCGACGACGATCATCATCCTGGTGCCGTTCCTGCGTGCGATCCCCGACGAGATCGAGGAAGCCGCCTTCATCGACGGATGCAGCCGCCTGGGCTTCTTCTGGCGCATGGTGATCCCGCTCGCGGTTCCCGGTGTGATCACCGTCGGGATCCTCGCCTTCATCGCCAGCTGGAACAGCTACCTGCTGCCGCTGTTCCTGCTCAACGACAATGCGAACTTCACCCTGCCGCTCGGCGTCCAGGCGTTCTCGTCGCAGTACTCCGTCGACACGGCGAAGGTGCTCGCGTTCACCTCGCTCTCCATGGTTCCCGCGCTGGTCTTCTTCAGCCTCTTCGAACGGCGCATCGTCGGCGGCTTGACGGGGGCGGTCAAGGGATGAGCGACATCGTGATGCCCGCGGTCTCGCCGCGGGTACGGTCCCTTCACGCGCAGATGACGTTGGATGAGAAGCTCGCGCAGCTCGTCGGCTACTGGGTCGATCAGGGGGACGAGGTCGTCGCGCCGATGGCGGGCGAGATGGTGACCTCGACCCGGTACGAGGACGCCACCGCAAACGGCATCGGACACCTCACCCGCGTCTACGGCACTCGACCGGTCGACCCGGTCGAGCGTGCCGCGTGGCTCTGGGCCGAGCAGCGCCGGCTGCGGGACGAGACCCGGCTGGGCATCCCCGCCATCGTCCACGAGGAGTGCCTCACCGGCCTGGCCGCATGGAAGGCCGCGACCTTCCCCACGCCCCTGGCCTGGGGCGCCGCCTTCGACCCGGAGCTGACGGAGGAGCTCGGCGCCGCGATCGGCCGCTCGATGGCGGAGCTCGGCATCCATCAGGGCCTCGCACCGGTACTCGATGTCGTGATGGATCCCCGCTGGGGCCGCGTCGACGAGTGCATCTCGGAAGACCCGTACGTGGTCGGTACGATCGGCACCGCCTACGTGCGGGGGCTCCAGTCCGCCGGAGTCCACGCCACTCTGAAGCACTTCGCGGGGTACTCCGCCTCGCAGGCCGGGCGCAATCACGCCCCGGTGCACATGGGCAGACGACGACTGCAGGATGTCATCCTGCCACCCTTCGAGATGGCGGTGCGCGACGGCGGGGTGCGGTCGGTGATGAACTCGTACGCCGAGATCGACGGCGTACCCGTGGCTTCCAACCCCGAGCTGCTCACGTCACTGCTGCGCGAGGAGTGGGGTTTCGACGGCACGGTCGTCGCCGACTACTTCTCCGTCGCGTTCCTCCACGCCCTGCACGGGGTCGCAGCGAATCTCGGCGAAGCAGCGTTGCTGGCGTTGCGGGCGGGGATCGACATCGAACTGCCCACGGGCGACGCGTTCGTCGCTCCCCTACGCGAGCTGCTGGACTCGAACCCCCAGGCGCTCGCCGACGTAGACCGCGCCGTGCTGCGGGTGCTGTCGCAGAAGGAGGAGCTGGGGCTCCTCGACGAGGACTTCTCGTCCGCCCCGACGGCGGTGGACCTCGATAGCCCCGAGCTGCGGGAGCTCGCCCGCCGATCCGCGGAGGAGTCGATCGTTCTCCTCCGCAACGACGGGATGCTGCCCCTCGCCGAGCCGCGCACGATCGCGCTGATCGGACCCAACGCCGACGCGGCAGAGTCACTGATGGGCTGCTACTCGTTCGCCAACCACGTGCTGGCACATCACCCCGGCACCGCGCTGGGCGTCGAGATCCCGACGGTCGCGGAGGCGCTGCGCGCGGAGTTCCCGCACGCCTCGTTCGTGCTCGAGCGGGGCTGCGATGTCGAGGATCTCGATCCCACGGGCATCGTGGCGGCCGTGGAGGCCGCCACGCGGGCAGAGGCGGCCGTCGTCGTTGTCGGCGACCGGGCCGGACTGTTCGGTCGCGGCACGGTCGGCGAGGGCAACGACGTCGACGACCTCGAGCTGCCCGGCGCGCAGCGCCGGCTCGTGGAGGCTGTCGTCGCGACGGGCACCCCCACGGTCGTGGTGGTCGTCTCGGGTCGTCCGTACGCGATCGGCTGGATGCTGGACGGCCCGTCGGCCGCCGGCGCGGTCCTGCAGGCGTTCTTCCCCGGCGAGGAGGGTGGTCCTGCGATCGCACGCATCCTCTCCGGCGCGACGGTCCCCTCGGGAAGGCTGCCGGTGTCCCTGCCCCGGTCGGCAGGCGCGCAGCCTTACACGTACCTGCACCCGGTGCTCGGCGGTCCTACCGACGTCACCAGCGCGGACAACACGCCGGCACTGCCGTTCGGCCACGGGCTGAGCTACACCACATTCGCCCACGAGGACCTCGGCGCCGCCGATGCGGCCACCGACGGCGCCATCGTCGCGCGCGTGCGGGTGTCGAACACCGGCGCGCGGACCGGCACAGATGTGGTGCAGCTCTATGCGCGCGACGTCCTCGGCTCGGTCACCCGCCCGGTGGCGCAGCTGCTCGCCTACCAGCGGGTGACCCTCGAGCCGGGCGGCTCGGCCACGGTCACCTTCACAGTGCCCGCCTCGCGTCTGGCCTTCTCCGGGCGCGACGAGCGACGCATTGTGGAGCCGGGGGACGTCGCTCTGTGGGTAGGGCCCTCGTGCGCCGAACGGGAGACCGAGGCCATGATCCGACTCACCGGCCCGGTCCACATGATCACCCCGGAGTCGGCCCGGGTGGCGACCGCGGCCGTCTCCCTGCTGGTCGCCGACCCCCGCTGAGAGCCGACCTCCGCCGAATGACGAGGTCCCGGTGCGCAGTGCGCGCCCGGGACCTCGTCTTGCGGCAGCTCTTACGCCAGGTCGAGTTCCACGGCTGCGAAGGAGTGACGGGGAAGCGACACCGCCAGTACGCCGCCATCGATCGACACATCGAGGCCCACGGGTGAGACGGCATCCGGGCTCTCGGAGGAGTTGTGGGCGGCGGCATCCGTCCCGGTCAGCACACGGGCACGACGCACGGAGGCCTCGCGTCCACGCAGGTCGATGCGCACCTCGAGCGACTCGTCGAGCGACAGGTTCGACAGCGACACCAGCGCCGAGCCGTCACGCGTCGAGGCCGACACCGACAGGCCGGGCACGCCGTCCGCCGCGGTCGGCGACGACAGCACGTGCGCGGCCAGTGCGGTGGCATCATGGTGCCCGCGATTCATCTCGAAGACGTGGTAGGTCGGGGTGAGCACCATGGCTCCCTCGTCGTCGGTGAGGATCATCGCCTGCAGCACATTGAGCGTCTGGGCGATGTTCGCCATCTTCAGGCGCCCGGCGTGACGGTGGAATGCGTCGAAGTGCACGGCAGCGACCAACGCGTCGCGCACGGTGTTCTGCTGGAACAGGAACCCGGGATTCGTGCCCGGCTCGACGTCCCACCACGTGCCCCACTCGTCCAGCACGAGCCCGACGCGACGGTCGGGGTCGTACGAGTCCATGACCGCCTCGTGCTTGCGGATCACGCGCTCCACCTCGACCGCCTTGCGCATCGTGCCGTAGTACTGCTCGGCCGAGAAGTCGGTCGCCGATTCGGTGTTGATGCCGGCGCCGGCGTGCGTGTAGTAGTGGAACGACAGCCCCTGGAACACCGGCACCGGGGTCGACTCGCAGGTGAGGCATCCGAGCGACTCCATGAGCGCGCGGGTCCACGTGATGTCGTCGTCGGCGGCACCGGCGGCGATGCGGTACAGCTCATTGCCGCCGTGGTTTCGGCAGAACGTGCCGTAGCGGCGCGCCTCGAGCGTGTACTGCTCGGCGGTCATGTTGCCGCCGCAGCCCCACGCCTCGTTGCCGATGCCCCAGAAGGGCACCTTCCAGGGCGCGCCGCGGCCGTTCTCATGGCGCAGCCGCGCCATCGGACTGTCGCCGTCGCGCGTGAGGTACTCGACCCACTCGCTCATCTCGCGCACGGTGCCGCTGCCGACGTTGCCGTTGACGTAGGCATCGGCGCCCAGCATCTCGCAGAGGTCCATGTACTCGTGGGTGCCGAAGTGGTTGTCCTCGACGACATCGCCCCAATGCGAGTTCACCATCCGGGGGCGGTCCTCACGCGGACCGACGCCGTCACGCCAGTGGTACTCGTCGGCGAAGCAGCCGCCCGGCCAGCGCAGGTTCGGGATGCCGAGTGCCCGCAGCGCCTCGACGACATCGGAGCGGATGCCGCGTACGTGCGGGATATCGGAGTCCTCGCCGACCCAGAACCCGCCGTAGATGCAGCGGCCGAGATGCTCGGCGAAGTGGCCGTAGAGGTGACGGCTGATGACGTCGCCGGGAACGTCGAGGTCGATGACGGCGTGGGCTGGGGTCACAGATTCCTCCAGGTGGATGCGGCGGTCAGGGGAACGAGCGAGGGACGCTCGACGGTCGTGGCCAGCGGCTCACGGACACCGGACACGGCGGACGCGGCAAGCATCGTCATGACCTCGAGGACGTGCAGGGCCATGGTCCCGCTCGCGCGTGCATCGCCGGCAGCGAAGTCGATCAGCCCGATGCCGCGACCGGAATCGACGTACCCGGCGGACTGATCGAGCGTCTCCCACGAGCCGCCGCGCGCGTACAGCCGCACATCGCCGGCAAAGGTGTTGGGATCGGGAAGGAGGAGGGTCCCGTCGACGCCGTGGACCTCGATGGGCGCCGCCGTGGAGACCACGCCGTCGAAGCTCATCGTGACGGTCGAGATCGCGCCCGAGGCGTGATGGAGGATCCCGGCGAGATGGGTGTCGACCTCGACGGGCATGCGCTCCCCAGCCCGCGGCCCCGACGCGATCACGCGTTCGTCGCGCGAACGGGATCCGGCGCCCGACACCGCGGTGACGGGGCCGAGGAGGTGCACGAGAGACGTGATGTAGTACGGCCCCATGTCCAGCAGCGGTCCGCCGCCCTCGCGATAGTAGAAGTCGGGTTGCGGATGCCACGACTCGTGCCCGGCCGAGACCCACATCGCCGATGCCGACACGGGCCGGCCGATCCGGCCGTCGTCGATCGCGGCGCGGGCCGTCTGCACACCTGTGCCCAGCACCGTGTCGGGCGCTCCCCCGACGCGAACGTCCGCGTCGGCGGCGGCATCCGTCACCCGCAGGGCGTCCGCGAAGGTCGCCGCCAGCGGCTTCTCGCTGTACACGTCCTTGCCGTGCGCGATCGCGGCGAGCGCGACCTCGGCGTGCGCGGCGGGGATGGTCAGGTTGAGGATGGTGCGGATGCCGGGGTCGGCGAGCATCTCGCCGGTCGTGAGGGCGCGGCACCCGGCGATGGCGGCCGCGGCCCTTTCGGCGCGCAGAACGTCGAGGTCGGCGACGGCCGCGATCCGCACACTCGAGGCCGGGACCAGGGTGTCGAGATACTGCCGAGAGATGACGCCGAGTCCGACGATGCCGATGTCCGTCACCGGGCCGCCCACAGCATCCCCCGCTCGATGATCGTGCGGACGTTGGCGTCCTGCAGCACGTCGATGCTGTGCCCCGGCGTCGACACGAAGACGCGTCCCTGGCCCCACTCGCGCGTCCATACCGCGGGCGAGGCAACCGGGCGGTGCCACGGGTGGTAGGGCTGCACCGGGTGTGTGGTCGTCGCGAGTACATCGATGAGATCGTCGTGCAGCACCCAGTACTGCTCGGTCGTGAGCGCGAAGTCCTCGATGCCGACGGTGATCTCGTGCCGATGACCGAGGTCGGTCATCTCGACTGTGTAGTCGAGGTAGTTGTCGCTCTGGTCACCGTGCACCTCGTCGGGCCGCTTCGACGGATGCGTCGCGAACTGTCCGCCGACGAGCTGCAGATAGTCGGAGCTCGCCCGGAACGAGTCAGCGATTCCGCCGTGCCACCCGGCGAGTCCCGTACCAGCGGTGACGGCGTCGCGGAGTCCTCGCACCGCCTCGGGCGACGCCTCCGACATCGTCACCGACTGCAGGACGAGGTCGGTGGCGGCCATACGGTCGGCGTCGGCGTACACCTGCGGGTCGTCCTCGACGATGACGTCGAAGCCGCTCTCGCGGAGGAAGGGCAGGAACAGCTCCGTCGCCGCGACGGGGTGGTGGCCGTCCCATCCGCCGCGGACGACGAGTGCGGTTCGCGTCATGCGGAAGCCCCTTTCGAGAGGTCGGCGTCGGCGGAGGCGACCGGCGTGAGGATGCTGTCGTGCGCGGCACTCTGCTCGACAGCGGCGAGCACGCGCTGCACTTGCGTCGCGTCGGCGAAACTCGGCGATACCGGGATCTGCCCCGCGACGGCGCGCACGAAGTCGACGGCCTGGTGCGTGAACAGGTGCTCGTAGCCCAGCCCATGACCGGCGGGCCACCACGCACCCGCATACGGATGCTGCGCCTCGGTCACGTGCACGCGCCGGAAGCCCTGCGCGGCATCGATCGATGTGTCGTACACCTCGAGTTCGTTCATGCGCTCGAAGTCGAACGCGATCGAGCCGCGGTCGCCGTTGATCTCGATGCGATTCGCGTTGCGGCGACCGGTCGCCATCCGCGTGGCCTCGAAGACGCCGAGGGCGCCCCCGTCGAAGCGGGCGGTGAAGGCGGCGGCGTCGTCGACGCTGACGGGGAGGCGGTCGGAGGTGTCGGTCGCGACGCCGCCCAGGCCCTCGACGCCCGTGCGGCGCGGACGCGAGGTCACGAAGGTGCGCACGGTCGCCGAGACCGCAACGATGTCCTGACCGGTGAGCCACTGCACCGTGTCGATGCTGTGCGCGCCGATGTCGCCGAGGGCACCGGAGCCCGCGCGGTCGCGATCGAGGCGCCACGTGTGCGGGGAGTCGGGATCGCTCAGCCAGTCCTGCAGGTACTGGGCGCGCACGTGCCGGATCTCGCCGACACGTCCGTCTGCGATCAGCTCGCGGGCCAGCGCGAGGGCGGGCGTGCGGCGGTAGCTGAAGCCGCACATGGCGATGCCCGGACCGCGGCGGGCGGCATCCGTCATCTCCTGGGCCTCGGCGACCGTGTTCGCGAGCGGCTTCTCGCACAGTACGTGCTTGCCGGCAGCCAGCGCGGCCAGCGCGATCTCGGCGTGGGTGTCACCGGGCGTGCAGATGTCGACCACGTCGATGTCGTCGCGTTCGATCGCCCCGCGCCAGTCGACGCAGTACTCCGGCCAGTCCCACCGTTCGGCGGCCTGAGCGGCAGCGTCCGCACGGCGGCCGACGAGCAGGGCGGGCTGCGGCGCGAGCGGAAGGTCGAAGAAGCGCGGGGCCGTGTGCCACGCCTGCGTGTGCATGCGGCCCATGAAGCCGGTGCCGATCAGCGCGATCCGCAGTGGCGATGTCGTCGTCGTCATCGTTGGTGCCCTTTCCAGCCCCGACGATGCCACCGCCCGTCGCCCTGGTCGAGCACGTTGCGCAAAACCTCCCGCATGCACGACAGTGGTCAGATGACGCTTCACGGGGACGTGTCGGGGAAAGGCGGCGACCCATGGCTGCGAGGGTGACCCTGGCCGGGGTCGCGGCCGACGCCGGAGTCAGCGTCGCCACGGCATCTCGAGCGCTCTCGGGGCGCGGCGACCTCGCCCCCGCGACACGGCGTCGCGTGCTGGCCGCCGCCCGCGCGCTCGGCTACACCCGCGACCCCGCGGTGGGTGGGCGACCGCCCGGATCCGCGCGGCTGGTCGACCTCGTTCTGGGCTGGTACCACAACGCCTACTCCGACGAGGTGACGGCCGGCGCGCGCCGCGCCGCTGCCGCCGCGGGCTACGACCTCGTGCTCACCGAGGAGCGCGAGGACCCTGACGACGACTGGCCGATGCGCATCCGGAGGCGGGGTTCGGCCGGCGTGGTCCTGGGGCTGATCTCGCCGACCGCCTCGCAGCTGACGGCGCTGGCCGATGCCCGTATCCCGGTCGTGCTGATGGACCCGCAGGCCGAGACCTCCCGGGGGCTCACGAGCGTGCGCACGACGGATCACGAGGGCGGGGCCGCTGCGGCGATGCACCTGGCCGAACGCGGTGCGACCCGGTTCGCCGTGATGCTCGGCTCGCCGCCCTACCGATACGGCCGCGCGCGCAACACCGGCTTCCGCGAGGCGCTGCGGCTCGTCCGCCCGGACGCCGATCTCGTCGCTCTGCAGGCCGACTGGGGCGGGTCGGCGGCACGCGAGGCCGCACTCCCGCTGTTACGCGGCCTGCGGCCGGGTGAACGACTCGGCGTCTTCGCTTGCTCCGACGAGATGGCGGCGGGCGTGTACTCCGCGGCCGCGGCCACGGGGCGGCGCATTCCCGACGACGTGCTCGTCGTCGGGTTCGACGACCTCCGAGGCGCCCGCTGGCTGACACCACCGCTCACCACCGTGCGACAGCCGATCCGCGAGATGGCCGCGGCGGCCGTCATCGCCCTCGCCGACGCGGCGGCGGGCGATCCTCTGCCGCCATCGCCGATCATCCTCGCGACGCGGCTCATCGAGCGCGACTCGACCTGAGTCGCCTGCCCGCCCCGACCACGACCTGCCGCCGCCGCCGATCGCACCGTCGAGCGAGCACGCGATATACCCGGAGCCGGGGTCGTGGCATCGGACGGACCGGCGGGGCGCGGCATCCGAACCGGACGAACCGTCATGGACGCGCGCGACCGCCTCGCGAGTATCGTCGGGAGCACGTCCTGACGGAAGGCCCGCAATGTCGATCTCGACCGAACGCCACACCCGCACCGAGGCTGAGCTCCAGACGATGGCGAAAGACCACCTCTGGATGCACTTCGCCCGGCAGTCCGTCATGACCAACGGCCCCGGTGTCCCGATCATCGTCAAGGGCGAGGGCCATCACATCTGGGACTCGGCCGGCAAGAAGTACATCGACGGCCTGTCCGGGCTCTTCGTGGTCAACGCCGGGCACGGGCGCAAGCGTCTCGCCCAGGCCGCCGCGACGCAGGCCGAGCAGCTCGCGTTCTTCCCGATCTGGTCGTACGCGCACCCCGCGGCCATCGAGCTTGCCGACCGGATCGCCGACCTGGCTCCCGGCGACCTCAACCACGTCTTCTTCTCCACCGGCGGCGGCGAGGCCGTGGAGACCGCGTTCAAGCTCGCGAAGTACTACTGGAAGCTGCAGGGCCAGCCCACCAAGCACAAGGTCATCTCGCGTGCGGTCGCCTACCACGGCACCCCGCAGGGCGCCCTGGCCATCACCGGCATCCCTGCGATGAAGGCGATGTTCGAGCCGGTGACACCCGGCGGATTCCGCGTGCCGAACACGAACTTCTATCGTGCGGCCGACATGGGTGCGCCGACCGGCAGCCTCGAGGAGTTCGGCGTCTGGGCGGCCGACCGCATCGAGGAGATGATCCAGTTCGAAGGACCCGAGACGGTCGCGGCCGTCTTCCTCGAGCCGGTGCAGAACTCCGGCGGATGCTTCCCTCCTCCCCCCGGCTACTTCCAGCGCGTCCGCGAGATCTGCGACAAGTACGACGTGCTGCTGGTCTCGGACGAGGTCATCTGCGCCTTCGGCCGCCTCGGGCACTACTTCGGCGCCGACGCCTACGGCTACCAGCCCGACATGATCACGTTCGCCAAGGCGGTCACCAGCGGCTACTCCCCGCTCGGCGGCACGATCGTCAGCGACAAGCTCTACGAGCCGTTCCGCACCGGCGACACGACGTTCTACCACGGTTACACCTTCGGCGGTCATCCCGTCTCGGCGGCGGTCGCCCTGGAGAACCTCGACATCTTCGAGGAGGAGAAGCTGCTCGAGAACGTCCGGACGAACTCCCCCGCGTTCCGCTCCACGCTCGAGAAGCTCACCGACCTGCCGATCGTCGGCGACGTGCGCGGCGACGGATACTTCTTCGGCATCGAGCTCGTCAAGGACAAGGCCACGAAGGAGACCTTCGACGATGACGAGTCCGAGCGCCTCCTCCGCGGATTCCTCTCCAAGGCGCTGTTCGACGCCGGGCTGTACTGCCGCGCCGACGACCGCGGCGACCCGGTCATCCAGCTCGCCCCGCCGCTGACCATCGGGCAGAGCGAGTTCGACGAGATCGAGCAGATCCTGCGCGGTGTGCTGACGGAGGCGTGGACGCGCCTCTGACGCCATCCCGCGTCACACGGGAATGCCGGGCGGTCCGGTGCGTTCACTCCGACATGACAACAGTGGGAATCATCGGAGCAGGACACATCGGATCGACCCTCGCGCGCGGCCTCGCCGAACGCGGCTACGAGGTCGTCATCAGCAACTCGCGCGGGCCCGAGACCCTCGCCGACGTGGTGGCGGACCTGGGTGAGAACGCCCGTGCAGGCACGGTGACGGATGCCGCGGCATCCGGTGACATCGTCATCGTGACGGTCCCGCTCAAGGCGTACCGCGAGGTGCCCCTCGAGCCGCTCGCCGGCAAGATCGTGCTCGACACGAACAACTACTACTGGGAGCGCGACGGCCGCATCGCCGAGCTGGACGACAAGCTCACCACCACGGCCGGGATGCTGCAGGAGCACCTGCCGTCCTCGAAGGTCGTCAAGGCCTTCAACCACATCTTGTCCACCGAGATCCTGACCGACGGCGCCGCGGCCGGATCGCCCGACCGCCGCGCCCTCGCCACCTCGAGCGACCACGCGGACGCCGTCGCGTTCGTCACGGCGCTGTACGACGAGTTCGGCTACGACACCGTGAACGTCGGCCCACTTTCGGAGAGCTGGCGCGTGGAGCGCGACCAGCCCGCCTACGTCGTGCGCCAGACGCGCGACGAGCTCGTCGAGAACCTGGCCCGCGCCACCCGCTGAGTCCGGGCGGACCCAGCGGGTGCGCCGGCGTCAGAGGGTCGCGGCGAACGGATCGAACGTGGCGGGCACCGAGTCGACGCGGTCGACGGTGCTCGCCACGGGCACGAAGGCCTGTGCGCCGACGGACTCCTCGATCGAGAGCAGGGTGTCCAGCACGTGGTAGCCGAGCTCGCCGCTGGCCACGTGCGGACGGTCCTCGCGGATCGCGCGCACCATGTCGAGCAATCCGAGCCCCCGTCCGACCATGACGCCTTCGGGCGCGACCTCGTCGACCTGCTGGACGACGGGGCCCGCGGTCAGCGCGGTCAGGCCGCGCGTGATGGTGATCGCGCCGCCGAACGTGTTGGGGTCGGGGATCACCAGCGTCCCCTCTGTGCCGGTGATCTCCACGACGCCCTGACGCAGCAGCGGTGAGTCGGTGCTGTACAGGCTCTGCGCCTGGCCGCCGCCCTCGAACTGCGTGAGCACCGTGACCGTGGACGGGATCTCGACGGGGAACTCCGTGCCTGCGAGCGGGCCGACCTGCACGCGCCGCGCCTCCGTGCCGCGCAGGCCGAGCGCGGCCACGGCCGCCACCGGCCCGAACACGTGCACGAGGGTCGAGACGTAGTACGGCCCCATGTCCAGGAGCGGTCCGCCGCCACGTGCGTACAGGAATGCCGGGTTGGGGTGGAAGATCTCCGGCCCCTGCCATTGGAAGGTCGTCTGCGCGAACAGCGGACGACCGATGTCACCGCGGGCGATCGCCCGCTTGGCGGTCTGCACACCCGGTCCGAGGACGGTGTCGGGTGCGATCCCGACGCGCAGGCCCGCCTCCTTCGCCCGCTCCAGCAGGCGCCGCGAGCTCTCCCGATCCACGCCGATGGGCTTCTCGCTCCATACGTGCTTGCCGGCTGCGATGATCGCCTCCGACACCTCGACGTGCGCCGCGGGGACGGTGAGGTTGACGACGATCTCGATGTCGGGATCGTTCAGGACGACATCCACGCCGCCGCTGCGCGGGACACCGTAGCGGGATGCCTGCGCCTGGGCCCGCTCCCCGATCACATCCGCGACGGCCAGCACGCGGACGTCGGGGAAGCTCGACAGGTTCTCGAGGTAGGTGTCGCTGATGTTGCCCGCACCGATGATGCCGACTCCGACCGCACCCATCAGCGGGCCGCCAACTCGTCGAGGAAGACCCGGCTCTGCTCGACGGCCTCGAAGATGTCGCCGTCATAGACGTCGAACTCGACGATGGCGTATTCCAGAGCGGATGCCGCATCCAGCGCTGCGGCGAGGGGCACCACACCCTGCCCGGCCGGGACCTGATCCACCGGCGGATACGCGACCAGCGCGTCCTCGTCCAGCGTGCCGTCCTTGACATGGACGGCCACGACGCGGTCGCCGAGGCGACCCAGAAGCGCGGGCGAATCGACGCCGGCGCGGGCGGCCCAGTAGAGGTCGACCTCGAGCACCACACGCGGATCGAGCAGCCCGGCGAGGACCTCGAGTCCCGTGACGCCGTCGAAGGTCGCCTCCAGCTCGTGCGCGTGGTTGTGGTAGCCGACCCGCAGGCCGTGCACGGCCGCGGCGTCTGCGGCGGTGTTCAGTCGGCGAGCGGTGTCCTCGATCTGCTCGACGCTCTCCCAGCGGGACGGTGCCGTGTACGGGTCGATCACGGTGTTCATGCCCAGCACCTCGGCCGCCGCGAAGACCTCCTCGTGCGAGGGCACCGCGACGGTCGTTCCGGAGCCGTCCGGGTTGACGAAGGAATCCGATGCGAGGAACGCGTGGCCCGTAGGCGACTGCAGCCCGTGCGCGGACAGTGCCGCCGCAAGAAGCTCCGCCCGGCGCACGAAGTCGTACGGCTCGACGGCGGTGAAGCCGCGGCCCGCAAGGGCGGCCAGAGTCCCGTCGAGGTCGGCCTCGAGAGCCGCGTTGACCGTGAAGAGTTGGACGGAAGTGAGCGTCGGCATTGTCGTTCTCCTTGAGTTTCGCCGTTGATCGGGCCTCTCCGGCCCGCACATCAACACGCTAACAGACAAAACCTCCATGTGGAGGTTTTTGTCCGAGTAGGATGCCAGCATGACCGAAGAGCCCGACAGTCCCGCCTCCGCACGGGCGAAAGGCTCTTACGCGAAGGGACTCGCGCGCCGCCAGGAGATCCTCGATCGCGCCATCGAGGTGTTCGCGCGCCGCGGCGCCGAGCGCACCAGCCTGCGCTCGATCGCCGCAGAGATCGGGGTCTCCCACGCGGCACTGTCGCACTACTTCCACTCGCGCGAAGAACTCCTCGTCGAGGTCTACCTGGAGTCATCGCGGCAGCTCGATGCTCAGCATCCCGCTGCACCCGACTCCTCCGTCGTCGAGATCATGACCACCTCGGCCGCCCGCAACCGCGAGGTGCCGGGCCTCGTGCAGCTCTATTCGACGCTCGTGGCCACGGCACTGGAGGACGGACATCCGTACGCCACGGAGTTCGCCACGACCCGGTTCGCGCGGATCCGCGAAGAGCTGGCCGAGAATGTGCGGCGTAGGCAGGAAGCCGGACGGATGCGTCGCGACATGGATCCGGATGCCGTGGCAGCCCTGGTCATCGCCGCCTCCGACGGCCTGCAGACCCAGTGGCTGCTGGATCCTGACGCACCCCAGGAAGCGGGCCTCCGACTGCTGGAGCGACTGCTCCGTCCCGACGCCGCCGAATAGGACCGTCGGAGTTCAGGCCGCGGGCCGCCGCGCGGTGAGCGCGGCGTGGAAGATCGCGCGGCCGCGACGCGCAACATCGGGGCGCATGTCCGGATCACTGCGCGCGATCGCGGTCGCCAGCATCTCGGTCGCCAGCAGCACGTCTTCGGCCTCGACATCGGCGGACACGTGGCGCGCCGCGCGCTCCCGGTCCAGCAGCGCCACCACGACGTCACGATAGCGTCCGCCGAGGTGCTGCACGATCGGATTGTGCGGGTCTCCCGCGAGCAGATCGATGAACGCGGTGGAGACCATCGCCTGGTCCACGACCCGGTCGAGGAGGTCGTCGAGGGTACGCCCGTCGACTGCCGCGAAGAGCTCCAGCTCGCCGACGTTCTCGTCGAACACGGCGACGGCGAGCGCGGTGCGATCGGGGAAGTGGCGATACAGACTGCCCTGCCCGACACCGGCGCGCTTGGCGACCGCGCTGAACGGCGCATTGAGGCCCGCTTCGGCGTAGACCTCGCGCGCGGCGGCCATCAGGGCGCGCCGATTCTCCGGTCCCGCGGCGCGACCACGATTGGCCTTCGGTGCCCCTGCCTCACGTGGTTCCACGGGTGTATCCTATTACCGGACATACTTGTCCGGTAGAAGGGAACATCATGGCTACATCTGCACAGCCGCTCTCCGGCGACTCCTCCATCGCCACTTGGCTCGCCGACCCCGTGGGCAGCGCGATCCTCACCGACATGCTCGCCCAGGGCGGCCAGAGCCCCGACGTCTTCAAGCCCGTGAGTCGTCTCGCGATCAAGCGACTCGTGAAGATGAGCCGCGGCGCGTTCACACAGGAGATGCTCGACGACCTCGTCCGCCGTGCCGCCGCCGGTGACGTGCCGACCGGGTCCGCCCCCGTGGCCGAAGACACCGCCGCCGCCGAGAGCGCAGCCCCCGCCGTCGCCCTCCGCGAGTGGACCGAGCGCATCGACCAGGGCCGCTTCACCGGCCGGACCGTCATCGTGACCGGCGCCGGATCCGGCATCGGCCGCGCCACCGCCTCGCGCATCGTGCGCGAGGGCGGCCGCGTCATCGCCGTCGACGTCAGCCAGGAGCGCCTCGACGAGTTCGTCGCCGAGCACGCCGGTGCCGACATCGTGGCGATGGTGGCCGACATCACCGACGACGCTGCCATCACGCGCATCGTCGAGGCGGCCGACGGCACCATCGACGGCCTCGCCAACATCGCGGGGATCATGGACGACATGACGCCCGTGGGCGAGATGTCGGATGCCGTGTGGGAGCGCGTCTTCCGCGTGAACGTGGACGGCACCATGAAGCTGATGCGCGCCGTCATTCCCGTGATGATGGCCCAGGGCGGCGGATCGATCGTGAACACCGCCTCCGAGGCCGCACTGCGCGGTTCGGCGGCCGGTGCCGCCTACACGGCGTCCAAGCACGCCGTCGTGGGCCTGACCAAGAGCACCGCGTTCATGTACGGCCCCAGCGGCCTGCGCGTGAACGCCGTCGCCCCCGGCGCCACGATCACCAACATCGAGGCGAAGTTCGCCTCGCCCCTCGGCGCGGAGCGCGTGCAGCTGGCGATGGCGATCCTCCCGGGTGCGGCCGAGGCCGAGGCGCTGGCGGCATCCATCACCTTCCTGCTCAGCGACGACGGCGTGAACATCAACGGTGTCGTGCTCGCGAGCGACGGCGGCTGGTCCGCTGCCTGAGACCAGGCGCACGGGGAACGGCCGGGGCGGATGCCTCGGCCGTTCCCCGTTTCGTCAGAACGGCCAGATCAGCGGCACGTAGTAGACCGCGACGCCCAGGAACAGCAGTGCGAGCGGCAGCCCGAGCTTCCAGTAGTCGCCGAACCGGTACCCGCCCGGCTGCATCACCATCAGGTTGGCCGGCGTCGCGATCGGCGTGAAGAACGCCGCCGCCCCCGCGACGGTGAGCGCCATCATGAACGGCTGTACCGACAGACTCAGGGTGGCAGCCACCGAGAGCGCGATCGGTGCGATGATCAGCACGGTCGCGGTGTTGCTGATCAACTGACCGAGCAGCAGCGTGAGCACGCACAGCGCGAGCAGCACGACGTGCGGACCCGCACCGCCCACCGCGTCCAGCAGCCAGCCCGCGACGAGGTCGGCCGTGCCGGTGCGGATGAAGGCGGTCGACAGCGGGATCATCCCCGCGATGAGCACGACGGTGGTCCAGGAGATCGAGTGGTACGCCTGCGTGACACTCACAGTGCGCGTGAGCACGAGCGCGCACGCCGCCAGCAGCGCCGCGACGGCGGGCGGCACCAAGCCGGTGGCGAGGAGGATCACCATGGCCCCGAGGATGACGAGGGCGGCGACGGCCCGGCCGCCCAGCGGTGCGGAACGGCGCAGCTGCGCGGGGGAATCGACCGCCAGCAGCCCGGGCTTCTCCGCGTGACGGGCCAGGTCGTCCCACGACCCCTGCAGCAGCAGGGCATCGCCGGCCTGCAGCGTGACATCCTTCCCGCGCAGCTGCTCGTCGCCCCGGCGCGCGGCGAGCACGACGAGATCCCCCGTCGGGGTGGCCATCCCGGGGTAGACCTTCGTGCCGATCAGCGGCGAGCGCGGCGCGATGACGAACTCGGTGACCCCGTTCACGGCGCCCACCAGCATCCCGGTATCCAGGCTCAGCGAGTACTGCGAACGCAGCAGGCGCGTATGCCGGACGAGGTCGAGCGGCATCTCCCCGCCACTGCGGTTCGGCAGCAGGCGCCGCCCGAACAGCAGCAGGATGACGATGGTGCCGGCCAGCAGCGGAAGCCCGACGAGCGCGAACTCGAAGTAGCCGAACGCCCGACCGCCGGCTCCCTCGGCGAAGTCCGAGACGAGGATGTTGACCGGCGTGCCCGTGAGCAGGAGCAGCGAGCCGGCGTGCGCGGCGAACGCGAGCGGCATCAGCAGTTGGGACGATGGGATGCCGGCCCGTGCGGCCACCACCACCACCAGCGGGAGCAGCGCGGCGACCGCGCCGTTGATGCTGATCAGCGCGGTCGCCAGCGCCACCATCAGGCTGATCACGACCAGCAGCGTCTTGCGTCCCGTGCCCGCGCGACCGATCACCTTCTGCCCGGCCCAGGCGGTCACGCCGGTGGAGTCGAGCGACTCGCTGACCACGAACAGGGCCGCGATGAACAGCACCGTCGGGTCCCCGAAGCCCGCGAGCGCCTCGGGGAGCGTGAGCACCCCGGTGAAGAACAGCGCGAGTGAGACGCCGATCGCCACGATCCCGAGCGGAATGCGATTGCTCAGGAACGCGGCGATGGCGAGCACCAGGATGACGAGCGTGCTCACGATGGGGTCCACGCGGCCCAGCGTAACGACACCCGCGGGTGCGGATCAGGTGGTGCGGTAGTTCTCCCGGGCGAAGCGCGAGTACGGCGCCGGCTCGACCGTGGCACGGATGCGCACCTGGCGGTGGCGTTCCACGGCCGGCTTGTTGGAGTTGGGCTCCTCGCCCCAGATGACCTCGACCGCCGTGCCGGGTGCGGCGTGGGCGGTGGCGATGCTCGCGAGCGACACGAACGCCTGCTCGTTGGTGATGTAGCCCGCGTCGTGCGAGATGCCGACGTCCGCGCCGTCGATCAGCACGCGGTCGACCTGGTAGAGCCCGTAACGGGCCTTCGGGAAGTCGATGTACTTGGCCGGGAGGCCCGGCTGCATGAGCGATTCGATGGCGCTGGCCACGTCATCCGCGTTCCACACCAGCGTGACCTTCGTGCGGTCCTGCGCGGCCGCGTGGCGCTCGAGGGCCTCACGGCCGATGAAGTCGTGGTCGAATGCGACGCTGCGGCCGTAGCCGATGTCGTACGGGGTGACGTAGTAGTCGGTGATGTCGTCGGAGTGCAGGCTGCCGGCGAGCGAGCCGGCCCGCGCGACGGGCAGCCACTCGCGGTAGGCATCCGAGCCCTCGCCGGTGAAGATCGCCGGCAGCGGCGACGGCACCCACGCCGACTCGAGGTTGGCGGACGAGTAGGCCTTCGAGCCCACCAGCACCAGATCGAGGTCGGCGCCCGCCGCGATCAGGGCGCTGCGGACGCGCTCCCCCTCGGCCCACGGTCCGAACAGCTCGAAGCCGGGCTGACCGGCCATGCCGTGGCGGAGCGAGCGGACGGTGAGTCCGTCGATGGTGAACGTCGCCATGTGGAAGAACTTCGTCGGTGGCACGGGTGCCCCCGTGACCTTCTCCATGAGCGCGAGGGCGTTCGGGCCCTGCAGCTCGTAGCGGTACAGCTTCGGGTCGCCGGCGCGCACGATCGAGTTGCCGTCGCGCTCGAACGTCGCGTCGTAGTCGCCGGTCTCGAGGTGGAACTGCACCCAGTCGATCACCATGGGGTGGCCGACGAGGTCGAAGGACTCCTCGGCGAGGTAGAAGAGGATCGCGTCGCCGATCAGGTAGCCGTCGGAGTTGACCGCGATGAACTGCTTGGCGTTGTCGACCTGGAAGTTCGCGAAGCTGTTCACGCCCACGTCGCTGAGCAGCTTGAGGGCGTCCGGTCCGGTGAGGAACAGGTCTGTCATGTGGTGCGACTGGTCCAGCAGCGCGACCGAGCTGCGCCAGGACTGCTGCTCGGAGCGCCAGTTGCTGAACTCCGGCGTCACCGGGAAGACGGTCGGGAGGGCGGGTGCGTTGCGCAGCAGCTGCACGGCACTGCCGACGCGCTCGATCGCGGCGGCGAGGGACTCGGTCATGGGAACTCCTTCGTTCAGGATGCCGCGGCATCCGCGATCATCTCGATCCCAGGCTACGTATCCGCAAGAGCCTCCGGCATAATTGCTGCTTATAGTTCGCACACGCGCGCTAAGCCGACCGAAGGCGGAATCGGATGGACCTCAACCTGCTGCGCACGTTCGTGGCCGTGTACGAGACGCGCAGCCTCACCGCGGCCGCCGCGCGGCTCTACGTCACGCAGCCGGCGACGAGCCAGGCGGTCGCCCGGCTGCGGCAGGCGTTCGACGATCCGCTGTTCGAGCGGTCCGGGCGGCTCATGGTGCCCACTCCCCTCGCCGAGAGCCTGTTCCCCGCGTTCCGCGATGCCCTGCAGAAGATCGATCGCACCATCGGCTCGGTGCACGGGTTCGACCCCGCGGCATCCGATCGGCACTTCCGCATCGCACTGTCCGAGCTCGGTGAGGTGGGCTACTTCCCGGAGCTGCTGCAGGCCGTGCGGCGGGTCGCACCGCACGTTCGGATCGAGGCCGTCCCGCTCGACACGCGCGCCCTGCCGGAGTGGCTCGCGAAGGGCACGATCGACCTCGCCGTCACCTCGTCCCCGGTCGCGGGCGAGTTCGAGAGCGTCAAGCTGAAGTCCCAGGGCTACGCCGTACTGATGTCGGAGCGCCACCCCCTGGCGGCCAAGGGGATCGACCTCGCATCGTATGTCGCGGCATCCCACGTCACCGTCAGCGGCGACTCCGGACGCCCGAACCTGCAGGCTGCCCTGGCGCGGCTGGGCGTGACGATCGATGCCCCGGTGACAGTCACCCACTTCGCGTCGCTGCCGCCGCTCCTGGCCGGCACGACGGACCTCATCGCGACGGTGCCCGACACCATCGCCTCGGCGTGGGCGACGTCCTGGCCGCTCGCCGTCCGCGACCTGCCGTTCGCGGTCGCGGGCGTCGAGGTCTCGCTGTTCAAGCGCGCGACGACCCAGCACGTGGCTGCACTGGACTGGATCTTCGACACCGTCCAGCGGGCGGTGCACGGGTCGCCGGGCGATTTCAGCGCCATCCGCGCCGATGCCCGGCGCTCGCGCAACGGCTGAGCGCCGGGCCCCGGCGGTCGGGCGCCGGAGACGGAATCAGGCGTGCGCGAGCACCGGCTGCGAGCTGTCGGGCAGCAGCACCGACTTGTCGCCGCGGATGAGACCGATCGCGATACCGGAGGCGACGACCATGCCGATCGCGGCGACGACGAAGGTGGCGCCGTAGCCGTCCGCGAGTGCGGCGAGGTCTGTCGGTGAGGCCTCGCCCACCGCGGAGATGTACACCGCCGTGAACACCGAGAGTCCGATCGAGCCGCCGATCTGCATCGCCGAGTTGGCGGTGGCGGATGCCGCACCCGCGTCGTGCGGGGCGACACCGGCGAGGGCGAGGTTCTGCAGCGGGACGAAGATCATCGCCATGCCGACGCCCATCACGATCAGACCGGGCAGCACCTGAACGGCGTAAGAGCCATCGGCGGTGATGCGGCTCAGGTAGAGCAAGGCGACCGAGACGAAGAGCGGGCCCGCGATCAGCAGCGGGCGCGGCCCGATCCGGGGCAGCAGCTTCGTCGCGAACGGAGCGACGATCATGATGGCAGCGGTCAGCGGGAGGCTCGCGAGTCCCGACATGAGCGCCGACATCTGCATCACGATCTGCAGATGCAGCGTGAGGTACAGCGTCGCGCCGATCATCACGCTGCCGGCGACGGCCTGGATCAGGAAGGCTCCACCGCGCACCTTGTCGGCGACGATCCGGAGGGGCAGCAGAGGCTGGGCGACGCGGGACTCGATCCAGACGAACAGCGCCAGAAGGATCACTCCCAGGACCAGGAAGCCGACGGTGTCGAGCCGACCCCATCCTGCTTCGGCGAGGCTGAACCCGTAGACCAGCGACCCCAGGCCGAGGATCACGACGACCGCGCCGACGAGGTCGTACTTGTTGTCGCCCTCCGCCTTGCTCTCGGTGAGGAACAGGAGCGCGCCGATAACACCGACGATCACGAAGAAGACGTTGACGAGCAGGCACCACCTCCAGTCGGCGAACTCGGTGAGCACGCCGCCGAGCAGCAGGCCGACTGCAGCGCCCGCACCGGCGATGGTGCCGAAGACGGCGAACGCCGTGTTGCGGTCCCGACCGGACGGGAAGGTGACCGTGAGCAGTGCGAGCGCCGCGGGTGCGAGCATCGCGGCGAACGCGCCCTGCAGACCGCGCGCGATGATGAGCTCGATACCGTTCTGCGCGAGCCCGCCGTAGACGGACGCGAGACCGAACCCGATCATCCCGACCATGAACGTGCGCTTGCGACCCCAGTAGTCCGCGATCCGGCCGCCGAGGAGCAGGAGCGCGCCGAACGCGAGCGCGTAGGCCGTGATGACCCATTGCCGCTGGCCGTCGGTGAGGCCGAGGTCGGCCTGCGCCTGCGGCAGTGCGATGTTGACGATCGTGCCGTCGAGCACGACCACCAGTTGGGTCAGCGAGAGGACGAACAGGGCCCACCAGCGAGTGCGGGAAGACATGGCTGTAGACATGAAGAAACCTCCGGGTTCTTTTGACGGATGCCGGAGGTTTCGAGCCTCGGATCGCCACGCGCGGGGCGTGCGACCACCTCGACCGACGTGGTCGAGCAGGGTTCCAGTCTATCGGGCGTCGAACGCCATCGTCGCGCCGGCCACCCCCATCGACCCCGCGACCGTGCGTGACTAGCCTCGGATCATGACGGCAGATCTGGTGCAGATGCCCCTCCTCACGGACGCGCAGTGGACGCGGCTCACCGCGTTCGGCACGCCGCAGGATGTCGCGGTCGGCGACTACGTGTTCCGCTCCGGGGATGCCGACTACGACCTGATCCTGATCGAGACCGGTGCGGTCGAGGTCGTCCGCGACTCGCTGGGATGGTTCGACGAAGCCGTGCTCGCGCACATGGGTCCGCGGTCGTTCGTCGGCGAGCTCGGTCTCCTCAACGGGCAGGGCGCCTTCCTCTCGGCGCGCGTGACGGAAGCGGGGCGCATGCTCCGCGTCACACGGCAGGAGCTGCGGCGCTTGATGTCCGAGGACGACGAACTGTGCGATGTGATCCTGCGTGCACTGTGGGCGCGCCGCGAGAGCCTGCGCCACGGTCCGGCCGCCTACACCCTCAAGTTCGTCGGTCCTGCCTCCTCCAGTCAGTTCCTCGCGTTACGGCGATTCGCCGAACGACTCGACCTGGTGCACACCGCTGTCGAAATGAACTCCGGCGACCTCGGCACGCTGTCCGGGCACGGCATCACCCAGGACGACCTGCCCGTCGCGTTCATCCAAGGGGAGCCGCTGCTCCGGGCGACTCCCGGGCTCGTGGCCGAGCGTCTCGGCCTCAGCTATCAGGCGCACGCCGATGAAGTCGTCGATCTGGTCGTGATCGGCGGAGGGCCCGCGGGGCTCGCCGCCGCCATCTACGGCGCCTCGGAAGGGCTGAGCACCGTACTGCTGGACGCCGTGGCTCCGGGTGGACAGGCAGCCGCGACATCCCGCATCGAGAATTTCCTCGGCTTTCCCTTCGGCGTCAGCGGCAGCGACCTCATCGGCCAGGCGTCGCTGCAGGCGCTCAAGTTCGGCGTGCGCGTGTACGCCCCGTGCGAGGCGGTCGCCCTGACCCCGGTGGGCCGCGAGTTGGACGTCACGCTCAGCGATGGTCGCCTCATTCGCACCCGCACCGCGATCGTGACCGCCGGCGCGGCCTATCGGAGACTCGACCTGGATCGCTGGACGGAATTCGAGCGTGCCGGCATCTACTACGCCGCAACCCAGCTCGAGCTCCGACAGGTGCGCGAGTCGCCGGTCGTGGTGGTCGGCGGTGCGAACTCCGCCGGGCAGGCGGCGCTGTATCTCGCGGCCAACGGCTGCCCGGTGCGGCTTGTGGTCCGCGGCGATGATCTCGGCGGGAGGATGTCGTCGTACCTGGTCGATCGGCTTCATGAGGATCCGCGGGTCGAAGTGCACACCGGGTCGCGCGTCGTGGGACTCGAGGGCGGCAGCGCGCTCGAGCGTGTGCGGATCGACAGCGTCGGCGAGGTCGACGCCCGAGGGTTGTTCTGCTTCATCGGCGCCGAACCCGCGACCACGTGGCTGGCGTCGCTCGATCGCGACGAGGAGGGCTTCCTGCGCACGGGCACCGATGTCGCTGTGCAGACGCTCGACCAATGGCAGGCGCTCGGACGCGAGCCGCTGCCGTTCGAGACCTCCACCCCGCGCGTCTTCGCCGCCGGCGATGTCCGGCGCGGGTCGATGAAACGTGTCGCCGCTGCCGTGGGCGAAGGCTCCAGCGCCGTGGCATCCGTCCACCGCGCTCTGGCCGGCTGAGTCAGTCGCCCGCCGGCTGCGGGGCGGGGTCGGGAACGGGCGCCTGGCTCGCGACCCAGCTGGCCAGCAGACGGAGGGCGTCCTCCGAGGCGGAGCCGGGTTCGGCGGTATAGGTCGAGAGCGCGAGCCCCGGATCGGCGGGCAGGTCGAAGGCCTCGTATGTCAGCTCGAGGTCACCCACGATCGGATGGTGGAGGCGTTTGACGCCGGTGCGGTGGTAGCGGACGTTGTGCGCCGCCCACAGCGTCCGGAACCGCTCGCTGCGCGTGGACAGCTCGCCGACGAGGTCGGTGAGGCGCTTGTCGTAGGGGTTGCGGCCCGCTTCTCCGCGCAGCGTCGCGGCGAGCTCCTGCGTGACCCGGTCCCAATCGGGGTAGAACTCCTGCGCGGCCGGGTTCAGGAACGCGAATCGCGCACTGTTCGGGTGCGGATCCGAGAAGGTCGGGGCGTACAGCGCCCGCCCGAGCGGGTTGGCGCCGACGTAGTCGAAGTAGTTGTTGCGCACGAGCGCCGGCGCATCCGTCATGGCGTTGAGCAGGCGCAGGATGCTGGGACGAAGCCCGTCGGCACGCTTCGGCCGTCGACGCGCGACCGGTGAGGCGTTGGCTTCACGGGCGAGGTCGAACAGGTGCGCCGTCTCGGCATCATCCAGCTGCAGCGCCCGCGCGAGTCCGTCCAGCACGGACTCGGACACTCCGCTCAGATTGCCGCGTTCGAGGCGCGTGTAGTAGTCGACGCTGACGCCGGCCAGCAGCGCCACCTCTTCACGGCGGAGACCGGCGACACGGCGGTTCCCGCCGTAGGCCGGCAGCCCGGCCCGGTCGGGGGTGATGCGCGCGCGACGGGTGGAGAGGAAGTCGCGCACCTCGCTCGAGTTGTCCATGCTTCGACCGTACGCCCCGCGCCGCGGGCCAGGGAGGTACTGCCGGTACCTGGTCGCCGGGCGCGCCGGTCCGTAGTGTCGTGGCATGACCGAATGGACCCCGCAGGACCTCGACCGCATCGGCCGCGCCGAAGAGCTCGAGATCGCATCGCGCCGCCCCGACGGCACGTTGCGGCCTTTCATCACGATCTGGGTGGTGCGGGTGGGCGACGACGTCTACGTCCGCTCCGCGCACGGCGGCACGAACCCGTGGTTCCGTCGCGCGATCGCGAGCGGCGAAGGCCGCATCAGCGCCGGGGGCATCGAGCGGGACGTCGCGTTCGAGGTGATCGACGCGCAGGATGCGGCCACCCACGCGGCACTCGACGCCGCCTATCACGCGAAGTACGACCGCTACGGAGCACCGGTCGTGGATCCCGTCACCGACGCGCTTTCGGCGACGGCGACCATCCGGCTGCTCCCGCAGGACTGAGTCCGGGTCAGAGCAGCTCGCGCGCGACCGCCTCGGCGATGGCCTCCCGGCGGGACCTCACGCCGAGCTTGCGATAGACGCTGCCCAGCTGGCTCTTGACCGTGTGCAGCGAGACGTGGAGCCGCTCGCTGACCGCGCTGAGCGGTTCTCCCCCCGAGGCGGCGCGCAGCACCACGAGCTCACGCTCGGTCAATCCGCCGCCGTCGCTAGTGACATCTCCCACCGGTGCGACGGTCAGGTCCGCCGGCCAGGAGAATGCCGGCGCCTGTGCCACGATGCGCGCGATCATGACGTCCCGGTCGGCGGGCGGCAGCGACAGCAGCGGGAGGCGCATTCCGGTCGCCAGCAGGAGCTGGACAGCGGCATCCGAGTCCCGTTGCGCGGGAGTCCCGAGCCCGAGTCGTGTCGCAGCGGCGGCCCGCCCCAGGTACAGCTGGGCGCGGAGCCGCGGCGACAATCGACCGGGGCGATCGAGGGTGCGCAGCAGGCCGAGGGCGGCGTGCGGATCATCCGCGACGAGCGCGACGCGGGCGCGCGCCAGCAGGGTCACGGGCGTGCGCCCGTGGGCGGTGAGCAGCCTGTCGGCGGCGCGGCCTCGGCCGAGCATCGCCAGCACGTCGCCCTGCACGGCATCCAGTTCGGCCCGCTCGTGTCGGCCGATCAGAGCACGCCGCGGCGTGGCCTCGTGCAGCCGTCGCTCCGCCCGCTCCGCCTCGCCGACAGCCAGATCGATGCCCGTGCGCAATCGCACGATCGTGGGCCAGTGCTCGATGTTGTCGTAGTGCGCGTCGAGCGCGGCGAGGTGCGCGTCGGCCGCCGCGAACTCGAACTCCTCCATCGCCAGCACCGCCCGCGCGACGCGGTACTGCGCCGCGTTGTAGCTCTCGGTCCACCCCGTCGGCCACGGGATCGTGCGCGCGTCCGCAAGCAGCGACCGCGCATGGTCGAGCTCGCCCGACTGTGCCCGGATCGCGGCGGCGACCGTCAGTACCGAGACCTGCGGCATCCCCGTCGCATCGATGGAGGCCAGCACCTCGAGCGCCTTCTCCGTGCGTCCGGCGACGCCGAACGTGACCGCGTTGTGCTTGCGCGCCAGCACGACCGTGCGGCGCAGATCGTCGAATGCAGTATCCGTCGCCAGCGTCGAGTAGAGGTCTTCCGAGCGATCCGCCGCGCGCACGGCCGCGTCGACACGGCCGGTCACCCGCAGCGCCGCGTTCTCGAGCGCCGACAGCAGCATCTGCTCGGAGGGCGCCGCGCCGTCGCGCTGTGCGCGGGAGCCCTCGACCGAGAGCGTGAAGAACTGCGCCGCGCGGACCCGATTGACGCCGGTCGAGTGGTAAGCGAGGGCGACGAGCATGCTCAGCAGCGGCCACCGCCGCAGCTCGGTCATCGGGACGGCGGTCACCAGAGCGATGACGCGACTGTGGTGCAGCGCCACGAGGTCCGGCCAGTGCTGCAGCGCCACCGAGCTCGCCAGCGCGAGGTCGTCGGCCTCCAGCGCGCTCTCCAGCGCGGCCAGCGCGTCTCCTTCGGCCAGCGCCCACCGGGCGGCGACGACGCGGAGCGCCCGCCCGAGCTCCGGGGTGTCCGCCAGGCGAGCGCGGAAGACCTCGCGCACGGCCGTGGTCAGCTGGAATCGGGTGCCGGATTCGTTCCACACCCCGAACCCGGCGAGTTCGAGGCGGTCGAAGGATGCGGAGTGGTCGCCGCCGGGGACCAGCAGCTCCGCCAGCGCGGGGGTCAGCTCGTCGACGACCGATACGCGCACCGCCCACTCCCGCACCGCCTCCGGCAGGCCGCTCTCGGTGACGAGCTCGTCGAGCAGATGGAGCGCGATGACGTGCGGGTCGCGCTCCGCCCCGGGCGCGGCGGCTGCCTCCACCAGCGCGAGCAGGATCGCCCGGGTCAGCATGGGCGAGCCCCCGGCGCCGCGGTGGATCTCGCGCGCCCCCGTGCGCGAGAGTCCCGCGGTGACGGTCGCCGCCTCGGTCTCGGACTCTGTGAAGCGCAGCACCGCCGGCGTGATGACCGCGACGTCCACCCGCACGCGGACGGGGGCCGATTCGAGTCGGGTCCGCACGCGCGAAGCGACCACGATGCGCAGATGAGCGGATGCCGCGGCCATCGCCGCGAGGTCGTCGAAGACGGCGGCATCCGCGATCCGCTCACCGTCATCGACGATCAGGATGAGCGGCAGGGTGAGGCGTTCGACGGCATCCCTCAGCAGCGACCGCACATCGCCGGACTCCTCCAGCGCCGCTCGCACGGTCTCCAGCGCCTCGATCGCCGCGGGCTCAAGGTACGGCTCCTCGGCCAGGCGCAGGAACACCGCTCGCCAGAACGCCGGCCGGGATGCCGTGGAGCCGACCACGCGGATCCACACCGGCGCCGGCTGACGTGCGGCCCACTGGGTCAGCAGCGAGGTCTTGCCGCTGCCGCTCGCCCCGCGCAGCACGGTCACGGGCGCGCCCCGGTCGAGCACCTGTTCGAGGCGCGGACGCGGGATCAGGTGCGCCATCACCCGCGGTGACGTCGTGCCTCGCGCCGACGCTCCAGGCGGCGCGGTGGTATCACTCACGACGAAACCCCCCGGTCACAGCGCCGCAGGGTGGCATCGGCCCCCGCGAATGCGGCCCCCTGCTCGGCATCCCCAGGCTAGCCCACCCGCCGAGGCGACCGGTCGGGGTGAGCGTCGGAGATCCGACGCTCACCCCGCATTCCGCAACTAGCTGCGACGTGTCCGGCGACCGAGGTAGAGCACCAGCGCACCGGCGAGCAACAGCACGCCTGCGGCACCCAGCACCAGCCACGGCAGCGATCCGCCTGTGGCCGGGAGGTCCGGGCGGACACCCGCGGCGAAGTCGTTGACGATCTCCCCCTGCGCGATCTCCGCGTCGGTCGTGTCGACCACCAGCTCGAGCGGATTGTCGGCCGTGTGGCTCGAGCGGGCTCCGCCGGTCTCGGTCTCCCACACGAGGCAGCGCGCGGTGTGCGCGAGCTGCTCGAGGCGGAGCGCCCCGTTGACCGAGATGACGCCGGTGCCCTCGACGAGCCATCCGGTCTCGTCGTTCGGGATCTCGCAGCGGTACGCCACCGGGAATTCGGTCGCATCCAGCGCGAGAGAATCCGGGTTCGTGCCGATCCTCTTGTCGACGACGACCTCGCCGTACTCGAAGGTGTTCGTCGCCGTGATGGTGAGGGCCTGGATCTCGTCCGGGTCACCCGCCGTCACGATCGTCGCGGTGTCGTAGCTGTCGTGATCGATCTCCCAGGAGGTCGCGAGGCCGGTGCCGGTCTCCTCTGCGAAGCAGTGCGTGCCGACCGGCAGCAGCACCGGCTCGCCGGAGACCGGGTGCAGCACCGGAATCGTGTCACCGGCGCGGACCACAACGGTTCCACCGAAGACGGTGGTCAGCTCATCATCCGCGTCCGGGCGCTGGCACGTCACGAGCAGCTCGTACTCGGCGTCGGTCGCGTAGTCCTCGCCCGCCGCGGGGCCGTCGAGGACCTTGGCGACCTCCAGAGAACCGGCCGAGAACGCGTTCGTGAAGCCGGCGACGACCGTGTTCGCGTCGGCGTTCTCGGTGATCACGACCTGCACGGGTGCGGGCGTGGCGTCGGCCCCACCGTTGTCCGTCTCGGTCACGAGGCACTCCGCGCCGATCGGCAACGGGGTGATCGGGTCCGACCGCAGCGTCGACGTGCCGTCGGCGGTGAGCGTCACCGAACCGGTGTAGACATCGTCACGGCCGTCGAACGAGCAGCTCACCGAGAAGTCGAACTCTGTTCCGGTGGCCAGGTTCGCACCGGTTCCGACGAGTTCCTTGCCGATGACGAGCGATCCCGCGACGAACGTGTTGGTCACGGTGAATCCGGTACTCGCGGCGCCGACCTGAAGCTGCGCCGGGCTGACGACCACATGGGTCGCGCTGCCCTGGGCGGTCTCCCGGGCGGAGCACGTGCTGCCGACCGGAACCTGGACGTTCTTCGTGCCGGGTTCGGTCAGCGTCACCGTGAACGGCGACCCGGTGACCGGCGTGCCCTCGAACGTGCAGGACAGCTCGACCGTGTACGGGCCGTCGGCGAAGTCGGCCGCGCCGCCGTCGACGACCTTGGTCACGGGCACGGAGGCCAGCGGGAAGTCGTTCGTCAGCGCGGCGGTCCGCACCGACGCGGGGTCGGGCTCGCCGGTGCCGAAGTGCGCGACGATCGGGTCGAGCGTGATCGGATCGGCTTCCGGGTGGGATGCCACAGCCCCGTGCGCATCCGTCTCCCACACGTCGCAGACGGCGTTGGAGGGGATGCCGGACACGGTCGTCGGCGTGCCGACCGCGACTGCGCCGGTCCCGTCGCGGACGACCTCGATGGTGCCGTTGACGTCCATGCTGCAGGAGTACGCGAAGCCGTACTCGAGGCCGTCGAGCGGGAGGCCGCCGGGGTTGCTCGTGATCGTCTTGGTGACCTGGAACGCTCCGAAACTGAGTCCGACGCCGACCTTGATCGGCTCGAGCGGCGCGAGCGGCCGCACGGTCCCGTTGCTGCGGATCGTCTCGGCACCGCGCGCGATCGAGTTCCACGCGATAGTGGGATCCGAGACCCGCTTCACGTCGGCGGGGCTCGCCATCTGGAACGCGATGTCGAAGCCCTGGCCGGGCTTGAGGCGTGCGCCCTGGGGGAAATCGACCGAGGTCTGGAATCCGCTGGCTCCCGCGGCATCCGCTGTCCAGTCGTCCACGTCGCAGACGGCCGGCGTGCGCATGTCGAGGTCCGCCGTGCACAGGGTCTTGCCGTGGCTGAACCCGGTGGTGACGGTGGCCGTGCCGGGCACGTCGACCGCCGGAACGCCGATGAGGGTCGGCGCGCTGTTCCACTCGGTGCCGCGCTTCTGGTCGGACAGGATCGCGGTGTCGCCGTGCACGGGGAAACGGTCGGCGATGACGACGCGCGACGCGTCCTCGGTACCGGCGTTGATCGTGCGCAGCACGTAGGAGAAGTTCTCACCCGGGTGGACGAGGGCGATGCACGGGGTCGCCGTGTAGCTCACGCCACCGCGCACCATGACGGGGCAGGAGACGTCGCCCGTCGGGATGTTCTCCTTGGTGGTGGCGTTGTACCAGCCGAGCTCCGGCGTTCCGGCGACCCACTTGCGGGTGTCGAAGGCCGCTCCGGCGCTGACGGACAATTGCGCCGTGTCGGTGCACACCACGCCGGGACCGAACGGTCCGTCGGTGGAGGTGCTGCCCGGCCGCTTGCACGTGAACTGTGTGGGCGGAACCACGGTGGAACCGGCAGCCATCGTGTTGGTCAGCTTCTGCCCGGCCGTGACGCCGGGTTCGAGGGCGACCTGGATCTCGATCGTGAACCGCGCGCCGGGGGCGAACAGCCAGTCGGAGCCGAAGTCCCAGCTGAGCCCGCTGACCCGCTCGCCGTCGCGGGCGACCGTGAACTCCGGCACGGGGATCGCCTTGGCTCCGGACGGGATCGTCGCGTCCACGATCTTGTAGGGCTGAACGACGCCGCCGACCGTGTCACCGGCGAAGTCCTCGACGAACGCCATCCCGGCCGGGATCAGGTCGCGCACCGTCAGGCCCGGGATGTTGCCGGTGCCGGTGTTGGTGACCTTGAGGAAGAAGCTCGTCTTCGCACCGGGGGTCAGAGTGGTGTCGGGCGTCTTGTCGACGTCGAGCTGAGTGGTACCCGTGACGAGTTCGAGGGTCGCATCGACCTCGGCGATCTCGGCCAGGGTGCCCGGCGCCTGCAGGCGCGTCTCGTACCCGGCGGTCGCCGTGTTGGTCAGAACGCCGAGCTTCGCGACGTCGCCGCTCTTGCGCAGCGCCTCGCGCGGGCTGATCGTGTACGAGATCACGCCCTTGCACGCGTCGTTGCCGATGGCGCACGGGGTGATCACGTAGCCGTCGTTGGCGGAGGACGTGCTCGAGAAGGTGGCACGGATGCCGACCACCTCGTCCGCGTCGACTCCCGAGGGAAGCGGGTACGAGCCTGCCGAGGCAAGTGGCCCGGTGGTGTGCCACGTCGAGCCCACGAGGTAGTCGAAGGTCACGCGGTTCGCACCGGCCGGGAAGGTGACCTTGGCGACCTTGATGAAGTCGACGGCGTCGAAGAAGTCCGCGTCGGCGTCGGTGATCTGCAGCCGCTTCGCACTCAGGTTGCCCGTATTGGACACCATCAGCGAGACATCCGCCTTCTGTGCCGGGAGCCCGGGAACGAACACCGGGAGGAGACCCGGAGAGATCATCTTGTTCAGGTTCACGTCGGCGGACTGCGGGCCGGTCACGATCTCCGGCGAGCAGGACGGATCGCCCGGCACATAGCCGGCCGTCGACGACGACGTCACGAAGCAGTTGGCGATGACCGCATCATCCGGAATGCCGGCGCGGCGCTCGGTGACGAGGGTCAGGGTGAAGCCCTGCGTCGGCGCGAGGCTGCCCTGCGCGACCGCGCGGACACCGGTGGCACGCTCCAGCAGCGCAGCGTTGCCCGCAGCGTACGGCACCCACTTCGCGGCGGTCGGGTCGTACACCTGGATGTCGGCATCGGGACTGCCCTGCCGGGTGATGCCGGCCGAGACCAGGCGCAGGCTCGCGAACGGGTTGCCGGCCGAGACGGGGGCATCCACCGCGTTGACGCGCGGATCGGTGATCGACGGGGTGACCAGGTCGAGGTTGCCGTTGTTGACGACCTTCAGGGTGAAGACGATCGGCTGGCCCTCGGGGATGCTGTTCTGCGACACCGTCTTCGTGCCGCCGGTGGTCTGTCGCGGGCTTTCCACGGGCAGTGTCGCGCACGCCTGGCCGACGGCGACGCCGGTGCCGTCGGTGCGTCCCGCCGAGCCGGCGGTCGCGGCGCAGTTGAAGACGCCGGGACTGGTGCCGCCGGGGAGATCCGCGTCGGTGACCTTGTCGTTGAGCGTGCCGTGAACACCGAGTCCCGCGGTCGCACCCTCGATGATCGCCGCTCCGTTGCCCGTGTACTTGACCGACACCTTGGTCAGCGCACTGCTGACCTGGAGGTCGGCGATGGCGAGGTCTGTTCCACCGGCTCGCGGGTCGTAGTCGACGGTGCGTACCTCGCCGTTCGCGAACGTATAGGTCACTTGCGCGTTGGAGGATCCGACGGGGAAGGTCAGGCGGATCTTGCTCACGTCGACGAAGGAGAATTCCTGACCGGCCACGGTCGTGTCGGGCTCGGTGATCGTCAGCTCGCTGACCGGGAACGGCGACTTGTTCTGCACGGAGACGGTCGCGCTGACCGGGGAGTGCTCCCCGATCACGGCGTATTCGCCGGTGTTCCTCGTGAAGTTGCCGTCGCGGTCGGCGAAGAAGCTCTTCTTGGACTCGAGCACGAGCGTGTCGGGCAGGATCTGGTGCACCGAACAGGCCGCGGCACCCTGCACGGGCGCACCGGTGGCTTCCGCAGCCACCGGGACCGCACAGTTGTCGACCGGGATCTTCGCGGTCGGTGCGATCGGGGCGCCGGTGGAGCGAAGGGTGTCGCGCAGCTCGAGCGTGAGGGTGGCAGCGCCGCCATCGGCGTCGTACGGCAGGATCTTGTCATCGACATCCGTGAAGTCGATGCGGATGCCGGTGGCGAAGGCCAGATCGACGCCCGGTGCACCGGGGAACGTGCCCGCAGCGCTCAGCGTGGACACCGACATCCAGTTGCCGCCGATCTTCGCCTGCAGCACGGCCTTGTTCGCGCCCTTCGGGAAGGTGGTGACGCTGACCGACGTGGCGTCGAAGTGCTCGTACGTGGCGGCGGTGTCGTCGACGACACTCAAGGTCGTGACGGCGGCGCTCGACGATGAGCCGTTGCGGACGCCGAGCTTCACCTCGACCACGTTGTTCGTGCCGGCGACGCTCGTGCCCTCGGTCCAGCTCTTGGTCGCGATCGGCGTGACCGCCTTGGGGACCTCGACGACGATGATGTCGTCGTCGGTCACGGTCGCAGCGTTGCTGCCGGAGAGCTCGGCGACGTTGGTGATCTTGTCGCCCGAGAGCATCGGGGTGTTCGCCGGCAGACGCCCGGCGACCTCGAAGACCTCCTGGCTTCCGGCGGGCAGGCCGACACCGGCCGGATTGTCTGTCTTCTTGTGGAACGAGATCGTCAGCGTGCGGGTCGCTTCGACGAACTCCACGGTGCGGTCGGGCGTCGACTGCGGCAGGGCCGTGATGTCGATGCCTTCAGGCAGCACATCGGTGAGCACGACATCGGTGCAGTCGACTTCGATGTTCGAGCACGACGCCGTCAGTTCGTAGACGAAGTCCGCCCCGGGCTTCAGGGTCTGCCCGCCCAGGTTGTCGGACTTCGAGACAGCGAGCGTCGACTGCGGCACCTCAACAGCAGGTGCCGGCAACGCGCCCGCGGTCACCATCGCGGCCACGAGCGTGGCCCCCGTCACCGCTGCAACAGCGCGGTAGAGCGTCCCGAACTTCAGCATGAGCGTCCCCCCTATCGGACACGCCCGCGAACCACAGCACGCGGCATGGCCGGCGCGCGGGCGATGTCCCCCCAAACACAGGGTTCCGACGCTAGTGATGAGGACGCAGCCTCCGCGGCGCATCGCGCGCACCCCTCAGACCCCCTCCGACACGGGCCCTCGGTCCGCGGTGGCAGCCCGGAGTTCCGCGTGATCTCGGTCGTGAGATGGGCCAGCGATGCATTTCAGGGATGCTGTGATCTAGCTCCGGAGATCGCCGATCAGCGACCCGCGTTTCATCCGCGGATTTCATCCTTTCGCCTCTCCACCGGGCCGGGAGGGGAGTCAGGCGCCGAGTCGACCGAAGATCCTGTCGACCACATCGCGGAATGAAGTGGCCGGATCGGCGATCCATTCGCTCCAGCTCAGGTCGAAGGCCGCCATCCCCGTGGCGGCGAGCACCCGGGCGCCGAGGGCGTCATCCATTCGCTCACCGATCGCCTTGCCCAGCCTCTCGACCTTTTCGAGGCGCGACTCGGCGAGCTTGGCGCGGAGGCTCGGCTCGGCGTTGATGACTTCCAGTCGAGAAAGCTGACGTGCGGGATCATCCTCGACCCGCAGGACCGTGGGCTCCACGGCAACCCGCACGAGCGCCCAACCAGACCGCGGATCACCCGAAGGAAGCGCGCGGATCACCTCCGCGTAGTCGATGCTCGAGAACTCGACCGCGAGGATGACGGCGTCCTCTTTGGTCCCGAGGTGACGGAAGAACGTCGCTCGCGAGATCCCGACGGCATGCGCCGCCTGTTCCACGGTCACGTTGTGGAACCCGTGCTCGGCGAAGACGGCGAGCACGGCCTCCGCCAATTCGGCTCGGAACGCCTCACGGGCTCGGCCCCGAACATCCATGGTCACTCCGCCAGTCTAGAATATGAGACTGAGTCGCATCTTCGATACTCTGCTCCAAGCAATGCGCGACACTCCGAGGAACCACATATGACACCTGACACGAACAGATCGAAGCTGACGAAACAGCCGCGCCCCGGAGCAGTGATCGCCGTGCTCGCCTTCGCCGGCATGGGGGCGTCTTTCATGCAGACGATCCTGATCCCCATCCAGGCGGAGCTTCCCGATTTGCTCGGGGCGGCCCGTGAAGAGACCGCGTGGGTGATCACGATCACCCTGCTCGTCTCGGCGATCTGCACCCCGATCTCGGGGAAGCTCGGCGACATGTACGGCAAGCGGCGCATCGCTCTGGTACTTCTCAGTCTCCTCGTAGCCGGATCCGTAATCGCTGCCCTGTCCACGTCGGTCGGCCCGCTCATCGTGGGACGCGGACTGCAGGGCACCGGCATGGGAGTCATCCCGCTGGGCATCTCGATCCTGCGCGACGTGCTCCACAAGGACCGGCTCGGATCCGCGATCGCGCTGGTGAGTGCCACTCTCGGCGTGGGCGGGGCGATCGGGCTGCCCATCAGCGCGTTCATCACCGAGAACTACGACTGGCACGTGCTGTTCTGGGTCGCGGCGGGCATCGGTGTCGTCAGCATTCTGCTCTACATCTGGATCGTCCCGCCCAGCACGCTGCGCACGGGCGGCGCGTTCGACTTCCTGGGTGCCATGGGTCTCGCCGTGGGACTCGTCGGGGTGCTATTGGGCGTCTCGCGCGGAAACGACTGGGGTTGGCTCTCCGCGCCCACGCTCATCAGCCTGATCGGCGGAATCGTCGTCCTGCTCGTGTGGGGCGTGTACCAGCTGCGGCGGAACAACCCGCTCGTCGATCTGCGCGTGAGCGCGCGCGGACCGGTGCTGATGACCAACCTCGCCTCGATCGCCATGGGATTCGCCCTGTTCTCCTCGAGCATCGTCTTCCCGCAGTTGCTCGTGCTCCCCACCGAGACGGGTGGCCTCGGACTCTCGCTACTGAGCGCGAGCTTCGTCCTCATGCCTTCCGGACTCGCGATGCTCGCGATGTCGCCCGTGGCAGGTCGCCTCCAGCGTCGATCCGGACCGAAGCCCCTTCTCGTCGCGGGAGCGATCATCATCGCCGCCGCCTACTGCGTCGCCGTCTTCGTCGACCTCGAGGTCACTCACGTGCTCCTCATCAATCTCGTCATCGGCGTCGGCATCGGACTCGGCTACGCTGCGATGCCCGCTCTCATCATGGGGGCCGTGCCGTCGACCGAGACGGGCGCCGCGAACGGGCTCAACACCCTCATGCGCGCTCTCGGCACGAGCTTCGCCGCCGCGATCATCGCCGCCATCCTCGCCCAATCGGCGGTCACCATCGGCGGCGTCTCGGTGCCGAGCGCGACCGGCTTCCACCTCGCCCTGGTGTTCGGACTCGTGGCCGCTGCCGTCTGCGCGGCAGTCGCCGCATTCATCCCCCGACCGCGAACGATTCCCGAGGAGCACGTGTCGCTGCCGGAGAGCGCCCTGTAACCAACCCGTACCGCGGACTCAGCGGGTGCGGGCTGAGGTCCCGCGCCCGCCGTGCGCGAACTCAGGCTGACCGATCGGCCATTTCGCGCCGGCCCGCGGAACGCCCGTCAGCCGACTGCCGCAAGCGCGGTGCGCAGCAGAGCCGCCGGGTCATCACCGTTCGCGAGCCGGCCGTTCTCGGCGACGACCCGCCCACCGACGACGACGCGCGTCACATCCGACGCCGTGGCGGTCAGCGGCACCTGACGGGGGTCCGACCCGATCGTGCGCACCGAGTCGAGGTCTACCTCGATGAGGTCGCACGGGCCACCGGGCTGCAGCGGCGGCCCGGCCCATCCCAGCGATCGATAACCACCGGCCGTGCCGGCCTGCACCAGCTCCTGCGGGCTGAACCTGCCGCGGCGCTGGGACGCGAGCCTCTCGTGCATCTCGAGGCCGCGCATCTCCAGGAACGGGTCGATGACCGCGTTCTGGTCCGATCCGAGGGCGAGCACCGCACCGGCATCCCGCAGGCGTCGCGCCGGACCGATGCCGTCTCCGAGGTCCGCCTCCGTCGTCGGGCACATCACGATCGAGGCTGCCGCCGCGCCGAGCAGACGGATGTCGTCGTCGGTGAGGTGAGTAGCGTGCACCGCACTCGACCTGGCCGACAGCGCGCCCGCGTCAGCGAGCACGCGCGTGGGCGTACGCCCGTAGGCGGCGAGCGCATCGACGTTCTCGCGCGGCTGCTCGGACACATGGATATGCAGCGGCACGTCGACCGGCAGCCCCGCGACGATCGTCTCGATCTGCTCCGGGGGCACCGCCCGCACCGAGTGGATCGCGGCGCCGAGTGACGGCATCCGCTCGCGCAGCGCATGCCAGCGTTCCAGATACCCCTCCGCCGTTCCGTCGCCGAAGCGCCGCTGCGCCGCAGACAGCTCGAGACCGATCCCGCCCTGCAGATACGCCGTGTCCAGCAGGCGCAGACGGATGCCGGTGTCCGCCGCCGCCGCATGCACCGCCTGCTCCATCTCGAACGGATACGGGCGTCCGTCGGGGCGGTGGTGAACGTAGTGGAACTCGCCGACCGCGGTGAACCCGGCCACGAGCATCTCGGCGAAGACGGAGCGGGCGAGGTCGTAGTAGGTCTCCGGAGTCAGCGCGCCGGCGACGTCGTACATCTTGTCGCGCCACTGCCAGAAGTCGCCACCGTCGGCGTGCGTGCGCCCGCGCAGGGCGCGATGGAAGGCGTGCGAGTGGGCGTTGGCGGCACCGGGCAGCACAGCGCCCAGTCGCAGGTCGCCGTCGGCCGGATCGACACCCTCGTGCAGCGAGGCCACGGATCCGTCGGCGTCGATGGTGAGGCGGACGCGGTGGCGCAGCATCCCGTCGTCACCGATCAGCTGCGCGCACCAGATGCTCACAGCAGCTCCCGCAGCACCGTCTCGAGCGCGTCGATGCCGGCGAGGCAGTCGGCGAGCTCGGCCGACTCCTCGGGGGCGTGCGAGATCCCGGTCGGGTTGCGCACGAAGACCATGGCCGTCGGGACGAGGCTGGAGAGGATGCCCGCGTCGTGTCCAGCCCCGGTCGGCAGGAGCGGGACATCCCCCAGGGCGGTCGCCAGCCGGGCCGCGAGGGCGGGGTCGAAGTCGACGCGGGGCGTCCAGGAGTCCTCGACGAACTCGGTCGCGCCCACGCGGTGGGCGATGTCGGCCACGAGCTCGCGCGTCTGGGTGTCGGACTCGGCACGGGCGTCGAGGGTCAGCGTGACCGAGGAGGCGATCACGTTGGTGCCGCCGGGCACCGCCTGGATGCGCCCGACCGTTGCGCGGGAGCCGTCGGAGCGCCAGGCGGCCTCGCGGATCTCCAGCACAGCGCGCGCCGCGGTGACCATGGGGTCGTCGCGGTCGGCCATGAGCGTGGCGCCGGCATGGTTGCCCTGCCCGCGGAAGGTCAGGGTCCAACGCCCGTGGGCCAGGATGCTGGAGGCGACCGCCGTCGGGCTGCCGAGCTCGATCAGCCCACGACCCTGCTCGATGTGGAGTTCGACGAAGACGCCGATGCGCGCCAGCGCCTCGGGATCGTGGCCGAGGTGGTCGGTGGAGAACCCGACGCGGGCGGCGGCCTCGGCGAACGTGGTGCCGTCGGCATCGCGCAGGCTCCGCACGCGGTCGGGGTCGAGCGTGCCGGCCATGAGCCCGGAGCCGAGACAGGCGACGCCGAAGCGCGACCCCTCCTCCTCGGCGAACGCGACGACGGCGAGCGATCGGGTCGGACGGAATCCGGCCTGCTTCAGCTTCGACACGGCCTCCAGTGCGCTGACCACACCGAGCGGACCGTCGAACGCGCCGCCGCCGGGCACGCTGTCGAGATGGCTGCCGGTGACGACCGCGCCGTCCTGCGGGGCGCCCCACCAGGCCCAGATGTTGCCGTTGCGGTCGTGCTCGACATCCAGCCCGAGCGCGGCCGCGCGGGCGGTGAACCACTCGCGCATCTCGAGGTCGGCGGGCTGCCACAGGTGCCGCGAGAAGCCGCCGCGGATCGTGTCGGCACCGACGGTCTCGAGGTCGGCCAGGTCGGTCAGCATGCTCACACGCTCATTCCACTGCAGGGCTCGCCCGGGATCCAGCGCCCCCGCGCGGTCGGTGTCTGGGATACCAGATCGCGGTCGAATGCCGCGGCAGGGGTCGCGCGGCCGAGAGGGGTGCCGACGCAGGGCTCGCGGACCTACAGTCTGTCCATGGACGGCGTGCCGGCGTGGTGGGTGACCCTGATCGCGGTCGCCCTGCTCGCCGCGATCGCCACCATCGGCCTGCGCACGATGAAGGTGCCGGGGGTGTGGTCGGTCGCCTCCGCGCTGGCCCGCGCGGTGCTGCAGCTGGCGGCCCTCAGCCTGGTGCTCACCGGCATCATTCAGAGCCCGCTGTGGGTCGGCATCGGGCTGGTCGTGATGCTCGCCGCGGCCGTCTTCACCGCCGCCCGACGCGCGGGTGCGCCGTGGCGCCGCGTCGGCCCGCTCGCCCTCGCGATGACCGTGGGTCCGCTCGTGGTCATGACGGTCGTGTTCGGGACCGGTGCGCTCGCTCTGACCCCGCGCTACGCGCTGGCGGTCGGCGGGATCGTGATCGGCAACACGATGACCGTCGCCATCCTGTCGCAGCGGATCTACGGCGCCTCGCTCCGCGGACAGTGGGACGAGGTGGAGGGATGGCTCGCCCTCGGGGCGACGCCCTGGGAGGCCACCCGGACCCTCGCCCGCCGAGCGACCCACACCGCGCTCCTGCCGTCAGTGGATCAGACCCGCACGACCGGCATCGTGGTGCTGCCCGGCGCGTTCGTGGGCGCGGTCTTCGCCGGGGCGTCGCCGCTGGAGGCCGGCCAGTTCCAACTGGTGGTGCTGGCCGGCATCCTCGCCGCCGGGGTGCTGACCTCGACGATCCTGCTCCGGATGACGGGAGGCGTGGCGGTCAAGCCCGTCGACGTCCTCGACGGGCGCGTCGGCTGAGCTCGCGTCCTACAGCCACTTCCGGTACTTGAACACTCCGTAGAGCGCCGCGCCCATCCCCACCATGAGCGCCAGCGAGAACGGGTAGCCCCACGTCCAGTGCAGCTCGGGCATGTGGTCGAAGTTCATGCCGTAGATCGTTCCGATCAGCGTCGGCGCGAACAGGATGGCCGCCCACGACGAGATCTTCTTGATCTCCTCGTTCTGCGCGAGATTGAGCTCGGTCATGCGTCGCATCTCGTCGTTCTGCCGCTGCGCGACGAGCGTCGCCTCCACCGTCAGCGCGTTCTCGAGGATCGCGCGGAAGGCCCCGGCCCGCTCGACGATGCGCAACGTGTGGTCGAGGACGTCACGGAGGTAGCGCTGCAGCTCGAGGTCGACCTGGTACTTCTCCGACCCGCGCAGCAGCGCCTCGAGCATCCCGACGAGAGGCTGGGATGCCCGCTGGAAGTCGATGACCTCGCGGGAGAGCTCGTAGATCCGACGCGAGACGCCCTCCTCGGCGAACAGCTGGTCCTCGATCTCATCGATGTCGTTCTCGAGGCCGGCGATGACCGGTCCATAGTCGTCGACGACCTCGTCGAGGATGGCGTACAGCACGGCCTCGGGGCCGAGCGCGAGCAGTTCCGGCTCACCCTCGAGACGCCGCCGAACCCGCGCGATGTTCGGCGACTCCGCGTGGCGGATCGACACGACGAAGTCCGGGCCGACGAACAGGTGCAGCTCGCCGAATTCGACCCGCTCGACGTCGTCGAGATAGCGGGCCGGACGCAGCACGACGAACAGAGTGTCGCCGTAGCGCTCGAGCTTGGCGCGCTGATGCCCGGCGAGCGCGTCATCGACGGCGAGCGGATGCAGCGAGAACTCCTCCGCGATCTCCCGGATCTCGTCGGCGCCCGGCCGATAGAGACCGATCCAGGCCATTCCCCCACGGTCGCGGACCACCTCGCACGTGTCCGTCACATCTGCGGGGTCAGCCGTACGGAGTCCGTCCACGTACACGGCGTTATCGACCAGTGCCATCATCATTCACCTCGATCACTCATGTTCTGCAAGCGGCATCGCAGAGCGGATGCCGCGGAGACTGCGCATGCCACGCATGCGTCACGCCACCGCTTGCTTGCGGAGATCAGCGAAGAGAAGAAGAGCCGACCAGCGAAGACGAAACGGTGGCGCGGCAACTATGACTCGACATCGCGCTCACCTGCCTTCCTGTTCGTCCACGGCCGGTACGGCCTCAGTCACCATAGGCGGCCACGACCGCACGAGTCAATCCGACGGATGCCGCCACCCGAGTGGCTGCGGAGAGGAAGAGCGTCGCACGCAGAGGCGAAGCGTCCTTCCTCCTCCATTATCCCCCGCGATGGGGGGCTTGCCGCAAGGCCCCCCTGACGGCGCATACTGGTCGGCTGCGCGCCGCGAATCCACCTGCGGCGTGCACGTGCGAGATCGGAATCATTGCCATGAAACCCCTGACAGACACCGTGTTCGACCTTTCCCCTCACCTCGCCGCCAAGGCGGATCCCACCCTGATCGGCGGCGACGAACAGCATTTCGCGGCCATCGCCGCCACCCTCGACGAATCGATCGCCGACCTGACCCGGCGGCTGGACACCGCGCGTCTCGAGCAGGGCGGCAGCGGTCAGGCCGCTCTGGATCGGGATCTCGAGATCCACCGCCTGACCGCCCGGGTGAACACCCTGCGCCGCTTCGGCATCGACCTCTGCCTCGGCCACATCGTGCGCGACGACGACTCCGAACCGCTGTACATCGGGCGCCTCGGCCTCACCGACTCCGCCGGACGGCAGCTGCTGATGGACTGGCGCTCCCCCGCGGCCGAGCCGTTCTTCGGAGCCACCCACGCCAACCCGATGGGCCTGACCAGCCGTCGCCGCTACCGCTGGATGCACGGTCGGATCACCGACTACTGGGACGAGGTGTTCGCGCCCGACGCCCTGGTGGGGCGTGCGGCCCTCGACGACCAGTCCGCGTTCATCGCGAGCCTGGGCGGCAGCAGGTCCAGCCGGATGCGCGATGTGCTCGCGACGATCCAGGCCGACCAGGACGCGATCATCCGCGCCGGGTCGCGCGGCGCCCTCGTCGTGGACGGCGGTCCCGGCACGGGCAAGACCGTCGTCGCACTGCACCGCACCGCGTACCTGCTCTACGCCGACCCACGGCTGGCCCGCAGCCGCGGCGGCGTGCTGTTCGTCGGTCCGCACCAGCCCTACCTCGACTACGTCGCCGACGTGCTGCCCGGGCTCGGCGAAGAGGGCGTGGAGACATGCACACTGCGCGATCTCGTGCCGGAGGGGGCCGCGGCGGTGGTCGAACCCGACGCACGGGTGGCGCAGCTCAAGTCCACGGGGGCGATGGTGACCGCCATCGAGCCCGCCGTCGCGCTCTACGAGGAGCCGCCCACCCGGAGGATGGTGGTGGCGACCCCGTGGGCGGAGGTCGTGCTCACGCCCGACGACTGGGCCGAGGCGTTCGATGCGGCCGAACCGGGAGCGACCCACAACGATGCCCGCGATGACGTCGTCGAGGCGCTGCTGGCGATCCTCGTGGACCTGCACGACTCCGATGTCCCGCCCGCCCTCCTGCGCCGCTCGCTGCTGCAGAACGACGACCTGATGCGCACCGTGAACAAGGCATGGCCACTGCTGGATCCCGCCCAGGTCGTGAGTGATCTGTGGTCGGTGCCGGCGTATCTGCGCCGCTGCGCCCCGTGGCTCGCACCCGATGAGGTGGCGGCGCTGCAGCGATCGGATGCCGCTCCCTGGACCGTCTCGGATCTCCCGCTGCTTGACGCGGCCCGACAGCGGGTCGGGGATCCGGGGGCTTCCCGACGGCGTCGTCGACGGGAAGCACAGCTCGCCGCCGAGCAGGAGGTGCGCGAGAGGGTGGTCGAGGACCTCATCGCGGCGGACGACTCGGAGATGGCGGTCATGTCGATGCTGCGCGGCCAGGACTTCCAGAACACTCTGGTCGACGAGGCCTCACTCCCGCGCACCGATCCCGATGAGCTGGCCGGCCCGTTCGCGCACATCGTCGTGGATGAGGCGCAGGAGCTGACGGATGCCGAGTGGCAGATGCTGCTGCTGCGCTGCCCGTCGCGCAGCTTCACGATCGTCGGCGACCGCGCTCAGGCCCGGCACGGGTTCGCGCAGTCCTGGGAGGAGCGGCTGGAGCAGGCGGGGGTCACGCACGTCACCGTGGCCGGCCTGACGATCAACTACCGAACGCCCACGGAGGTGATGGCGGAGGCCGAGCCCGTCATCCGTGCGGTGCTGCCGGACGCGAACGTGCCGACATCCGTCCGCAGCAGCGGCATCCCGGTGCTCCGCGACTCGATCACGCGGCTCCAGTCGATCCTCGACGGCTGGCTCGACACGCACGACGAGGGCGTCGCGTGCGTGATCGGCGCCCCTGCGTTCGCGAGCACGCCGCGCGTGCGATCGCTGACGCCGGAGCTCGCGAAGGGTCTCGAGTTCGACCTCGTCGTGCTCGTGGACCCGGACGGATTCGGCACCGGCATCGAGGGCGCGGTCGACCGCTACGTCGCGATGACGCGCGCGACTCAGGGGCTCGTGATCCTCACGAGCCCCTGAGTCGCGCGGCGTCAGTCGAGGAAGATGTCCGGGTACATCCGCTCGTCGGGTGTACCCGGCACCGCGGCGTAGCCGGAGAAGTCGGTCACTCCCGCGGCCTCCAGCACGTCCTCGACGATCAGGGTCTGCCCCGAGTAGTCGCGGGCGGGCTGGATGAGCACCTGGTACGCGGCATCGGCGTAGATCTCCGGCGTACGGCTCACCTTCATGAGCTGATCGCCGCCGAGGACGAACTGCACCGCGGCCGTGGCGATCGTCGTGCGCGGCCACAGCGTATTGGCGGCGATGCCGTCCTTCGCGAACTCCGCGGCGATGCCGAGCGTCGCCATCGTCATGCCGTACTTGGCCAGCGTGTAGCCGGTGTGCGCCCCGAACCACTTCGGGTTGAGGTTCAGCGGCGGCGACAGCGACAGGATGTGCGGGTTCGCGCTCTCCCGGAGGATCGGCACGGCCGCGCGCGAGAGCATGAACGTGCCGCGCACGTTGACGTCCTGCATCAGGTCGTACTTCTTGGCTCCGAGGTCGAGTGAGCCGGACAGGTCGATGACCGACGCATTGTTCACGACGATGTCGATGCCGCCGAACTCGCCCTGGGTCTTGAGTACGGCCTCGGTGATGTCGTCGTCGTTGCGCACGTCGCCGACGATCGGCAGGGCGTTGCCGCCGGCCGCCCGGATCTCCTCGGCCGCCGAGTGAACGGTGCCGGCGAGATGCGGATGCGGGGTGTCGGTCTTGGCGAGCAGCGCGATGTTCGCGCCGTCCGCGGCGGCGCGCAGGGCGATCGCCAGTCCGATGCCGCGGCTGCCGCCGGACATCAGGATGGTCTTGCCGGAGAGCGGCTTGTCGGTCATCGGGTCTCCTTCTCGGCGGAACGGCGGGTCGATGCGGCGGCGAACGCGGCGATCCGGGCCTGTGCTTCGGGGGTGTCCAGGAACGTCCCGATCGATTGCGCCTCGGCGTCGATCTGGTGGGCGAACTCCGAGCGCGAGCCGTCGCGGACGAGCCGCTTGGCCTGGCCGTAGGCCGCGAAGGCTCCGTCCAGCCAGAATCGCGCGATTGCCTCGGCGCGAGCCTCCACCTGGTCGTCGGCGACGACCTCGGCGATCAGGCCCCACTCGAGGGCTTCCTCGGCGGACAGCATCCGATCCTGCAGCACGAGCTGCAGCGCCCGCCGCTCGCCGACGGCGCGCGCCAGCTGTGCGGAGACGGACAGGTCCGGGGTGAGCCCGATGTTCGCGTACAGGCTGCCGAGCCGCGAGCTCTCCCCGACCACCGCGTAGTCGGTGGCGAGCAGGATGCCCAGGCCACCGCCGGCTGTGGTGCCCTGCGCCGAGGCGACGACGGGCTTGGCCGAACCGGTGAGCGCGGTGATGCCGCGGTTGATGACGCCGGCCAGCCGCGTGATGTCCGAGCCGTGCATCCCGCTCATGGCCATCGCCATGACGTCACCGCCGGCACAGAAGTGGCGTCCGGATGCGCCGACCAGGATCGCCCCGACGTCGTCGCGGTCGACCGCGTCGGCGGTCGCGGCATCCCACGCCTCCGCCAGCTCGTCGTCGAACGCGTTGAGGCGCGCGGGACGGTTCAGGATGATGCGGGCCAGGCCGTCCTCGACGGTGTACAGCAGAGAATCGCTCATCGTGCTCCTTACCTCGGTGCCATGCGGATCGCGCCGTCGAGACGGATGGTCTCGCCGTTCAGGTAGCCGTTCTCGACGATGCTCATCACGAGCTGAGCGTATTCGTCGGGGCGGCCGAGACGCGACGGGTAGGGCACCTGCTGACCCAGGGAGTCCTGCGCGGCCTGCGGCAGGCCCTTGAGCATCGGGGTCTCCATGATGCCGGGCGCGATGGTGAGCACGCGGATGCCGTAGCGGGCGAGCTCGCGGGCGATCGGCAGCGTCATCGCGTGCACGCCGCCCTTGCTCGCGGAGTAGGCGGGCTGACCGATCTGCCCGTCGAACGCCGCCACGCTGGCCGTGTTGACGATGACGCCCCGGTCGCCGGTCGCGGCATCCGCGTCGGTGCGTGCCATTGCGGCGGAGGCCTGGGAGATGACGTTGTAGGTGCCGACGAGGTTGACCCGCACGACGCGCTCGAAGTCGGCGAGCGGCGCCGGGTTGCCCTCGCGGTCGAGCACCTTGGCCGGCGGGGCGATCCCCGCGCAGTTGACGACGACCCGCAGCGGACCCGCCTGGGCGGCGATCTCGACGGCCGCGGCGACCTGCGCCGGATCGGTGACATCGGCCGGGGCGAACGATCCGCCGAGCTCGGCGGCGATGTCCGCGCCCGCCGACGAGGGCAGGTCGATGATCGTGACGACCGCTCCTGCAGCCGCGAGGCGACGGGCGGTGGCCAGGCCGAGACCGCTCGCGCCGCCCGTGACCAGGGCGCTGGTTCCGGTGATTTCCATGTGCTCTCCTTCGAACAGACCGCGGATGTCGCGACATCCTGTGTCAGCTTACGCGGCACTCAGTTCCATCCGAGAACGGGGATGCCGCCGCGTCCAGGCTAGTCCCGCCGCTCGGGTGTTGACTGTCCCCATGGAGCTGCGAGTGAAGCGGGTCTACGAACCTGCGACCCCCGACGACGGATGGCGCGTACTGGTCGATCGCCTCTGGCCGCGCGGGCTCACCAAGGAGCGCGCCGCTGTGGACCTGTGGGCGAAGGACGCCGCGCCCTCCACCGAGCTGCGTAAGGCCTACCACCACGACGGCCTGGACTGGGCGGAGTTCGCCGAGGCGTACCGCGCCGAGGTCGCGGGCAACCCCGCCATCGCCGACCTGCGGGCTGCGATCGCCGGGCATGACGTCGTCACGCTGCTGTACGGCGTGCACGACCCCGATCGCAACCATGCCCTCCTCCTGCGCGAGGCCCTCTTGGGCTGAGTGGCTGGCGGGTCGTCGCGCCGGGGTGCGCCGAGGGCGCCGGGGCGAAAACCGGGCCAACCCGTCCGAATCGGCGGCGTCGGGGCGACAATAGGCAGATGTCGATCCCCACCGACTCGGTCGAGGTGCCGATCCAGGTGCGCGCCCTTGCGGAGGGCGCAGAACTGACCCCGGTCTGGGTGAACGGCATCGGCGGCCTGACCTTCCGCACCGATGACGGGCGCTACATCAAGTGGGGTCCGCGCAACGCGGAGTCGAGCTTCGCCGCCGAGGCGGAGCGGATGGCGTGGGCGGGTGCGTACACCCCTGTGCCCCGGGTGCTCGCGCACGGGGCCGACGGAACGACGGAGTTCCTCGTGACGGCGGCGCTCGAGGGCGAGAGCGCGGTGGCGCGCCGCTGGCGGGCGGATGCGGCGACCGCGGTCCGCGCCGTCGGCGAAGGGCTCCGCGCCCTGCACGACGCGCTCCCGGTGGGTCGCTGCCACTTCCGGTGGGATGTACCCAGCCGCATCACGAATGCCGCGAGTCGCGGCATCCGAGTCCCCGCCTCGCTCATCACACCGCCGCCGATCGACCTGCTCGTCGTCTGCCACGGCGACGCCTGCTGCCCCAACACACTCGTCGGCGACGACGGACGCTGGAGCGGCCACGTCGACCTCGGCGCCCTCGGGGTCGCGGATCGCTGGGCGGACATCGCGGTGGCGGCGATGTCGACGGAGTGGAACTATGGCCCTGGGTGGGATGACACGCTCATCGAGGCCTACGGGGTCGAGCCCGACCGCGAGCGCCTCGAATACTACCGAGAGCTCTGGGACGCGACATGACGCAGATCCGCGGAACCGTGACCCGCATCGACGGGCGGCCGAACCTCATCCTCACCCGCCACTTCGCCGCGTCGGCGGCGGAGATCTGGCGCGAACTGACCGTGTCCGACCGGCTCGAGCGCTGGATCGGGCGCTGGGAGGGCGACCCCGCGAGCGGCACGGTCGACTTCTTCATGACGGCCGAGTCGGCGGATGCCACGGCCGAGCAGTACGCGATCCTCGAGTGCGATCCGCCACGGCGATTCGCCGGCGACACGTCGATGGGCGCCGGGGCATGGCATCTGTGGTTCGAGTTGCACGAGGACGCCGCCGGCACGACCTTGACCTTCGGGCAGCGCCTCAACCCCGGCGAGGACGTCGGCTCGATCGGTCCGGGCTGGGAGTACTACCTCGACCGGCTCGTCGCCGCGCACGACGGCAAGGATGTCGCCACGGTCGCGTGGGACGACTACTACCCCGCCCTCAAGGACGCCTATCAGGCACTCGCACCCTGAGCTCGGTACGCCAACGCCCGGGTCAGGCCGAGGGGCCGAGAACGAAGTTCCACGTGCCGGCGAGGACCGCGGCCGTCACGGCGATGAGCGAGATCGCGAGGCCGATGCCCATCAACGCCCACTCGCGTGCGCCGAACCGCGACTCGCGCGCCCACGTCCGCTCGCCGTCCGCACCGAAGCCGCGCGCCTCCATCGCGGTCGCGAGCTTCGAGCCGCGCCGGATCGAGAGCACGAGCAGCGCGAACGCCATCCCGAGGAAGCGACGCAGGCGGCCGGCATCCGCCACCCCCCGCGCACGGCGCGCGAGCTCCATAGCGCGCCAGTCGTCCAGGAACAGCCCGATCATGCGCAGGCCGGCCAGAGCCCCCATGACGAAGCGCGAGGGCAGCCGGAGCACCTGCCCCAGGCCGTCGGCCAGGTCGGTCGGATCGACCGTCACGAACAGCACCACCGAGGGCAGCGCGATCGCGAGGACGCGGAAGAACGTCGCGAGTGCAAGCTCGAGCGAGCCCTCGCTGACGCGCACCACGAACCAGTCGACGTAGACCTGCCCCGACGCCTCGCCGTACAGCGCGATCGTGAGCGCCGTCAGCGGCGCGGCCAGCCACACGGGCCAGGTGCGCGTCCAGAACTCGCGCCAGCCGAGCCCCGCGAACGGCAGCAGCAGAGCCTCCAGCAGCAGAGCTGTCGCGGCCGAGACCCAGTCGAGGGTCAGGATCAGCGGGATCGCGATGAGAGCGGATGCCCCCAGCTTGGCGACCGGATTGATGCGGGCGATCGCTCCCGTCCGCGCGCGGGTCTCCAGAAGTGTCATGACGCACCGTCCAGTGCGAAGGTGCGCGCATGCAGGGCGCGCACCACCTCTTCGTCATGCGTGATCGTCACAATGGCCGACCCCGCGTCGCGCAGCTCGGCGAGGATCGCCACGAGCTCCGCCCACGTGCGGGCATCCTGACCGAACGTCGGCTCGTCCAGCACCAGCACGCGCGGCCGGCTGGCCAGCGCCGCCGCGACCGTGAGCCGCCGCTTCTCGCCGCCGGACAGCGTGTACGGGTTCGCCCGGGCGAGCGGCGCCAGGCGCAGCCGCTCGAGGAGGTCATCGACCCGGGCGTCCATCTCGTCGGGGGCCAGCCCCAGCGCGCGCGGCCCGACCTCCAGCTCGGCCCGGACGGTCGTCTCCAGCAGCTGGTGCTCGGGCTCCTGGAAGACCATGCCGATGCGGGACAGCAGCTGGCGCGACGTCCAGTCGATCGGCGCGGCCGCGATGCCGTCGGCGAGGTTCGCCGCCGCGGCGACCTTTCCGCGCACGGGCGGGAGCAGCCCGGCCAGGGTGAGGCCGAGCGTCGATTTGCCCGCGCCGTTCGGACCCGTGATCGCCGTGACCGCACCCGCCGGCACCTCCAGCGAGAGTCCGGCTGCCACGGCCACCCCCCGCACGCGCCCGACCGAGACGTCATCGGCGCGCAGCAGCACCTCGCCCGGACGACCCGCGGGTGGAGCCGGGTGCGCCGGCGGCAGCCCGGGAACCCAGACCCCCGCCGCGGCGAGCTCCGCGCCCCGG